>QHBZ01000127.1 GCA_003244055.1 Pseudonocardiales bacterium | reverse complement strand
GCAGGGGTTATGAAGCGGCACGGCTTCAAGGGTCTCGGAGCCAGCCACGGCACCCAGCGCAAGCACCGCTCACCGGGTTCGATCGGTGGCTGCGCCACGCCGAGCCGGGTGTTCAAGGGAACCCGGATGGCCGGCCGGATGGGCAACGTCCGGGTGACCACCCAGAATCTCACTGTGCACCGGGTCGACGCCGAGTCGGGGCTGCTGCTGATCAAGGGAGCGGTACCCGGTCCGAAGGGCGGCTTGGTGCTGGTCAAGACCGCAGCGAAGGGTGGTGTGTAGGGGTGAGCCCAGAAGTGAGAAGGGTCGATGTGCGAACCCCGGACGGCGCCACCGCGGGCACCGCCGAGCTGCCAGCCGAGATCTTCGATGTGCCGGCGAACATCCCATTGATGCATCAGGTGGTGGTCGCCCAGCTGGCTGCGGCGCGGCAGGGCACGCACAGCACCAAGACCCGAGGCGAGGTCAGCGGTGGCGGCACCAAGCCCTACCGGCAGAAGGGGACCGGACGCGCCCGCCAGGGTTCGATCCGCGCGCCGCAGTTCACTGGTGGTGGCATCGTGCACGGCCCACACCCGCGGGACTACAGCCAGCGCACCCCGAAGAAGATGAAAGCCGCCGCGCTTCGCGGTGCGCTGTCGGACCGGGCCCGCGACGGACGGGTGCATGTGGTTTCCGCGCTCGTCACCAGTGACGCGCCGTCCACCAAGGCGGCTCGCACGGTTCTTGACGCGCTGGCCGGCCGGAACACCAAGGTGCTGGTGGTGATCAGCCGTGCCGACGAGGTGAGTCGCCGCAGCGTGCGTAACCTGCCCTCGGTACACGTGCTGACCTCCGACCAGCTCAACACTTACGACGTGCTGAGCAACGACGAGGTGGTGTTCACCGCGGAGGGCCTGCAGGCATTCCTGGCCGGGCGCAGCGGGCGCACCACGGCTGCCCACACCACGGTTGCAGACACCGCAGTGCAGGAGGCAGCGCGATGATCCCCGATCCCCGTGACGTGATCCGCAGACCGGTCATCTCGGAGAAGAGCTACGGCCTGCTGGACCAGCACAAGTACACCTTCCTGGTCGCTCCGCACGCCAACAAGACCGAGATCAAGATCGCGGTCGAGAAGGTCTTCGGGGTGAAAGTGCTCAGCGTCAACACTCTCAACCGTCCGGGCAAGCGCAAGCGCACCAAGTTCGGATACGGCAAGCGTAAGGACACCAAGCGGGCGATCGTGACGCTGTCGCCGGAGAGCAAGCCGATCGAGATCTTCGGCGGGCCGGCCGCGTGAGCGAGGACGGATAGACATGGGCATCCGCAAGTACAAGCCGACGACCCCGGGCCGACGCGGCTCCAGCGTCGCCGACTTCGCCGAAATCACTCGCGACCATCCGGAGAAGTCGCTGGTCCGGCCGCTGCACAACAAGGGCGGCCGGAACTCCTACGGCAGGATCACGACCCGGCACCAGGGTGGCGGGCACAAGCGTGCGTACCGACTGATCGACTTTCGGCGGGCGGATAAGGACGGCGTGCCGGCCAAGGTCGCGCACATCGAGTACGACCCGAACCGCACCGCGCGGATCGCCCTGCTGCATTACGCCGACGGCGAGAAGCGCTACATCATCGCCCCGGAGAAACTGCGCCAGGGCGATACCGTGGAGAACGGCCCCAAGGCCGATATCAAGCCGGGTAACAGCCTGCCGCTGCGCAACATCCCGGTCGGCACCGTGGTGCACGCGATCGAGCTCCGACCCGGCGGCGGGGCGAAGATCGCCCGCTCGGCTGGTGCGCGAGTCCAGCTGGTAGCCAAGGACGGTCCCTTCGGCCAACTGCGGATGCCATCAGGTGAGATCCGCAACGTTGACGTCCGGTGCCGCGCCACAGTGGGGGAGGTCGGCAACTCCGAACAGGGCAACATCAACTGGGGTAAGGCCGGCCGGATGCGCTGGAAGGGCAAGCGTCCCACGGTTCGTGGTGTCGTGATGAACCCAGTTGATCACCCGCACGGTGGTGGTGAGGGTAAGACCTCCGGTGGGCGCCACCCGGTGAACCCGGCGGGCAAGCCCGAAGGCCGCACTCGGCGCCACAAGGCCAGCGACACGCTGATCGTCCGCCGCCGCCGTACCGGCAAGAAGCGCTGAGCAGGAGGGGTGCAAGCATGCCGCGTAGCCTGAAGAAGGGCCCGTTCATCGACGACCACCTGCTCAAGAAGGTGGATGCGCAGAACGAGGCTGGCACCAAGCAGGTCATCAGGACCTGGTCGCGCCGCTCCACGATCATTCCCGACATGATCGGCCACACCATCGCGGTGCACGATGGGCGCAAACACATCCCGATCTTCGTCAGCGAGGCGATGGTCGGCCACAAGCTTGGTGAGTTCGCCCCCACCCGCACGTTCCGGGGTCACATCAAGGACGACCGAAGGGCGCGGCGGCGCTGAGCCGGCGAGCTGGACCCCCCCGAAGCAACGAAGAGACGAAGAGGTAGCAGCGCATGGACGCCCGTAACGAGGCCGGTGCCGCGACAGCGCAGGAGCCATCCCGCGCGGTGGCGCGGGCTCGGTATGTCCGCGTGACGCCCATGAAGGCGCGCCGGGTGGTCGAGCTCATCCAGGGCCGCAGCGCGCAGGAGGCGCTCGCAGTGCTCGAGTTCGCACCGCAGGCCGCCTCCGCCCTGGTGTCGAAGGTGCTGGCCAGCGCAATGGCCAACGCGCAGAATAACCTCCAGCTCAATCCCGACACGCTGGTGGTTTACAGGGCCTTCGTCGATGAGGGGCCGACGCT
>QHBZ01000126.1 GCA_003244055.1 Pseudonocardiales bacterium | reverse complement strand
GTGACGCGGAGTTGGGCGTGGAGCCGGTGGGCGTGGTCGCGGTGGGCGTCGGTGGCGTGTTCGCCGAGCCCGGCCGCTTGGCTTACGGATTTCGTCAAATATTTGGTGAGGTAGCCGACGTGGCGGCCGGCTTCTTCGGTGCCGCCTAGGATGCCCTTGACGTGTACTTGGGTCCCGAACCGGACCACGTGCGCGGGCTCGGCTAGTTCTTCGCTGGCTTGGTCGAAGGTGGGCAGTGGTGTGCCGGTGTCGGGGTCGGTGAAGGCCTTGGCCCGGGTGTCCCAGACCGGTAGCCGCTGGTCGGTGTAGAGGAGCCGGTCATGGGCGGGCCACCACACCTGGTGATACGTCGCCGCCGTGATCGCCCGCAGTTCGGTGCGGGGGATGGCGCCTCGGATGGCGGCGTGGAAGTGCGGAGCGCCCCGTTTTTGGGGTTCGACGGTGCCGAAGTACTGCACCTCCCACCCGACACAGCGCCGGGTGTTTTGCCAAAACCGATCCAGCAACGCGGGGAAGTGGATCGCGTCCCGAGCCGCCCGCCGGTAGTCATACAGGTCCGGATCAACCGCAGCGCCGTCGCTATCGACGCGGCCGTAGGAATCCAGGGTCAGGGTCAGGAACGTGGAGGGCCGGTAGCGCCCGGCGAATACCCGACCCAGGGTGCGGTGCTCGACAGGTCGCCGCGGCAGGTCCGGAGCATCCTGGCGACGCCGAGTCGAACGCTTGACCGGCTTGGCCGGTGGGTCCAGTGGTGTGAGTCGTCCGCGCACTCCTGCCGCGCGGAGTTCGGTGTCCAGTTCGGCCACGGATTCGGCGATTTGTTCACAGGTGACCTCGTCGCCGATGGCTTTGCACTCGGTGTAGACGGCGGCCAGATCGGCGCGGGTGGCCATCAGCTCCTGGTGTTGTTCGCTGGGCTTGGCCCGGTCGGTGACGGGCTCGGCGTCGAGGTGCCAGCCCTGGCGGCATTGGGCCATCCGCAACCTGCGGGCCTTATCCGCGCACGGTGGGCATTGGTCTGCCCGGGTGGACCCACAGGGCACCGGGACGATGTCGGTGCGGCCGGTGGTGGTGTCGATGCGGCGCATGGCTAGGGGCCGGATGCAGACGCCGTGCTGCTCGGCCAGGGCTTGGGCGACGTCAGCGCTGAGCGGCAGCGTGGCTCGCTGCGCCCGGGTCAGTGCCGTGATATCGACCGCGGTGGGTTGGGTGGCTGTCATCAGTCCCTGGCCTCCCGGAGGGTGGTCGCGCGGCGGAGCGCGCCGAGCGGGATGGTGGTGGTGGCATTGGGTGCCAGGTCGGCGCCGAGGCCGTGTTCGGGGACCGGCATGGCGCCATAGACCAGGACCGAGGCTCCGTCGGGTAACAGCCCGGTGACCGACAGGTGCACCGAGCCACTGCGGGGGACTCGCCGGGCTTGGGCGGTGACCTGGGTCAGGGTGTCGGCCCAGGTCAGCAGCCCGTGGGCGATCGCGGTGGGGTCGTGGCTGGCTAGCTGCACGGTGACCTGCGGTGCCGAGATCGCAGCGGTCACGAGCACTGAGGCGATCGGGGGCAGCTCGACGGCAGCGAGGTGCGCGCCGATCGCGGCAAGCAGGTCAGCGGTCGTGGTCATGCGGCACCTCCGTGAGTTGACCCGGTCGGGTCGGTGGGTTTGGTCGGGAAGGGCAGCACCGTGGTGTCGTGGGTGAGGGGGCCGGTGATGAACGTTTCGAGTTGTTTGATCGTGGCGTCGGGCACCCACCCGGCTCGGACGCGTAGGGGTTCGCGGATGCCCTCGCCGAAGACGTATCCGGTCCCGGCGTCGGTTTCGGTGATCCGGTTGGCCCACGCGCCCCGCTCGTAGGCCTGATCCCCCAGGACCATCCCGACATGGGATTTCGCTGAGACCCGTAGGCAGATCCGCCGGGGGAACAGCTCCCGGACCGGGACGGTGTCCTTGGTGGGTTCCTGGACGTAGCCACGGACGGTGAATCCCAACGCCCGGCCCTGCGTGGTCAGCAGGGCGACTCGTTCGGTGATCGCGTCGCGGGTCTTGCGGTCGGTGTATTTGGTCAGGGCGCCGATTTCGTCGAATTCTAGGAGTTCCAGGGGGTGTTCGGTGCTGATCGGCGCCACCCGCAGGTGCCCGGCGAAGGTGGTTTTGCGGGTGTGCATGGTCTCCACGAGGTCATCGAGGACGGCTAGGGCGTCGGTGCCGGTGACTGCGTAGCGGTGGAAGATCCGCCTCCCGTAGGCCAGTTCCATCCCCTTGGGGTCGATCCCGGAGACCCGCACCAGGCCGTCGCGGATGGCGGGGGCGATCGAGACCAGCGGGCACCACATCGCGGAGTTCTTGCCCGCCCCACTGGCCCCCGCGACCAGGGTGTGACCACCTGCGAGGGGGACGTGCCAGTCCTGGCCGTATTCGGTGCGCCCGGAGAACACCCGCCGCAAATCCACCGACGCGCCCGCAACCTTCGCCAGCGTGGCCAGATCCGGGCAGGGCACCGGGTCGGCGAGCAGGTTGCGGCGCTGGAAATCGATCGAGACCACGTTGGGGGTGAGTTCTCGGACCTGGCAGCGGGCCACTGCCCGGGCCGAGGCCAACGCCCGCGTGGCCTGATCGAAGTCTTCCGGCTTCTGGCCGGGCACCAGTCTGATGCGGACCTCGTCCCACGACGCGCCCGAGCGCACCCCGAGCACCTGGGGCAGATGCGCGGGGGCCTGCCTGCGGCCGCGACGGATGCTGCGCCCGAGGGGATTCATCATCACGACCACGGGTGCGGCGTCGGGTTTAATGCTCAGGCCGCAGGCGTGCAGCCACTGGGGCAGCTTGGGGGCGTAGACCGTCCAGCGCAGCCACCACGAGCGCAGGTGCCGACCCGCCCACGCATCAAACGACGCCAGGTCAACCAGCCGCCACCCGGTCAGCACGCTGGCGACGACACCGGCGGTGACGACCAGGCAAGTCGAACCCCAGCACTGCCACCACGCCAGCAGGGCCAACACGGTCAGGCTGGTCCGCCAGTGGGTGACCGTCTGACGCAGCGCCCACACCACCGCCCTGATCACCAGCCACACAGCGATGAGCACCACCGCAGCTGCCGCGAGAGCTTCGGCGAGCTTGACCAGAGCCTTACCGACCTTGGCCAAGACCCACACCACGACGCCGAGCACACCGGCACCGGCGATCACCAGAGCAATCCGGTACGCGTCCATCACCGACCACCCCCGATTCCCACCAAGGTGATCGCCGCGCACGTGTGGTTGTTGCTGTTGTCATTTCTACCGGGCAGGGGGCTTGCGCCGTGCCCGGTCGTTGTGCGTATCCTCACTACTGTTCACTCCTGACTCGGGTGGACAGCGCAGAAGCGGATCAGGTTGGTAGCCAGAGATTCCGCTTCTGCGCGTACGTCGGTCCTGCGATTGATGAGGGCGTGCGGCAGTACCGCACCACCCCGGCGCGTTAAAAGCTCCTTCTGTACTTGCCTGTTGTGTGGTGTGTTTAGTGCAGCACCTCCCTTCCTGCTAGTTAGCCGGTCCTGGCGTCGTCATTACTCGCCTGGTGCCAGCGCTCTTATTCGTGCGGCGATGTTCTGGGCTCGGGCGCGCTCCCGGTGTGCCCAGTACCGGGCTTCACCCTCGTGACCCGGATCGGTCTTGGTGATCTGCTCGTACACCGACACCGACCGTTGGTAATACGCAAGCCATGCCGTCGATGACGCGTCGCGACCCGGTCGAATGCGCACCAACTCTCCGTGAGCCTGCATCAACGTCTGCGGCGCTTCAGGATTCGTGGCTTTCGTCACCGTCATCTCTCTTCCTCATCGGTCGGGTGCTGGTGGGAAATCTTGGTTTTGATCTCCTTTGCGCTCTGTCGTTCCCGTTCGGCCATGAACAGCGTCTCGTGATGGTGACCCCGATCGATCTCGGCGACTTCGGCATACAACGCCGCCGCCTGCTGGTGATAAGCCAGCCACTGGGTCAGCGGCGCTATCCGAGACGGCCGAATAGCGGCCACCGCCTCATGAGCTTCCGCCAGAGTTTGTGGCGGGACAGGTTTGGTGGTCTCGTCCATGGTCATGATCCCTCGCTGGTGTCGCCTTTTTCGTAGTCGCGTGCTTGGGACT
The DNA here is from genome assembly GCA_003244055.1 of Pseudonocardiales bacterium. GTDB lineage: Bacteria > Actinomycetota > Actinomycetes > Mycobacteriales > Pseudonocardiaceae. The sequence goes on along the minus strand of QHBZ01000126.1, from coordinate 39,948 downwards.
CGAAGGCACCTGCGGCGGACTCGATGGCCGCGAGGGCCCACCACGGCAAGGTGGTGGCGGTGGTGATCTGCCGCCAGGCCGCCGCGACCGCCCAGGACGCCGTCGCCATCTCTCGCGCGGCCACCGGGTCACCCTTGCCCGACCGTGCCGTCATCTCCCAGGCGCGGCCGTACTGCCGGTAGGCCGCCTCCCACACCCGTGTGGATTTCTCTGACGCCGTCACGTCGATCCCAGAGCCCGACCCTAGGCGCGCATCGTGGGGCGGTGGGTCCGAGACCGGCCGGGTGGCACCAACACCATCCCGGCCAGCACCCCGAACCCGCGCCACCTGGTCGTGGCCCATGGCCGGACTCACGCGGCCTTGCCGGGCTGCTCGCTCCCGGCCACGCCACTTGGCTTGATCGACTGCGACGGCCGAGTTCCGGCAGCACTGGACGTCGCGGTGAAGCCGGTAGCCCGGTAGACGTAGGACTGGTACTTGAATTCGCCGTTGCCGGCGACTCGGGGTTCGGCGCTCAGCCCATCGAGCTGGATGGGCCGCATCCCCGGCAGGACTTCCGTCGTCGTGGGAACCGGTTGCACGTCTGCGATCAACGTGATTTCGAACGAGGCCCGCTTGGCTGCGGGCTCGTCCGGGTCGGTGACGGTGGCTTTCCACTGCCGCGTACCTGTCACCTCATCGATTTTCTGTCGTACCGGTCGGCCGGCGGCTTTGTCTTCGCGCGTCTGGTATTCGTTGTCCGGCGCGACGTTACCAATCAAAACCAAGCCCTGCGGAAACGCACTATCGAACGCGATATCAAATCGGTATCCCCTGGGGATCGCCATGAACCGTGCCCTTCTGACTCGACTGTCGGTGTGGTGCCGCCCCGGTCTGCGGGCGACACCACAAGATTCGGCCAGGTCAGGTCTGTTCTCGACCTCGTGATCGTCTCTTCTCGAACTTCTGTACCTCCTCTGGTCTCGCGCAGTCTCGCGAATGTGATAGTCTCGTCTCGCCTAGCTCCGAAGGAGGGTCAACACCGTTGGATGCCCAGCCGGTCGTGCTGAAGGTGCTGCTCCAGCACCGCCATCTGCAAACGCACCGTGCCTTTTGTCGTGAGTACGACAGGGTTGCCGCGAAAGCTGATCCGACTTTGCGGGGAGGTTGGCCGAGCAAGGCACAGTTCTACCGGTGGATTTCCGGTGAATTGGTTGGACTTCCCTACCCGGATCACTGTCGCATTCTGGAGAGCATGTTTCCTGACTGGAAAGTCGATCAGCTGTTTCAGATTCACGATGGTGGAATTGATTTCGTACCCGAACCGGATAAGGCGCAAGCAGCAACGCCGACTACCCAACCGATCCCGCCAACCGGGCCAGCGGATCACAGCTCCGCAACCATGTCCACAGTGCTCGACTCGATCGAGCGGGGTCTTGAAGCTCCCGCCAACGGACAAGCCGGATGGTCAGAGGTGCGAGCCCGGCCTCGTACGGTTGCCCCGCCCGGCGTCACCTTCCCTCTCGCTCTGGGCACCTCAGAGCCTGAGACCGAAGAAGCGCCCGCGCGCCGCATCGCTCGATCGCTCGTAGCATTAGCCAAACGCGTTCGCCTGCCCGACGCTGAAGTCGCCCGGTTGGCGAAGCTGGCCGGTCACATTGTCGAACTCGATGTGGCCTGCTCCCTTGATATCGATGACGCGGGATGGGCGACAGTCACCTATTCCCATCAACTCCTCAACCTGACCAACCGCCCCATCAAGCGTCTGACCCGCGAGCTATGGTTCGAGACCACAGACGGTCCCCTGACGATCGAGCCTTCACCCAGCGAGGACCGCAAGGTGGCGATCCAGCGGACCCACGATATGAATAATCTGTCGAAGTTCGCCTGTCACATCTCGCCAGGGATCGAGCCCGGTGACGTAGCGACCATCTCCTACCTCTGTCGGGGCGGGCAGTTCGTCCACGATCATTACTGGCGGCAGGCTGTCCCGCGGTACACCCGCCATCTCACCCTGACCATCCGCCACCGTGGCGTCCACATGCTTCTCAACTGCACCGCCATCGAGGAACAAGCCGACGGCTCCGAGGTGTCAGCGACCGAGGACCTCGTGTGCACCGACAACGATGGCGATGCCCTCATCACCGTGACCCGTGACTATCTCCAACCGAGCCAGGCCGTGACACTGCGCTGGGAGGTCACCCGTGCAGCTTCGTGACGCCGTCGAAGAAGCGGTGCGCCGCTGGGATGCGCTAGAACGATCACGCGGCGAAGCTCCTGTGATCGACTTTGACTGCGCGCCTCCGGCAGAGGCACCACGCCCGTTCGACAACCGGTTTGCCGCGCTGGACGACCTTAAGAGACTCCGGGTCGAGGCTGACGCGCAACGTCAACCACTACTAGGCGCCTACCTTGACGCGCACATCGCGTACCTCTGCGCGCTGATCGGTCAACAAGTAAGTTTCGACGAGTACATCTCGCTGACACAGGGTTGCTCGCCCCGGGGTTGGACTCGTGATTACCTCGAGCACCGCGCCGAGATCGCAAGACAGGCTCTCGGCTCACTGGGCATCTCGTGGGATGAGCACGCCTGGACGAATCTCCGCGCCGTGAGCGAGCAGTTGCCGACAACCGAGGTCAGCTCCACCATCGCCGAGTACGCAGATAAGTACGAGTCGCGCATCCGCCGGCTGGTCGATACCAAGGCCGAGTTCAACCTGACGATCGAAGACGTCGAGGTCGATGCATATTGGTCCTACTGGCTCGACGGCGCAGGCCACGACACACGTTTGCGTATCAACAAGAAAAATGCCTCATTTTCGCGCGTTGACGCCTATCGTTTCGCGCTTCACGAGGTACTTGGGCACGCCCTGCAGTACTCAAGTCTCACTGCACAGGCCGAGTCCACCACCGTCGAGTGGCCGAGAATTCTCGCCGTCCACTGCCCACATCAAATTCTCTTCGAAGGCTTAGCGCAAGTCCTACCGTGGATGGCCTCTCCCGATGACGAGTTTATCTGCGCCCGCACGAGGATCGATCACTTCATGAACCTCATCCGCGGACAGATTCACATACTCATCAACAGTGGCACGACGGCTGTGGACTGTCGTGACCTAGTACGCCATCAGGTCCCGTGGTGGACTGACGAGGAGATCGCTCGCGAACTGTACGACCGGAGTAGGAATCCGCAGTTCAGGTCCTACCTGTGGTCCTACCCCGCAGGTATGGACTGGTTCGTCAGACTCATCGAAGCGGGCGGGACAACGCCCACGGAGGTACTTCGTGAAGCCTACAAGCGCCCGCTTACACCAAGCGAACTCCACGAACTCTGGCCAACCGGCCCGATCATTGGCGGAAATCAATAGGCTTTTCGTCTACGGCACACTCGTCTTCGACGACGTCGTCAGCGCCCTCATCGACCGCATACCTCACCAACTGGACGCGAAGGCCCCCGGCTGGCGGATCGTACGCCTACCAAAAAAGGTCTACCCCGGGCTAGTTCCCGGTCATGGCGAGGCAAACGGGAAAGTACTCACCGACCTCACCGACGCAGAATGGGCTACCCTGGACGCCTTCGAAGACCCCGACTACACCCTCGCCACCGTGCGGGTCATGATTCCCCTCGAAACGGACGCCCGCACGTACATCTGGAGAGGTGATCACCTGGACGAGCCCTGGTCCACGGTGGGGTTCGGCCGCGACGAACTCGCCGACTATCTCGACCGGTGCCTCAGTTGGCGGCGACGCCACGACCAGCGTCGTGCGATCGATGGGCAACAATGATTAGTAGGTGTCCACGGCCAGAGATGAAAACCAGACGCTCGCCGCTGGGCAGATCTCCGGGATGGTCAGAATGGAGCAACGCTGCGGCACGCGTGCACCCACCGCACCATCCCGTCGACCTCCCCAAGGGCTACCACGGCGCGTCAAGGGGGCGAGTCCACAGGCCACCCTGTCCGATCCCATGGCACGCGCCCCCTTGACACGCCGTGGTTGGGCTACGCCAGGTCGACGGGATGGCGCGACGGGCACCCGCTTGAAGGAGGAAGAGCAGGTGGCGAAGGGTCTACCCAGCGTTATGCCGGGATTACATTGCGGCGTTGCCGAATTCCCCTCTATGGGATCAAGAACGTCACCCGCCGCCGACCCGACCACGACACTGCGCGCGGCCTGACGGCCGTGCTCGGTCGCGGCCGGGTCGGCAGGCCAACACCAGCGCAGAGGCGCGCCGCCGCAGGCGCATCGCCGCGAGAGCACTGCGGTCTACCCTTTACCCGTCTGGTCCTGGTCACCGGAGCCCGGCAATGGACCGACGCCGCTACCATCCGCGCCCTTGCGGCGGTGTGGGATCAGCGGGGCATACCCGACCGTGCTGACCGCATCGCAAAGAGGGCTTTGGACCCGCGCCATCTCCGGCACCGCAATCAATCGCTCCTGACAGCGTCAACACCAAGTAACGGACCGGTTAACGCTTTGAGACTTTCTTCAGTCAGCTTGACGAGTCTCCTTGCACAGACTTTTGACGACGCTACGGCCACTATTATCGAGCAGATGCTGCAACAGGGCACGACGTGCGATGATCTCATCACAGCCATCTGCTGCAAGCTCCTTTATTAAAGTAATACTTGCGTCGCGTTGTGCCTGATCGAGACGATCCAAATTTCGGATGTAATACTCGATCCGTTCTACGAGGTATTCGAGGGCAAGCTTATTTAGGACAGGCAGTACAGTGCATTGAATCCACCGAGATTCACTGACGGCGCTGATGGTGTCAATCTTGACGTCTAATATAGACCGAAGTTTTCTGTAAGGGCGCAGTCCAACCTCTTTGACGGTGTTGTCTGGCCCAGGTAACGCGATTTGACTGCGCAATAAAGCCGGTCCAAGTGCTCCGCTCATCAGTACTTGAACTACACCGGTAAACCACGTGGTGTTGCCATAAACGCTCCGCAAAAGATAAAGAACTAGAATGCTACCAATACCGTCAAGTCCGACCCGAAAGAAGATAAAGATGGACGCTCGCCATGACGGGGGCTTGGTAAGCGATGCCGCTAACTCTAGAGTGGATAGAAGGGCGGCGAGTATGAAGGTTCCAACTACCACCAAGTTTGCATGGGTCAATTGGCGGCACCGATAGCATTACCTGTTACGAGCTTCTTATATCTAATCATACCCCCAGAATCCACATCAGCCTCAACAAAATGTAGGTCCTGCAACTTTTTGAGAGCTGAACTCGCTTGGGTAAGACCTACACGGGACTCACTGCACACCTGTTGAAGATCGTACGCAACTCCAAGACGCATTGAATTGAGCACTTGAGCTTGGATATCGTCGAGCGGATTCTCGTCCAAGTCCTCCGGCGGGGCGTAGTCGACGGATGATTCGTACAAGTCCCGTTCGGACAGGGGACTGGCGCAGCGCGGACACTTCACGGACTGTCGGCGGGTGGTGCGAACCGCCGACCACTCGTCATTCAACCTACGACGCTGCTCGGCCTGCCGGCGAAGCGTGGGCTGTAAGGCCCGGGTGGTCCACGTCGCTCCGAGCAGCAGCCCGAAACAGACCAGCAACACTGCGCTCAGTACCTGGACGGTCACCGTGCTCTGCGGTGTATTCCGCCACGACGTTGCGCTCCCGGGCCGCGGCCCACCGGCCGTGCCCCAAGGAAGCGTGTCGCGCTCCGGTGAGATGTTGACATGATCGCCTGCCCCTTTCCACATCCGTGATGCAGGCTCCTCCGCGCGGCCCGAAGGTCACCCGGATCCGTGTCGGTTGACGACGCGGGGTACCAAGCCTCTAACTGCTACTATCCACGGCTTCCTCCAGCGCGGTCGACGCTAACACCGCTTGCTCGATCCATCCTAGACCTCAAACGAAGTGCTGGCCGACCCTTCGGCGCCTTGCTCGAATCTCGGCGACCGCTTTCCGTACGGCATGTACGGGCCCAAGCCGGGCTGGCCCGGACGCGCCGCCGTGATCCCCTCTGCGCTCCCGGCCGCAAGCTCCCTCCTCGCGCCGGGCGGCCAGCGTGGGACACGAGGGCCGTTCACACCAAGTGCTCGCAGAGATCTCCGTCCCCTCGCACGTCCCCGGGATCGTCCTACGCCGCCTCGCCGACATCAAGGGCACCTAACGGTGTCGCTACGCGATGGCGCAAGGGCCACCCTTGACATCGTCGAGCCGACGCAGAGGCCGGCCGGGTATGAGGGAACGGGGATGGAGCAGGTCGAGCACACCCAGCACCGGCAGTGCCAAATGCGTACCAGATGCAGCGGCGACTGACGGAGTACAGCGGGGAGAGCCACGGGGACACCGATCGTTACACCCTCACGAGGACCCCGACCCGTCATCGCAGGTCAAAGGTCTTTCCTACTGGGTGGCGGGTCAAAGATTTTGAACCTTGGAAGGCATCAGCCGACGGATTTACAGTCCGCTCCCGGCCTGGCGGTTGTCCAAGCCGGCACTCAGTCCCTTGGCGACCTGCTACCCCCTACGTCCAGCATCGTCCTACGCCGCCTCTCCGACATCGAGGCACCTGACGGTGACGCTCGTGGAGCGTAAGCGGTTTAGGCGATTAGATCCAAATAGGCGGTAGGTGCTGTTTCCTTGGAGCGGTCGAATCGTAACTATAGTGCGTAGTTATCCATATATGAGTTCTGCCTACAGATCCGTCGCTCACCCATAATGTCGGATCGACGCGTGTGGAGCCCTGACCGAGACATCGCTGCCGACCACTTGGAGTGACTTGTCGTGGTCAAGCCCGGAAATCGAGTGGACGCAGATGACTGATACGTGACAGCATCACTTGCCGGGGAGTCGGGTAACACTGCCGTCCTCGGGTCTACTTCGCGCGACTGTTGTCGCGTGGAGGGGGCCGGGGCTGATGCTCGTGGAGTTGAGCGTCGTGGAGCAGCGTTATCACGCCGTCATGGACGGTCGTCTCCGGTGGCGTTCCTGTTGTTGAGGTTGCTGAGCGCTATGGGGCGTCGCGCAAGAAGCGAGTCATGTCGTGTCGGTATCGGTGCGCTACCGAAGCGGATGCCCTTGGCTTCCTTGCCGATCGCGGTCAGCACGATCACCGCGACCAGCACCGGGATCACTGTCGCGGTCAGGGTGAACGAGTAGCCGAGGTGTGGACGCTTCAACTCGATCGTGCTGCCGCCAGCACTTGCGATCTATCCGTTGATCTCACAACACACACGGCCGCTCTTCATCATTGATCAACCACGCCGGAGCCGTAACGTCCGGCAAATGCAGACGCCACCGTTCTGCAAGCTCGTTCCCATGGGGTAGGGCAACGCGAGCACCTAGGCCGCTAGACGCCGATAATGCCATCACGAATGCTAGGTTGGCGCATTCATGAGGAGTGCTATACTTGAGCAAGCCGAGTAAAAATCCTGCGGCTAGCGCATCTCCAGCTCCGGTGCTGTCCAATATGTAATACCGGCGGGTGCCCGTGTCAGGACCGGCAAAGTGTTCCAGACTCGTCCTACCGTAGCCGATGGCCAAGTAGTCTTGTGCGCGTCCCCGGACCAAGTCGACGGGTCTCTTGACTGCCACAGCCATCGGCTCATTCGAGCCCCGACGGTTCCTCCAATCGTACAAGCGCGCCATTTTGTCGGAGACGGTTGCGGCTCGGTCGCCGACACCAGCCGACGATTTCGACAAGAGTTCATCCAGCTGCTGTTCGTAAATGAACAGCACGTTCGTACGCGTTAGTATTTGGCTCAGTCGGTCAGCGCCAAGTCTGGCGTAAAGTGCCCCTGGGTTGAACGAAAGTATGGTGTCCGAGTCTATCGAACCGACCAGCTTTTCTTGTAACTCACGCTCCGCCGCACCTGTAAAAGACGAGAGGTGCAGAATCCGCGCTTGATGCACGAGGCGAATCAAATTTGCACTCATGTTTTGCTTGCTGAACTCTCGGGACATTAACTCGTTTACGCCCGCCAGGACGTAGATCAATCGTCGCCCATCTCCATCGGTAAAAACGAGGGTGTGACCGGTGCTTCCGGGATCAACGACAGTGATTAAGAGGGATGTATCTACACCGGCCGCCGTTAGATCAGCCAACAACAAACGGCCATAACGATCATCGGCAATAGCACCAACGATGGCGGTGCGAATATTCAGTCGCGCGAGCGCAAGAGTTGTATTCGAACCCGAACCGCCGGGGCGTTCGAGGGCTTCCGCAATGCGTTCCTCGTGATCGGGGGCAATCAGCTCGATCTGATGGACTAGGTCGAGGTTTTGCGCGCTAATCGCACAAATGTCCATGGTTCTTGATGCCGTACGCTTTAAACGTTCATGAAATAAATCGGTTACGGACTTGTTCGCTTGCCCTGGGCTCACCTCACGCCGCGTGAGCCTCTGACGCCGCTCTGCCTGTCGGTAAGCCGACACACGGAACCACGCCTCGCTCCACTCGCGCTGTTCTTCGGGCGGGGCGGAGAGCGCAACAACGATCTGATCGAGGACATCAGCGGGGGCAAGGGTGTTCCCGGTGATGTAATTATGGATCGTCGCCCTGGGAAGCCCGATCCGCCGTGTCAAGTCGGCAAGTGTCACTTGAGGCGATCGACTTCCAGTCGAGGCGCGGGCGAGCAAGAGTCCCAGCTCCCGCGCGAAGGTGTCGAGATCATGCACCCGGCGTGGGTCTGGTCCGGCCCCACCAGACCGCTCACTGGCCACGTTACCTCCTTGGGCAGCTCGCCAGGCACGTCCAGGGTTGTCCAGGGTTGTCCCAAACTTTGTCTCGGTGGGCAAGCCGTGCGGTGAAATACATAGTACAACGCTCAGCAAGCCAAGCTGAGAAGGAGGGAGTCACCAGTGAAGGTACTGTGTTCGCTGTCGACGATCGCCCGGCTAGCGTTCTTCTGCGTATTCATCGCATTTTCAATTGGGGTCTACGTGGGTTGGCACTACTTCTGACTCGCTCGTCAGCGTAGAGCGTGTACCGGTGGGTGCCTCATTCGCGAAGTCACTGATTTGTTGGCCGAGGCTGACTCCTGGCGTAACCAGAGAGCGCAGCTAGGGTAAAGATCATCCTGTCGGTCGTGAAATCGTCGATGCACAATCTTCTCGATCACGAGTCTGTCGGATCCGTCGTAGATATGGCCAAATTTCAAACGCAAAGACGTGGTGCCTAATTTGAGTCGCGAATAGATGGAGCGTCTCCAGTAGAAAGGAGGTACCAATGTACCCAGCCCGCATCTCCCTTGCCGCATTCATTGTGTTTGCCCTGGGTGTCATGTGCAATCACTCGCGGGGGAACAAATTCTAAACGGTGTCGGCCAGGGCACTGACAGCATGTTGGGAGAAGTGGGCCTCATACTCCGTGTGCGGAGCCGCTTCCTTTCGTCCTTGTCCGTGAAACCGCCATTTCGGTCCCCCCAAAAAAAGGGTGCGATCTTTGAGGATGTCTACGATCAGCGACGTGATTATTTTGAGCATCCAGTAAGAATAAATGTCTAATGCAATAACGAAGGGAAAGGCCATGGCGGTCATGGATTATCGGACGCAGGACGGGCTCGCTGATTACGGCTTCTCGATTGAGTTCCAGTCGGACGAGGGTTGGCGAGTGTACATCATTTTTCAGCCCTTCCATCAGGGCCACGACGACAGTTCGGACCTTCCCTATCAATCCTTCGATCATAACGGGCGCCGCTATGTGAACTGGTCCTCGAAGCTCGATAACCTAGGAGACGCAAGAACGGTGGCCGCGCTCTGGGCCGAGCTGATCCATCGTTACCAACGTACCCAAGAACAAAACGCGTTCTTAACCAAGCTGATCCAGCGTTGCCGGCGCACCGAAGGGCAAAGAAGGGCTACCCAAGCTGGCCCGGATCGTCCCGGCGACGAGGTCGGCGCCGGTGGGGCAGGCTCGGGACAGCAGTACCGCGGTCCCGTCACCCCACACCCAAGGGCTCCAGCTAAGCCGTTAAGTGCTCCCGAGAGATCGAGTGGTCTGTAGTCCCAGCAGCTACCGGAGCCGGACCGGTCGGCCGCCGGAGGCGCGTCCGGCGGCGCAAGGTTGGACGACGATGACGTTCGCGTGCTTGCAGGCATCCGGTCACCCGGAGCTGCGTCGGGTCGGCCAGGTCGCGGCGGAGCTGGGCGATCTGTTCGGGTTGTCGAGGCTGTGGATTTTAGGGTGTGTCGAACGGACCACCGTCCAGCGTCCGGTGCTCGTCTGCGTTTCCCCTCGTAACGTGGAGACATCGCCTATAAGGGAGGGGCGGTGTCACAGACACGCAAGAAGTTTGATCAGGATTTCAAGGAAGGTGCGGTGCGGCTGGTCCGGGAGACTGGCAAGCCAATCGCGCAGGTGGCCGGGAGCTGGGTGTTCACGACGGGACGTTGGGGAATTGGGTCAACGCTGACCGGCGGCGCGGTGAGCGCGGTGGTGGTGCGCTGCGCGAGGATGAACGGGCGGAGTTGGTGCGGCTGCGCAAGCACTGCGCGGAGTTGCAGATGCTGTGTGATGTCCTCAAGCGCAGTGTGGCCCTTTGGGTTCAGGAGGCGATGGGCCGGTAGCCGTGGCCGCTTTCATCGCTGCCCAGAGGGAAGATCACGGCATTCCGCCCGCCACCGCGCCAAACCAGTCGATCCCCTGCTGGGGCAGGCGATCGAGGCTTGGCAGGCGCTGCAAGAAGACATTAGAACGTATGAGGTGGTGGTGACAGCTCCTCCCCGGGCAAAGATCGCCGCAACGGCTACCGTGGAAATGGCGCGGCTTGAAGTACCCTACGCGCTTACGGGAGTGTCGAGCATGACTGGCAAAGTCGTGCGCGCAAGGGGGGTATGGTTCGGCGTAACGGTCGGCTCAATAAGCTATTCTTTGCTGGAACAGGAACTTTGAATACCTGCTGCTCGGTGCTTACGGGCGAATGTTACGACGGCTCGATGCGCGATGGGGGCTGAGGTGAGCCGCGGTGTCACGCTAATCCGACTCAGGCGCGGTGTAGCCGACCCAACACCCGCCCGTGTGGTCGAGACCCGTCAACTGGCACGCCCGAATTTAGCGGAGTCGGCGGCTTCTCCGTTGACCGCCTCTTAGTCGGGTGGCCCATCATCGCAGTGACCCGTCGAGCGTAACCCCACCGCGCGGCGCCCCGGGGCGGTGGACGTGGGGCCACCGGTCGCAGCCTGTCCAGACTGACTCTTACATGATCATCGTCAGCGAGTCGTCAGCGGAAGCGACGCAACCAGCACGCACGGCTCGATACACACCAGCACGTTGCCGCAGTTCAGCGGCACGTAATGACACTCCGAGGTACGCGAACGCACGGCCAATCAGCGTTCACACCGAAGAGGTCACTGGTTCGATCCCAGTATCGCCCACTCTTAAGATCCCAGGTCAGAGGCATTTTCGAGGCCTCGGAGCCGATCTTCGTATGAGTGATCACGGCTGATCGTCAGAGGGATCGTCCGCAGAGCGTCGAGGCGCAGGCCCGCGACTTCGCCCCAACGCAGACCGGTACCGGCCACTAATCAACCCTCCTAGATGAGTGATTCCGATCCGGTTCGGTGCGGCGTGGCGGATTGATCAGCAAAGAGGTGGAGGGCGTCAATGATCGTTTGCGGCAGATTGACCACTGTTCCGGTTGGGGGCCTCGCCGCAGTGCTGTCCGGCCTCAGAACACGCTCGACGCCTCGGTCCGGCTGTTCGCCTCGTCGGATGGCGACGTGTCACCGTTGTCGTCAAGGAATCCGCCTGACTGGTGGTGCCAGAGCCTTGCGTAGGTGCCCTGCACCTGAAGCAGCTCGTCGTGGGTGCCCTGCTCAACGATCCGGCCGCGGTCGAGGACGACGAGCCGATCCATTCGCACGACAGTGCTAAGCCGATGAGCCACGACGAGCGCGGTCCGGCCGTCCATGAGCTGCCACAGAGCTTGCTGGATGAGGATCTCGTTTTCCGAGTCCAGCGCGCTAGTCGCCTCGTCGAGCAGCAGGATCGGCGCGTCGCGCAGGATGGCGCGGGCGAGCGCGACCCTCTGGCGCTGGCCACCGGACAGCTTGATCCCACGTTCCCCGACCATTGTGTCGAACCCGTCGGTCAGCGCCTCGGCGAACTCGGTGACGTGTGCCGCTTGCGCGGCACGGTGGATCTCGGCGTCGCTGGCGCCCGGCCTTGCGAACGCGATGTTCTCGCGCAGCGTCCGGTGGAACATGGCCGGGTCCTGTGGCACGTAGGCGATCAGACTGCGCAGGTCTGCCTGGCGCAGCCGTGAGATGTCCTGACCACCGACGAGGATGCGACCTTCGTCAACATCCATCAACCGCAACAGTAGCCGGATGAGGGTGCTCTTCCCGCCGCCGGAGCGGCCGACGAGACCGATCTTGGTGCCGCTGGGGACGGTCAGGTCGAGGCCGGTGAACAGCGGCGGTGTGCCAGCGTGGGCAAAGGTCACCTGCTTGAATCGGACGTCCGATGTCGTCGGCCGCAGTGGCTCCGGCGAGACCGGATCAAGAACGGTCGGCGGGGTGAGTAGCAATTCGGTGAACTGGGCGGCTTCTGTCAGGCAGCTTTCCAGCCGCCGATAGATCTGGTTGAACTCGAACATGATCCGTGTCGCGTTCGAGTAGTAGGCGAAGGTCACCACGATCGCCTCCACGCCGAGCTGTCCGCCGCCGAGGCTGACGGCGAGAAACAGGCCGAGTGCGTTGGTGAGCACGGACATCGGCGTGACCAGGGTGTCGATGCGGAGGTTAGCGTAGTCCCAGGATCGGATGGAGAGCATTCGCTGTTCGGCGACGCGTGTCTTGTGCTCGGCGGCCTCGCGATCCTCAGCGGCGAAGGCTCGCACTGTCTCCATGTTGATCAGGCTGTCGGCGACGTGGCCAGACACTCGCGCAATGGCGGCCTCCCGCTGATCGACGAGTGCCTGGCGGCGACGGATAAGCGGCGCGATGACCAGCCCAGTGACCACGAGGAGGCCAAGCAGAATGACGACGAGGAGCGGGTCGTAGTGCCAGAGGACCACCGATGCGAAAGCCAGTGGCACGATGTTGGCGACGACGGAGAACGCGAGCGTGTCGGCGAAGTCTTCGAACCGCGCGGCGAAGCTCAGCACGCGCTTGGTCAACGAACCGGCGAAGTTGTCGTGGAAAAATGCCGCATCCTTGGCGAGCAACTCGTTCATTCCGACACCACACAGGTGCTCGATCCCGCGGCCGTCTGTGCGGTTCAAGCAGTGCACGCCGACGCGCCACAGGGCCTCAGCCAGGAGCATCAGCGCGGCGAAGCCGAGGACATAGGGCAGCACCGTCGCAGCGCCGGTGTCCGCACCGCCGACGAGGCGGCCCGCGAGCCTGGCGACGATCAGCGGAGCGAGGTAGAGCTGGCAGATGTTGCCCAGCGCCGGCAACAACAGCGCGGGTAGGGCGACCCGCCGGTGACGGGAAAACTCACGGGCGTAGTAGCGCAGTGCCAGCAACACCGCCGTCCTGCGTGTGGGCGAACCGCGTCGCGACACCTCCGTATCGCCGCCCGGTTCAGGCGCGACCATCCCTGACCCCCTCCCGAACAGCTCCGAGCAGTCGACCCGTCGATGCTGCCGCACGGCACGCGGTCATGGCGATCGAATATCCCGGCCCCGCCGATGGGTCCTGCCAACGCTCTGTTCAGCGCCGCGCCGGCGGTGTTCACCTGCTCGAACACCGATCATCGGCCGTGAACCGCACAGCTCGGCTCTTCCCCAATAGCCAAGCGCAACTGCAGCTCCGGTGCGCTGGTGCCAGCAGTTGATCTTTATTGGAACACAGATGGCCACTTCGGATCCGCAGGACGTGAGGTCCGACCCTCAAGGTCGCCTTCGCAACCGTCGCATTCTCAGCTCACGGTTCCGTCTGCACTCCGGTTCAGGTATTGACGTGGTTCCCGACCGAAAGGATGTCATTCAAGGCGGGCCAGACTAGTTAGAGCTTTCGCAATCGTTTCCATAGTGCGCCCTGGCATCTGCGAGTTACCTCTGGAGACGTTCACCCCTGCTTTGGACCGCCTCGACCACCCTCGCCGGTCACCTCGCCGTCGTCGGCACCTCCAAGGGCGCCGAAGCGGCGCTGCCTCCGACCGTTCTGGACAAGCGCATTCGATCGGTGGCGGCCTTCTCCCCATCTTCCGTTGCATGGGCCAATGTCGGTCCTGGCCACGGAGCTATCAGGCCCTGCCGGTCCAGTTGGAGCGCGGCTGGCCACCCGTTGCCGTTCGTGCCCTACGACGACACTTGGCGACAGGCGGAGGAGGGGACCGTGCCCTCCTACCGCAGCCTCTACGAGCAGAGCCTCAGCACCTTCGCCAACCAAGTCGCTGCGGCCACCATCCCAGTCGAGACCATCGACGGCCGCGTGGTGGTCAGCAGCGGGGGCGACGATCTGGTGTGGCCATCTGACATCTTCGCCGCGCAGATTGCTCAACGCCGTGCAACCAACGGACGCGACACCACCCTGATCACCAGTCCGAGCGCCGGCCACCGAGTCAACTTGTCCGGAGAGCCCGCGCACGGACAGTCCGGCATGAGACGGAAGCACGCCGATAAGCTCCGCCACTCTGCGCAACAAGGTGTAGCAGGCCGCCATCGGACGGCTGCGCTGGGCCAGCGCAGCCGGCGTTGCGCCGGAGGAGTGATGGGTCTGGGCTTGTGCCCGTAACCCTGTATTCTTCCCCAGTTCCACTACCCTGAGGAGATAGCTGGTGACGCACGATGACCGCGCGGAGGCGTAGGAAGTCGGGATCCGGGCCCTCTGCCACTGCTCTGATCGCCTGGGTCGGTGCGAGGCAGGCAGCCATCGACGCCCCCTTGAGTACACCGGTCTCGGTGATCCACGGTGGACATACTCCGGGGATGCCCCGTAGCCGGGCGGTCCTCGTCGGTCGGGCCTGCGGGGTTGCGGCCGGGACCCTGTTGGCGTGCGGGTCCGTGCTGGCCAGCGCCACTCACACTGGTGAAGGCCCGCTCCCGGGAAACAACGTGTCTCCGCCCTACCGCACCCCAGTGGCGCTGGGTGCATCCAATCCTGAGGGATTCCGTGCAGACCTGCCCACCGAACGCCCTCCTGTCGCACCGGAATTGGTCAGCGCCCAGACAGTTGCGGAGAGCAGCCAGCCGCTTCACCCAGGGCTTGGGGAAGTTCACCGGAACAACCCGGACTCCGTGATCGCGCCGGCTGCACCTAACCGCCCGGCGAGTAGCGATCAACAGCCTTGGGTTTCGCCTCCACCGGCGGCTGGTCGTGCTCCGAGTAGCCCCATTGCACCAGTGGCCCCGGTGCTGGATCCCGCCACCAAGAGAGTAGGTCGGGTCGCTCCGGTGGGCGGGGTGCTGGCACCGACTACTCCGAGTGGTGAGCAGACCGGCAGTGGCCGTGACGAACCGGCGGCAAGCCCGCGTGCTGAGCAGTCGGGACATGCAACCAGCGGGGCTGCCACCAGCGATGCTGTCGCGTCGGTCAGGCAGGTCGCCGGACCCGTCAGCAATGCCGTCGAACCGGCAGTCCAACCGGTCGTCCGACAGCTTGCCCACCCGGCCGTCCAACAACCCGTCCAACCGGCCCGACCGGCGATGGCAATGCTCACTTCGGTGCTGCCAAAGGGCTGATGCCCGGGCCGGCACTTCTCATCCCTCGATGGCGGCTGGATGGCTCCTGGATAGGATCGACCACCGGAATCGCCACCGTCGTATTGTCGAGGAGCTCTCGTGGTCGCGTCGCCCCCAGCTGTCCAGGCCGCCCTGCGGGTGACGGTGCCAGCCGGGGTGACCGCTGGGCAGGCCCTGCGCGACGGGGGAGCGCCCACCACCGGACCAGATGCCGTCGTCGTCGCTCGGGATCCGCAGGGGGCGTTGCGGGATCTGGCGTGGGCGCCGGACAGCGACACCGAGGTCGACGCCGTCGCGGCGAGCAGCCCGGACGGGCGCAGTGTTATCCGGCACTCGTGCGCACACGTGCTCGCCCAAGCCGTGCAACAGCACTTTCCCGACGCCAAGCTGGGCATTGGGCCGCCGGTGATAGACGGTTTCTACTACGACTTCGACGTCGACCGGCCGTTTACTCCTGAGGACTTGGCGATCCTCGAGAAGACCATGCGCAGGATAATCAAGGCCGGTCAGCGCTTCTCCCGCCGCGTGCTGGGTTCGGTGAGCGAGGCCAAGCGGGAGCTGGCAGCCGAGCCGTACAAAGTCGAGCTGGTCGACCTCAAAGGGTCGACATCTGGCGTCACCATTGATCCTGATGAGGTCATGGAGGTCGGCGCGGGTGATCTGACCATTTATGACAACGTCCACCCGCGCACCGGCGAAACCATTTGGAGTGACCTGTGCCGCGGCCCGCACGTGCCCACGACGAGGCACATCCCGGCGTTGCGGCTGATGCGGACCGCGGCCGCCTACTGGCGGGGTAGCGAGCGCAACCCGCAGCTGCAGCGGATCTACGGCACTGCATGGGAGTCGACCGAGGCGCTGGAGCGGCATCTGGAGTTACTCGCCGAGGCGCAGCGTCGCGACCACCGCAAGCTCGGTGCCGAGCTCGACCTGTTCAGCTTTCCCGACGAGATCGGCTCGGGACTAGCGGTATTCCACCCCCGCGGCGGCACCGTGCGCCGGGTGATGGAGGACTACTCGCGGCGCCGGCACGAGGAGGCGGGCTACGACTTCGTCAACTCGCCCCACATCACCAAGGCACAGCTGTTCGAGACCTCCGGGCACTTGGACTGGTACGCCGACGCCATGTTCCCGCCGATGCACCTCGACGAGGAGTTGGCCGACGACGGCACCGTCCGCAAGCCCGGGCAGGACTACTACCTCAAACCGATGAACTGCCCGTTCCACAACCTGATCTACCGCTCCCGTGGCCGGTCCTACCGGGAACTGCCACTGCGGCTGTTCGAGTTCGGGTCGGTGTACCGATACGAGAAGTCCGGCGTCGTGCACGGGCTGACCCGGGTACGCGGGATGACCCAGGACGACGCGCACATCTACTGCACGCCCGAGCAGTTGCAGGGCGAGATCTGCTCGCTGCTGAGCTTCGTGCTCGACCTGCTCCGCGACTTCGGCCTGGACGACTTCTACCTGGAGCTGTCCACTCGCAACGACGAGAAGTACGTCGGCACGGACGAGCAATGGGAACAGGCGACCGAGGCGTTGCGCCAGGCTGCCGAAGCCACCGGGCTGGAGTTGGTGCTGGACCCCGGTGGGGCGGCGTACTATGCGCCCAAGATCTCGGTGCAGGCCAAGGACGCGCTGGGCCGGACCTGGCAGTTGTCCACTATCCAGGTCGACTTCCAACTGCCGGATCGCTTCGAGCTGGAGTACACCGCCTCGGACGGTTCTAGGCGGCAGCCGTACATGATCCACCGGGCACTGTTCGGGTCGATCGAGCGGTTTTTCGGTGTGCTCACCGAGCACTACGCAGGAGCGTTCCCCGCCTGGCTGGCACCGGTGCAGGTGGTCGGGATCCCGATCGCCGACGAGCACGTCGAACACCTGCAGCAGGTCGCCAAGGCGCTGCGGGCGCGGGGGATCCGGGTCGAGGTGGACGCCTCCGACGAGCGGATGCAGAAGAAGATCCGGACCCATACCACGCAGAAGGTGCCATTCCTGCTGCTCGCCGGGAGCAAGGACGTCGAGGCCGGCGCAGTGTCCTTCCGGTTCCGAGACGGCACCCAGATCAACGGTGTCGGAGTCGAAGACGCTGTCGGTGCCATCACCGGGTGGGTGGCACGACGTGAGAACCGCTCGCCCAGCGCCGCGGAGCTGCCGATAGGACAACCGTGACCGGGGAAGCGACGTGATGACCGCCGAGGCTCAGGACGGGGTCGGTGCGCCGGATGCGCTGCAGCGGCTGTGGACTCCACACCGGATGGCCTACATCAAGAGGGAGGGCGAGTCCGGACCTGAGGGCGGCGCGGCACAGTGCCCGTTCTGCCGGATCAGCACCATGGCGGATGCGGAGGGTTTGGTAATCGCCCGCGCCGCCACGGTATATGCGGTGCTCAACCTCTATCCTTACAACCCCGGCCACCTGATGGTGGTGCCCTACCGGCATGTCGCCGATTACCCGGATCTGACTGTCCAGGAAGCCACCGAACTGGCCACCTTCACCCAGCGGGCCATGCTCGCCTGCCGCCGTGCGGCCGCCCCGCACGGCTTCAACATCGGGATCAATCAGGGCGCTGTGGGCGGCGCTGGCATCGCTGCGCACCTGCACCAGCATGTGGTGCCCCGGTGGGGCGGGGACGCGAACTTCATGCCGGTGGTCGCCGGTACCAAGGTGCTGCCACAGCTGCTGGCCGAGACTCACAAGCTGCTGGTGAACGCATGGAACGAGCTGCCCTGAAGGCTTCTCCCGACGTCCTCGGGAACCACGGGAAGAAAGCTACGGCGGACACCGACGAGGTGTTGCCGCCGGTAGGGTTGGCTGGCTTCGAGCTAGCCTGGACAGTGGGTTCATCGCTGCTGGGGTGCTCGTGATCACCCCAGCAAGCTTGGGGGTGCGGGAGGTAGCGCTGCTGATGGTACTAATCCAGCCTGTTCCGCGATAGCTGCGCTCCCGCGATGCTCAACATCTTCGCCCGCGCGTCGATCTCCCGGTTCGTGGATCCGGTGAGCGGCTGGCTGGTCCGCGCCGGAATCGGGGCTGACGCCATCACGATTACCGGCACGATCGGGACGGTGGCCTCGGCGCTGTGGTTCTTTCCTCGAGGTCAGCTGGTGGCCGGCGCCATTGCGGTGGCGGTGTTCGTGGTGCTCGACCTGCTCGACGGGGCGGTCGCCAGGGCCCGCGGATCCGGCACCCCATGGGGAACCGTGCTGGACGCCACCTGCGATCGGATCGCCGACGGTGCGGTGTTCGCCGGGTTGACCTGGTGGTGTTTCGTGGTCGCCAACGACCGTCCGCTAGCCGCAGCAGCACTGTTGTGCCTGGTGACTGCCCAGGTCATCTCATACATCAAGGCCCGGGCCACAGCCAGCGGCCTGACCGGGGACGGTGGGATGGCCGAGCGCGCGGAGCGTTACATCATCACGGTGCTGGGCGCCGGCTTGACCGGCCTCGGCGTGCCCTACGCGCTAGATCTCGCACTGTGGTTGCTTGCCGGGTTACAGGTGGTGACCGTCATTCAACGGATGCTCTGCGTATGGCGGAGCGCCTCGGATCGAGAGGCGACATGAGCAGGCTCGCCGACGCTGGGTACGCGGCCGGATGGCGGTTGCTCCGCTTTGCCCCTGGGGATCTGGCCACCCGGGCGTTTCGAGCCGGTGCCGACTTGGCCGCGTATCGGGACGGCCCCGCCATCCGCCAGCTGCGCCGAAACCTGGGCCGAGTGGTGCCCGACGCCACAGCGGCGGAGCTCGACGGGCTGGTCCGCGACGGGCTGCGCTCCTACGCCCGGTACTGGCAGGAGGTATTCACGCTGCCGTGGGCTGACCACGCCGCGTTGGTGAGCCGGGTGGACGGGGCGACGGAGGGGGTAGAGCACCTCAACAAGGCGCTGGCCAGGGGCCGAGGGGTGGTGGTAGCACTGCCGCACAGCGGCAACTGGGACATGGCCGGGTTGTGGTTCGTCGGGCAGCACGGAGCATTCAGCACCGTCGCCGAGCGTTTGGCGCCCGAGGCGCTCTACCAGCGCTTCGTCGGCTACCGCGGCTCGCTGGGCTTCGATATCGTCCCGCTGACCGGCGCGGGGAGCCCCACCCGCCGGCTGTTGCACCGGCTGCGTGCCGGCGGCGTGGTCTGCCTGCTCGCCGACCGTGACCTCACTGGTGGCGGGATGGCCGTAGAGTTCTTCGGGGCCACCGCCCGGATGCCGCTAGGGCCAGCCCGGCTGGCCGCAGCTACCGGTGCCACGTTGTTGGTCGTCGGCTGCTGGTTCACTGCGGATGGTTGGGGGATTCGCTTTCACCCCCCGGTGCCCGTACCGGACCGGTCGGCGGTGCTGCAGGCTACCCAGACGGTGGCGGACTGCTTCGCCACCGACATCGCGGCGCGCCCGCAGGATTGGCACATGCTGCAGCCGTTGTGGATTGATGATCTGCCGGTCACACTGCCGCGCGACGCGGGATAGGGAGTCTTTTTGCGGATCGGGATGGTTTGCCCGTATTCCATCGACGTACCGGGCGGCGTGCAGGCACACGTGCTGGGGTTGGCCACGGGTTTGCGCGGTCTCGGCCACCAAGTGGAGGTGCTCGCCCCGGCCATAGCAGGCAGTGCGTTGCCCGAGTTCGTCACCTCCGCGGGCCGCGCGGTCGGGATCCCCTACAACGGATCTATTGCCCGGCTGACATTCGGCCCGGTCGCGCTCAATCGAACCCGGCGTTGGCTCAACGACCATGATTTCGACGTGCTGCACTTACACGAGCCCACCGCGCCCAGCCTGTCGTTGATTGCCCTGGCCCTCGCCGACCGGCCCGTCGTGGTGACCTTCCACTTCGCCTCCGCGCGGTCCTGGGTGCTGGCGGCGGCCCACGGCGTGTTGCAGCCCACCATGGAGAAGATCACTGCCCGGATCGCGGTGTCCCCGCTGGCCCGCCGGGTGCAGGTGGAGTACCTCGGTGGGGACGCCGTGGAGATTCCCAACGGGGTCGACGTGCCGCGTTTCGCCAGAGCTCAACCGCTGCCCGGCTACCCGCGGATCGGCGGCACGATCGGCTTCGTGGGCCGCTTCGGCGAGACGCGCAAGGGCATGCCGGTGCTGCTGGCGGCCTTGCGCGCACTGGTCCGGACGCGGCCGGATCTGCGCCTGCTGGTAGTCGGCCGAGGGGACGCCGCGGAACTGCTCCGCGCTGCCGGACCGGCCCTGGCACCCCGGATCCAGGTGTTGCCCGCGTTGGGCGACGAGGGAAAGGCCGCGGTGCTCGCAAGCGTGGACATGCTGTGCGTGCCCGCCATCGGCGGGGAGAGCTTCGGCATGGTGCTCAGCGAGGCGATGGCTGCCGGCACCCCCGTAGTAGCCAGTGACCTCGCCGCCTTCCGCCTGGTGCTCGACGGCGGGAAGGCTGGGGTGTTGGTCCCGGCCGGATCACCCCCCGCGCTGGCCAGCGCGCTCGACGATCTGCTCGATGATCCCGAACGGCGCGCCGAGTTGGCGCTCGCCGGTCGCAGGCGGGCGGCGATATGGGACTGGCCCGTGGTCGCGCGCCGGGTGCTGCAAGTCTACGAGACGGCGGTGGCCGCCGACCCCCGCCAGCTCACTCCCGGGCCGGGCGCCGGACTGAGCCGGTACCGCCGTGGCTAGGGTCACCCGGTGCGAATTGCGCGGGCAGCAGGGATCGCAGCGGTGCTGGTTGCCGCGGCGGGTGCGGTGGGCGCGATGCGCGCGGCCACCCGGTTGGACCGGTTGCATGTGCGGACTGATGCGGCCTGGGCGGCTCTGGACGCCGCGTTGGGGAGCCGAGCGCGCGCGGTCATGGGTGTAGAGGGCAGCGCCGCATTGCGTTGTGCCGCCAACGCGGCCCTGCTGGCCGGGTTGGATCCGGCCTTGCCGACGGCAGGGCGTCGGGCCCATCGCGCCGGTGTGGCGGTACGCGAGGACGTCGAGAATGAGCTGGGTCGGGTCCTGTCGGTCCTCGACCGTCGTGGCCTGGAATCCGGCTGTGCGGACCGGCTTGCTGACGCGGAGCAGCGGGCGGTGATCGCTCGCCGGGTCTACAACGACGCGGTCCGCGACACCCTTGCGTTGCGTTCGCACCGTACGGTGCGCTGGCTGCGGCTGGCCGGTACCGCCCCGTTGCCGCGATATTTCGAGATCGCTGAACCCATGTTGCCGAGTTACGGGTTCGAGTTGGACGGCGCCGGCGCGTAGCGGGAGAAGCGTCGGCTGAACTCGGCGGTCCCCGAGGTGAGGCCGCGTAGGTCGACGGCGTAGCGGACCAGTTCGGCCGCTGGTACCTCGGCGCGGACCAACATCCGGCCGGCCTCGTCGGCCTCGGTGCCCAGCACCCGAGCGCGCCGGCTGGACAGATCGCCCAGCACGGTGCCGAGGTGGTCGTCGGGCATCCGCACCTCCACGTCGTCCAGTGGCTCCAGCGTGACCACCGTGCCCTTCTCTGCGGCGTCCTTGAGCGCCAGCGACCCGGCGGTCTGGAAGGCCGCGTCAGAGGAGTCCACGCTGTGCGCTTTGCCGTCGATGAGCGTCACCCGGACGTCGACCAGCGGAAAACCGCTGCCCAGGCCACGTTCCAGCTGCGCCCGGACGCCCTTTTCCACGCTGGGGATGAACTGATGGGGCACGGCGCCGCCGACCACCTTGTCCACGAACTCGAATCCGGTCCCCCGAGGCAACGGCTCCACCTCGACATCGCACACCGCGTACTGGCCGTGCCCGCCAGACTGCTTGACGTGCCGCCCGTGGCCCTTCGAAGAGCCGGCGAAGGTCTCCCGCAGCGGCACCGTGACCGGCTCGATGTCCACGTCGGCGCCCGCGGCGCGCAGCCGGGACAGCACGACGTCAGCGTGCGCCTCTCCCATGCACCACAACACCATCTGGTGGGTCTCGGCGTTGCGTTCCAGCCGTAGTGTCGGGTCTGCGGCCACCAGCCGGCTCAGCCCGCGAGCCAGCGCGTCCTCGTCGCTGCGGGTGCGGCCCACAATGGCCACCGGCAACAACGGCTCCGGCATCGTCCAGGGTGTCACCACGAGCGGATCGTCGGGCGAGGACAGGGTGTCCCCGGTCTCGGCGGAGACCACCTTGGTTACCGCGCAGAGGTCACCGGCCACGCAGAGCGGTACTTCGCTCAACGTGCCGCCCAGCGGGGTATAGACGTGCGCCACCCGCTCGTCGACGTCGTGGTCGGCATGCCCGCGGTCGGCCAGCCCGTGCCCGGAAACATGCACGGGACGATCCGGATGCAGCGTGCCGGAGAACACCCGCACCAGCGATACCCGGCCCTGGTAGGGGTCCACCGTGGTGCGTACCACCTCCGCGACAAGCGGTGCGGCCGGGTCGACGGCCACCAAGGGGTGCGCCGATCCGTCGGGACGGGTCACCGGGGGAGGAGCGTTCCTACTGGGAGCGGGGAAGACGCCGGTGAGCACCTCGAGGAGCTCGGCGAGACCCAGCCCGGTGCTGGCGCAGGCCGGAATCACGGGGTGGAACGAGGCCTGGTTGACCGCAGTTTCCAAGTCGTCGATCAGCGCGTCGACGTCGAGATCCTCGCCCTCGAGATATCGGTCCATCAAGGACTCGTCCTCACTCTCGGCGATGATCCCCTCGATGAGCTCGTTGCGCGCCAGACCGATCTCGTCGGGGTCTGCGGCGGTTGGCTCTCCCTCAGCCGGCGGGTATCCGCCGCGGTAGTCGAACAGTCGCTGCGACAGCAGGCCCACCAGACCGGTCACCACTCCGGATCCGTCGCGCACCGGCAGGTACAGCGGCATCACCCCGCCGCCGAAGGCTGCCCGGCAGGCAGCCGTCACCCCGTCGAGGTCGGCCCGGGGGTGGTCCAACCGGCTCACCACTACCATCCGAGGCATCCCGATCGCTGCGCACTCCTCCCACAGGGTGACGGTGGCCGGGTCGACGCCATCCCCGGCGGAGATCACGAACAGCGCCGCGTCCGCCGCCCGCAGCCCGGCTCGTAGCTCGCCCACGAAGTCGGCGTAGCCGGGAGTATCCACAAGATTGATCTTGACGTCGGCATGTTGCAGTGGCGCGATGGCCAGCGTCACCGACCGTTGCTGGCGCACCGCGGCGGGGTCATGGTCACACACTGTGGTGCCGTCCGCGATAGTGCCCGCGCGGCTGATAACCCCAGTGGCGGCCAGTAACGCCTCAGCCAAAGTCGTCTTGCCCGCACCGGAGGACCCCACCAGAGCTACATTGCGGATCCGGGTCGGGTCCTGCGCCGGTACGGCCGAATCAGCACGTTCAGCGTTACCTTTTGTGCCCATTGCAACCCTACCCTCAGCTGTGCGGACCGTGTGGTCGATCTCACACCGGCGTAGCAGTCGTCGCAACCCCCTAGCGGGCTTGACCCACGACGTAGCTGGCCACCCCGACGTAGGATCGGGTACTGCATCGTCGAATCCGCTGTTTGAGGAGCTACCACTGTGTCCGCCGAGAACACTGTGTCTATCGAGAACACTGTGTCCGCTAAAAACACGGTGCCCGCCGAGAACAGCAACGTCGAGCGCCAGGTCGGCACCGCACGGGTCAAGCGCGGGATGGCCGAGATGCTCAAGGGTGGTGTGATCATGGACGTGGTCACGCCGGAGCAGGCCAGGATCGCCGAGGACGCCGGCGCGGTGGCCGTGATGGCATTGGAGCGTGTTCCGGCCGATATCCGCGCGCAGGGCGGGGTGGCGCGGATGAGTGATCCCGACATGATCGCGAAGATCATGGACGCGGTGTCCATCCCGGTGATGGCCAAGGCCCGCATCGGCCACTTCGTCGAGGCGCAGGTGCTGCAGGCGATCGGTGTGGACTACATCGACGAGTCGGAGGTGCTGACCCCGGCCGATGAGGCTCACCACATCGACAAATTCGCCTTCACCGTGCCTTTCGTGTGTGGAGCCACCAATCTCGGGGAGGCGCTGCGCCGGATTTCTGAAGGTGCCGCCATGATCCGGTCCAAAGGTGAAGCCGGGACCGGAAATATCGTCGAGGCGACCCGGCACATGCGCTCGATCCGCGCCGCGATCCGCTCCCTGGCCGCGATGCACCCTGAGGAGGTGCCGGCGGCGGCAAAGGAGCTAGCGGCTCCGCTGGAGCTGATCCGCGAGATCGCAGCCGCTGGTTCCTTGCCGGTGGTGCTGTTTACCGCCGGTGGTATCGCCACCCCCGCCGACGCGGCGATGATGATGCAGCTCGGCGCCGAGGGATTATTCGTCGGCTCAGGCATCTTCAAGTCGGGCGACCCCGCCAAGCGAGCGGAGGCGATCGTCAAGGCGACGACGTTCCACGACGACCCGGAGATGGTGGCGAAGGTGTCCCGGGGGTTGGGCGAACCGATGGTGGGCATCAACCTCAGTGATCTGCCGGACGGGCAGCGGCTGGCCCAGCGCGGCTGGTGACCACCGCCAACGGCGGGACCGACGCGGGGGCGCTGCTGGTGTCCGCAACCGCGGGGGCGCGGCTGCGGACACCGTGGCCCGAGAGCGGAGCTGGCCGACTGTCCCGGGTCACCCGCGGGACCCTGCTGGTGCACGCCGACCTGCATAATCACACACTGCTCTCGGACGGTGCCGGTGACCCGGATGCGGCGTTTCCGGCCATGCGCGACGCTGGTCTGGACGTCGCAGCGCTCACCGATCATGCGATCCGTGGCGCGGCGATCGAGGGCACCGGCGTGGGCGGTACACCGTGGATCGGTTTGGACCGGGCGGGGTGGCGGCGCACCGGGAAGCTGGCAGATGCCCATGACCGACCTGGCGAGTTCACCGCGATCCGCGGCTTCGAGTGGACACATCCGCGCTGGGGACACGTCAACGCATGGTTCACCGACGACTTCACCGACATCGCGACCCACGGGGTTATGGATGAGCTTTACGCCTGGTTGACCCGGATCAGCCGGCCCAACGGCCTCCACGCCGCCGCCGGGCTTGCCGGCTTCAACCACCCCGGACGGGAGGACGGCCGATTCGCCGGCTTCCGCTACGCGGCTGCGGTCGCCGAGCAGATGGTCAGCTTGGAGATGTTCAACCGTACCGACGACTACCTGTTCGAGGGCGTCGCGGCCGGTGGCACCTCGCCCTTGGTGGACTGCCTTAATGCCGGCTGGCGCACTGGGCTGCTTGGAGTCAGCGACGAGCACAGCGCCAACTGGGGGTTGCAACCCGGTACCGGACGCGCGGGGCTGTGGGTGACCGAGCACAGCCGGGCCGGGATCGCGGAGGCGATGCGGGCCCGCCGGTTCTTCGCCACCCGGGTCCCCGGGCTGCGGGTGGACGCCACTGCCGGTGGGATGCGAATGGGCTCGGTGTTGCGGCACCGCGAAGGATCCGTCGAATTCATCCTCGACATCGACGGCGGGCCGTCCTGGTTCGGCCGCCCGCTGCAGGTACAGGTGCTGCGGCCGGACGCGCCGATGCCCGCGGTAGCCGAGGTGGTCGAGGTGCGCTGCGGTGACGTCACCCGTTTCGCAGTGCCGATGACCAGTGCAGACGGCCCCTGGACGGTCCTGCGCCTAGCCGACCCGGACACCACCGCCAACACCACCCAGGGCCCCCCGAATCACCCCGCCAGCAATCACGCGATCGCCTACACCAGCCCCTGGTTCCTCCAGCCCTCCTGACCGCCTTCCATCACCGCGCTCTGCTGCGCTTGCCGCGCGCCGAAGTCGACCACACGGTTGGCAAGCAGCCCACGGATGACGGCCTAACCTGGAGCTTGTGACTGAGACGGGCCCGATCGTAGGTGTGCTGGGCCTGCAGGGTGATGTGCTGGAACATCGGCGTGCGGTGGCCGACTGCGGATTGCGCAGCACAGTGGTGCGCCGCCCCGCCGAACTCGCCCGGGTGGACGCACTGATCCTGCCGGGCGGTGAGTCCACCACGATGAGCCGGCTGCTGGTCGCCTTCGACCTGATGGAGCCGTTGCGCGCTCGGCTGGCCTCGGGCATGCCGGCCTACGGCTCCTGCGCGGGAATGATCCTGATGTCTCGGGAAGTTCTTGATGGCAGGCCTGATCGGCGGCAACTCGCAGTGCTGGACGCAGTGGTGCGGCCTAATGCCTTCGGTCGGCAGGCCGCATCGTTCGAGGCGGATCTCGACTTCGTGGGCATACCGGGTGGTCCGATCCGGGCGGTGTTCATCCGCGCCCCCTGGGTGGAGCAAGCGGGTTCCGGCGTCGAGGTGCTGGCCAGGGTGCCCGAGGTTCCAGTGGCCGGCAGCGCCGCAGGTAGGATCGTGGCGATCCGCCAAGGGTCCGTGCTGGCCACCGCGTTTCATCCCGAGCTGACCGGCGACCGGCGGGTGCACCAGCTCTTCTGCGAGATGGTCCGGCTGTCCAATGAAGTGCCAGTGAGCGCGAGGTATGCAGGTGAGTCCGGCACGCGAGCAAGAGGAGCATAGGCAGGTATGAGCGGCCATTCAAAATGGGCGACCACCAAGCACAAGAAGGCCGTGGTCGACGCCAAGCGGGGCAAGCTCTTCGCTAAGTTGATCAAAAATATCGAGGTGGCGGCGCGTACCGGGGGTGGTGACCCGGACGGCAACCCGACGCTGTTCGACGCGATCCAGAAGGCCCGCAGGACCTCGGTGCCCACCGACAACATCGAGCGGGCCGTCAAGCGCGGCTCTGGTGCCGATGCAGGCGGCGTTGACTATCAAACGATCATGTATGAG
Organism: Pseudonocardiales bacterium; assembly: GCA_003244055.1. Lineage (GTDB taxonomy): Bacteria > Actinomycetota > Actinomycetes > Mycobacteriales > Pseudonocardiaceae. The sequence continues at coordinate 12,695 of QHBZ01000126.1, read as the reverse complement.
GGATACGGACCCGGCGGAGTAGCGCTACTCATCGAGTGCCTCACCGACAACCGCAACCGGGCCGCCTCCGAGGTCCGCACCGCGATGACCCGCAACGGCGGCACGATGGCCGATCCCGGCTCGGTCTCGTTCCTGTTCAGCCGCAAAGGCCTGGTGATCGTCCCCCAGCAAGGGGGTGTCTCCGAGGACGACGTGCTGGTCGCAGTGCTCGACGCCGGTGCCGAGGAGGTCAATGACCTTGGCGAGTCCTTCGAGGTGATCTCCGAGGCGACCGACCTCATCGCGGTGCGCACCGCGTTGCAACACGCCGGTATCGACTACGACTCGGCCGACGCGAGCTTCCTGCCCTCGGCGAGCACCGTGCTCGACGCCGACACCGCCCGCAAGGTGTTCAAGCTGATCGACGCGCTGGAGGACAGCGACGATGTCCAGAACGTCTACGCCAACTTCGACGTCCCCGACGATGTGCTCGCCGAGGTGGGCTGACGGAGATCCTGCGATCCCCGGTGTGTCGCACGAGCGGACGGTGACAGCGCCGGTTAGGGTTCGAACGGGTGTTCGTTCGGCGTGGGGAGCTACGAGTGCGGGTACTGGGGGTGGATCCGGGGCTCACCCGTTGTGGGCTGGGAGTGGTTGACGGTGGTGTCGGGCGTGCGGTCAGCTGCGTGGCCGTCGACGTCGTGCGTACCTCACCGGAGATGGACCTCAGCGCACGGCTGCTCGCGGTCGCCGATGTCGTGGAGCGTTGGGTGGTTGAACACCGTCCCGACGTCGTCGCCGTGGAGCGGGTGTTCAGCCAGCACAACGTGCGCACCGCGATGGGCACCGCCCAGGTCGGCGGAGTGGTGGCGTTGATCGCGGCTCGACGCGGGCTCACGGTCACCTTCCACACGCCCAGCGAGGTCAAAGCCGCAGTCACCGGGTCTGGCCGGGCGGGTAAGGAACAGGTCACCACCATGATCACCCGATTGCTCGCGCTCCCCGCCAAGCCGCGGCCGGCTGACGCCGCAGACGCCTTGGCGCTGGCGATCTGCCATCTGTGGCGTGCGCCGATGACCCAACGGCTCGCGCAGGCGCGCGTCGAGTCGGCCCGGCTAGCCCAAGTCCACCGGGCAAAGCTGGCTGCCGCGGCCCGCCAGGCGGGAGCGGCGCGGTGATCTCCTCGGTGCGCGGGCAGGTGCTGTCGGTCGAGTTGGACCATGCCGTGGTCGAGGTTGGCGGCGGTGTTGGCTTGGCGGTGCATGCGGTACCTGCCACCCTGGCCTCCTTGCGCCGCGGCGAACAGGCCCGGCTCGACACCTCGCTGGTGGTGCGCGAGGACTCGTTGACCTTGTATGGCTTCGCCGACGCGGCGGCACGGGAGTTGTTCGTGCTGCTGCAGACCGTCTCCGGGGTGGGACCACGGCTGGCGCTGGCGATGCTCGCCGTTCTCGAGCCGGACACGCTGCGCACGGCGCTCGCGCAGGGCGATCTCACTGTGCTCACCCGGGTGCCCGGCATCGGGCGCAAAGGGGCAGAGCGGCTGGTCGTTGAGCTGAGGGACAGGGTGGGAGCGCTCGCGCCCGCTGCATCGGGGCCCGCCACCCAGGGCGGGGGAGCGGTGCGGACACAGGTGACGGAGGCACTGGTCGGGCTCGGGTTCGCGGCCCGGCAGGCTGAGCTGGCCGTGGAGGCTGTACTGGCCGAAGCCCAGCCCGAGTCCGCGGACACCTCAGAGGTGCTGCGCAGCGTACTGACCCGGTTGGGACGAAACCGGTGACTACACCGAGGCCGGTCTCGGCGGTGGTAGACCCGGCTGATATCGAGCTGGAGACCACCCTGCGGCCACGCCGACTGCCGGATTTCATCGGGCAGGCTCGGGTGCGCGAGCAACTGGAGTTGGTCCTGGAAGGCGCCCGACGGCGTGGGGCCGCACCGGACCACGTGCTGCTGTCGGGCCCGCCCGGGTTGGGCAAGACGAGCCTCGCGATGATCATCGCCGCGGAGCTGGGCGCCGCGATCCGGGTGACCTCAGGACCGGCGCTGGAGCGCGCCGGGGACCTCGCCGCGATGCTGTCCAACCTCGTCGAGGGTGATGTGCTGTTCATCGACGAGATTCACCGGGTGGCTCGACCTGCCGAGGAGATGCTCTACCTCGCGATGGAGGACTTCCGGGTCGACGTGATGGTCGGAAAGGGTCCAGGGGCGACCTCCATCCCGCTGGAGATCGCCCCGTTCACCCTGGTCGGCGCTACCACCCGGTCCGGTGCGCTGACCAGTCCACTGCGTGACCGCTTCGGGTTCACCGCGCACATGGAGTTCTACGAGCCGCACGAGCTTGAGCTGGTGTTGCACCGCTCGGCCGGCATCCTCGGCGTGGACCTGCGCCCTGATGGCGGCACTGAGATCGCCGGCCGCTCTCGCGGCACGCCCCGGATCGCTAATCGCCTGCTGCGCCGGGTTCGGGATTACGCCGAGGTACGAGCCGATGGTGCGATCACCCTTGAGGTGGCCCGCGCCGGGCTGGCCGTCTACGACGTCGATCAGCTCGGGCTGGACCGGCTGGACCGCGCCGTTCTCACCGCCCTGGTGCGCACCTTCGGCGGCGGCCCGGTCGGGGTGTCCACCATCGCCGTTGCAGTCGGGGAGGAGCCGGCCACCGTGGAGGAGGTGTGCGAGCCTTTCCTGGTCCGGGCCGGGATGCTCGCCCGTACTCCGCGCGGCCGGGTGGCCACCGCGGCCGCGTGGCGGCACCTACAGTTGGATCCGCCCGCCGATGCTCTCGCGGAGCCCACACCGACGCTGTTCGACGAGTGAGCTTAGAAGCCGCCCAACCATAGCCCGACGCCGACGATGAGAACGCCGCCGAGAACCACTTGGATGAGGGAGCAGCGAAGCGAGACTTCGAGGTAGCGCTTGCGAATGAGCGCGATCACAGTGAGTTCGACAGCGACCACGATGGCTGCGAGAGCCAGTGCCATCGCTCGGTCGGAGATCAAGAACGGTAGGGCGTGAAAGATGCCACCCACGGTGGTCATCAACCCGGTGATCGAGCCTCGGGTGATGGCTGACCCTCGACCCGTCTGACCGCCGTCATCCGAAAGAGCTTCGGATAGACCCATGCTGATGCCGGCTCCCAGCGCGGTAGCCAGCCCGACCAGCAGGGCAGCGTGTGAACTCGACAGCAAGGCCACGGCGAAAATAGGCGCCAGTGTCGAGAGCGTTCCGTCGATGAGCCCTACCAGACCTGGCTGAACATATTGGAGGACGAAGGCTTGCTCATCCGCTTCGATGCGTTGCAGCAGGACGTTCGCGAAGTCGCCGCCGCGCGGGACCGCTGAGTTCGTTTGGGGCATTGAGGGGGCCATAGAGCGGGCGATCGTGGCTGTCGGCGCCCCGGCGGACACGAACGTCGTACCGATAGCGGCATTGGATACCACGGTGTGGGGACCCAACGTGCGAGTGTCCAGGGCGTGGGCACTCGGCCGGTATCGAGGTCTTGAGTAGCGGTGCGACGGCAACGCGTCCGTCCTCTCTTCGCGCCGTGGTCCACGGGCTGGGCGGCGTTTCCACTGCGGCAAGTCCATGGGGGACTGCTGGCGGAACACTAGGGAATCGGCCTTGATCTCTTGGGAACCTGAGAGGCCCGGTTCGGTCGCAGCGCCCACAGGTCCGCGTCGGGCGACGAGGGACCCACTCGTTGCTCCGAATGGCGGCGGCTGCTGAGCCATCCGGACCAGCGCCGTGTCCAGGAAGCCGGCCGGCGGCGAGCCCCGCGGACGTTCGTCACCGGGGATCCACAGACGCTGCGGACCCGCCACACGCGCGACCTGGCAGACTCGGTGCGAAAGGCTGATGGTGATCGGAGAACCATGAACGCCCAGTTCCTACCGCTGCTACTCCTCGCTGTGCTCGCCGGGCTGCTGATCCTGAACAACCGCCGGCAGAAGCGAGCGATAGCTGACGCGCAGCAGCTACAGAAGTCGCTGGTCAACGGCGACCGGGTGGTGACCACCTCGGGACTGCACGCGACCGTCGTGGGCAGTGCGGATGACACCACCCTCGACCTGGAGATAGCTCCGGGAGTCCGTACCACTTGGCTGCGCGCCGCCATTCGAGAAAAGGTCACTACCGCCGACGTGGCCAGCGAGCCGCTGGCAACGCCCGTCGACGGCAGCACTCGCGCAGACAACTCCTGACTGACTTGGTGCGGGGCGGTACGCTCCCGCATCCGATCCCCCAGTAGTCGCGTCGATCGTGAATGAGGAGACCCACCCACCGTGGCACCACCGGCCGGGCGCTTCAGCCCGTGGCGCAACCTGGCGATCTTCGCCGGAGTCGTTGTCATCCTTTACTCGCTGGTCTTCTTCACCAGCGGCGGGGACGCAACCCCGAAGCTCGGCATCGATCTGCAAGGCGGCACCCGGGTGACGCTGACCGCCCGGACGGTCGATGGTCGGCCACCATCACGAGAGTCCCTCGACCAGGCTCGGCAGATCATTGAGCAACGGGTCAACGGTATCGGCGTGAACGATGCCGAGGTGATCCTCGACGGAACCAACTTGATCATTACGGTTCCGGGGGCGAATGGAGATCAGGCTCGCACTCTCGGGCAGACCGCCAAGCTCTACTTCCGGACGGTGATCTCCGAGGAGCCAGCCGGGCCACCTGTGCCGGTTCCAGGTGGTCAACATCCGGGCACCAGCGCACCAAAGGCACCCCCAGCATTACAGCAACCACCAGCTTCCAGCGCCGAATCGACGCCGCCGGCACCGCCGCAACCCGTTGCGCCGCAGCAGGTGCAGGTTCCGCCGGGCGACCCGACACCCTCTCCCGTGCCTCCGACACCTGCTGCAACACCCACGCCCACGGCGCCGCCCATTGCACCTCCGTCGGTGGGCTCGGCCCCGGCGGATTCCGCCGACCCACAGGTAGCCGAGCAGATCCGGCAGGCCCGAGCGCGGCTGCAGAGCCAGGACCCGGCGGTGCAACAACCGGCGCTGGCGGCACTGAACTGCGCTGCTCCCAACCCGTTGCGTGGCAACGACGACCCGAACCTGCCGCTGGTCACCTGCGATCAGCACCACACTGCCAAGTACCTACTGGGGCCCGCGTTCCTGTCCGGCGAGCAGGTTTCCACCGCATCGTCCGGCCCGAACCAGGAGGGCACGGGCTACGAGGTGCGGCTGAGGTTCAAGCACCAGGGCGAGGACGTCTGGGCGCAGTACACCGCGAGCAACGTGGGCAAGCAGGCCGCGTTCGCGCTGGATGGGGAGGTCGTGTCGGCCCCAGTGATCAACGGAGCGATTCCGCCCGGTCAAGCGACGAGCATCGTCGGCAGCTTCACCCAGGCTGAAGCGCAGAACCTGGCCAATGTGCTGAAGTACGGTTCGCTGCCGCTGTCCTTCCAGCCTTCGGAGTCCGAGACGGTGTCAGCCACCCTGGGCTTGGCCTCGCTGCGCGCGGGACTGCTCGCCGGGGTGCTCGGACTGGCTGTGGTGTTCGTCTACTGCCTGTTCTACTACCGGGCGCTCGGAGTGCTGACGATCCTGTCCCTGGCGTTGTCCGGCCTGATCGTCTACGCCGTGTTGGTGTTGCTCGGGCGGTGGATCGGCTTCACCCTGGATCTGGCCGGTGTCGCCGGCTTCATCGTCGCGATCGGCATCACCGCGGACTCGTTTGTGATCTTCTTCGAGCGTCTGAAGGATGAGGTGCGCGACGGCCGGACCTTCCGCTCCGCGGTGCCTCGGGCCTGGGTCCGGGCTCGCCGCACCATCCTGTCCGCGGACGCGGTGAGCTTCCTGGCTGCCGCGGTGCTCTACATTCTGGCAGTAGGGCAGGTGAAGGGCTTCGCCTTCACTCTCGGCATGTCGACACTGCTCGACCTGGTAGTGGTCTTCCTTGCCACACACCCATTGGTGGCGATGGCGTCGCAGTCCCGGCTGCTGTCCCAACCCGGACTGTCCGGGCTCGGAGCCGCGCAGCGAGCCGGAGCCGAAGCGCGATCGGACCTGGTCACCGCGGGAAAGGGGGCCTGAGATGGCGAGCACTCTAGGGCGCCTTTACAGCGGGACCGGAGCATTGGACGTCGTCGGGCGGCGGCGGATCTGGTACTCGATATCCGGTCTGCTCGTCGCGGTGTGCATCTTGTCGATGCTGCTGCGCGGGTTCAACCTCGGCATCGATTTCGAGGGCGGTACCCGGGTGCAGTTGCCGGCCCAAGGGGTGTCCGGCGCGATCAGCACCCAGCAGGCCGAGCGCGTCTTCACCGCGACGGTAGGCCGGCCTCCGGAGTCGGTACAGACCGTCGGCACCGGTTCCGCGGCAAGCATCCTGATCCGCTCCGCTGCGCTGGACACCCGCACGTCTTTCGTCCTGAAAAGGGCACTGTTCGAGCAGCTGCACCCACTCGGAAAAGACGGGAAGCCCAGCGAACAGGCAATCAGCGACAGCGCGGTGAGCGCAACCTGGGGAGGTGAGATCAGCCGTCAGGCACTGATCGCGCTGGTGGTGTTCCTCGGGCTGGTCACCGTGTTCCTCGCGGTGTATTTCGAGCCCCGGATGGCGGCGGCGGCGTTGATAGCACTGGTGCATGACGTGCTGGTGACCGCGGGGATCTACTCGTTGATCGGTTTCGAGGTGACGCCGGCGTCGGTGATCGGCCTGCTCACCATCCTTGGGTTCTCGCTGTACGACACCGTCGTGGTGTTCGACAAGGTTCAAGAGAACACCCGCGGACTGCTCGGCCTGACTCGACGAACCTACCCTGAGGCCGCCAACCTCGCGGTCAACCAGACTCTGATGCGTTCGATCAACACCTCCTTGATCGCGGTGTTGCCCGTGCTCAGCTTGCTGGTCGTCGGCGTCGGTCTGTTGGGGGTCGGGACACTGAAGGACCTCGCTCTGGTGCAGATGGCGGGCATCATGGCCGGGACGATGTCCTCGATCTTCCTGGCGACCCCGTTGGTGGTCGACCTCACCATGGGCAGACCGGCGTACCGGCAGCAAGCCGAACGGGTCGCGGCCCGCCGGGAGAAGCTAGCCCGCAAGGCCGCCGCGAGCCCTGAGGGTGCGGGCGAGACCGCGTCACCCACTCCCGATAGCACCGCCCCGACCGGGGATTCACTGACCTCCGCTGGAGCGTCTACGACGGTCGGCAAAGCCGCCCCTGCGGGCCGGCGGCGCGGGCACCCCGGAGGCAAGAACAACAGACCGTCCGGCAAGGCCGGCAGGCCCTCCGGCCGCTAACGGGGGTTGGTGCGCTCAACTACGCTACGTGTTCTTTGTTGCGCAGAGTAATCTCAGCGTGACCAACTGGCATCGCTTTTCGACTTTTCCATCACCAATGTGGTGCCTCGTCGCCCCCAGTCCTTGCCTCCACGCCTCTTTGGGAGAACGCTCTGTAGTCAGACGCCGGATGTCGCTCCGGGGAGTGAGGGTGCGGGGCGGCACCGTAACGGCGACCAGGGAGGATCGGGGATGGTGGGGTGGTCCATTCCGGGTGTGGTGCATCCCCGGGAGATAGGTGAGGACTCGGTAGGTCGCCGGGTGGTTGCTCGCCACCAGATGACCCGCCGATTGCTCGCGATCACCTACCTGTCTCCCGAACTGCTCGCGGACACTGAGTTCCGCACTCGGTTTGCTCGTGACTTCCCTCGGCTTGCACGGGTTCGGGATACCCGAGTGGCCCGGGTTCACCGTTACGTCGAGGGTGAACACGGGGCCGCCGTCATCGGCGATCATTTCAACGGCACCGCCTTGCGAGCGCTGCTCCTGGCGCACGGTGCGGTCAGCACCGAGGCCGCGCTGGTCGTGCTCAAGGACTTGCTTCATGCGCTAGCCGCTTGTCACGAGGCAGGCCTGGCGCACGGCGATGTCAAGCCGGAGGATGTGGTCGTCACCTCCACCGGCCGGGTCCGGCTCGTCGATTTTGGACTCTGGACATCCGGCGGCCGGCGGCTACTCGGTCGGTCGACGCCCTTCTACCTGGCTCCCGAACACTGGAGTGATCGGCCGGCCACCTCGGCCGGGGACGTCTACGCCGCTACTGCCACGTTCTTCGAGTGCCTCGTCGGCGCACCGCCCTTCTACGCCGAAGACGTCGCCGAGCTCTCGATCAAGCATCAAAGCAGCGCCGCTCCCGTCGACGTGGTCCCCGCACTGGTGCGAGACCTGATGCTGCGCGGTCTCGCCAAGGACCCGGTCAGTCGATCCGACGCACGGAATCTTGTCGCTCATATCCGGGAAGTGGCAGGCCGTTCGATCGGCTCTGATTGGGAGCGGCGTGGGCGACGCGAGTTGGCAACACTCCTCGGCGGTCGTGGCGCGCTAACTGGTATGTCGGCGCTAGGTCGCCGGAGCAATCGCGCTGGCTGGGCGGACCGCAAGCCAGTCCGGCTGGCTGCGGTGATGGGTGGTGCGTTGGCGTTGGCTGCAGGCCTGTCCAGCCCGCCGCTGGCGGTCATTCTGCCAGGAATCAGCCTGTTCACTCCGGGGGGGAGTTCGCCGGTACTGGCATTTCCTGAGCCCGATCAGAGCGCTGCGCCGGTGCGTGTCGTGACCAACGGCCCGCTGGCGGACCGTATGCCTTCGGTTAAGGCAGTGACCGGCACGCCGGTTGCCAAGGCGCGACCCCCCGCAGCGTCGATCCCGGCGCAGAATGTTTACCCAGTGCCGTATCGGCATCCCATGGCAGATGCAGTGACTCAGGCTTCCACGGACCCGGACCGAGCCGGGCAGAGCCACTCCACATCGACCCAGCCCGCGGCCGGTGAGTCCACATCCACACTGGAGTGCGCTCACGAGTTGATTGATCCCGGAACCTGCTCGGCGATTAACCCGGAGCAGCCGACGGCCGATTCGGACGCGACGAAGTGGGATCCGTCGCAGGTGATCCCGGCAGCACTGTCGACGGCGGTCGAGGTGCCGGTCCAGCGAGTGTTGCCGGTCAAGGTGCCGGTCCAGCTAGCGGTGCCGGTCAAGCTGCCGGTTCAGCTCCCGGCGCCAATTCAGGTGCCCAAGTCGATTCCGGTCCAGAAGAAGATTCAGGCCCGTCAGGGCACTCCGGTCCCCAAAGGCGCTCAAAACAAGACTGATTCGCAGGGCTGGAAAGATGCACCGAACGGCCCGGGCGCCACCGGGAAAACGGATTACGCGACGAACCGAGCGCACGGAGACTCGGAGTCCTCCGCTCGCGGTGACTCAGGGTTCTCCGGACATGACAACTCAGGGTCCTCCGAACATGGCAACTCGCAGTCTTCCGGACATCAAGACTCAGGCCAGTAAAATATCTATAGTGCTTACCCGGCCGAGCATGGACGACCTGGCAGCCCTGCTCGTATCGTTGATTCGCGAAGTCCCGAACTTCCCACAACCCGGTGTGCTCTTCCGGGACCTGGCACCGGTCTTCGCCGATGCTACTGCGTTTCCAGCGGTGGTGGACGCGTTGATCGCGCCCACCCAACAGGTCGACGTGGTGATCGGGATAGAGGCCCGTGGGTTCCTGCTCGGCGCCGCAGCCGCCTACGCTCTGGGCGTTGGCGTGGTCGGGGTGCGCAAACCGGGCAAATTGCCCGTGGTCTGCGACCGGGAGGGTTACGCCCTGGAATATGGCGAGGCGTCGCTGGAACTGGCTGACGGCGTCCTGCGGCCAGGTCAGCGGGCGTTGGTTGTCGACGACGTACTCGCCACCGGGGGCACCGCAGCGGCGACCTGCGCGCTGGTCGAGCGGGCCGGGATCACGGTCAGTGGCATCGCGATGCTGCTGGAGATCGCTTCGTTGGCCGGCCGTGATCGCCTAGCCGGGCGTTCGCTGCACGTCCTGCTGTCAGTCTGACCGAGTACTCTATGCCTCCCGAACCAACAGCAGAGCACTCTGATCGGCCTTGCGCAGCTCTGCTGTTGAGTTCGGGAACATCAGGGCGCGGGGTCCTTGGGATTCGGATGGGTAAACCCGGCGGTACGCTGAGAACTTGTTGGTCACCACGTGGCGGGAGTGTGCGCTGTGAGCCAGGACCTGCAGCGTGCCGATGCAGCGGCGGCTGACGTGACCGCCGCTCCGGATTCGCAGCGGCTACCGTCGGCGACCCGACGGGTTCGGGCCAGGCTTGCGCGGCGGATCACCGCGCAGCGGCCCGGCCCGGTCAGGCAGGTGCTTGAACCGCTCGCCGCGGTGCACCGGGAGCTGCACCCCAAGGCCGACCTCGCACTGCTGCAGCGAGCCTACGATGTCGCGGCGGACAAGCATTCTCACCAGAAGCGCAAGTCCGGCGATCCCTACATCACCCATCCATTGGCGGTCTCGACAATCCTGGCCGAGCTGGGGATGGACACCACCACGCTGGTGGCCGCGCTGCTTCACGACACGGTGGAGGACACCGACTACTCGCTGGCCCGCCTCTCGGAGGACTTCGGTGAGGTGGTCGCCCACCTCGTCGACGGTGTCACCAAGCTGGACAAAGTCAAGCTAGGCGCCGCCGCCGAGGCCGAGACCATTCGTAAAATGGTCATCGCCATGGCCCGCGATCCCCGAGTGCTGGTGATCAAACTATCGGACCGGTTGCACAACATGCGCACCATGCGCTTCCTGCCACCGGAGCAGCAGGCGCGCAAGGCCCGGGAGACCCTCGAGGTTTTCGCCCCGCTGGCACACCGGCTGGGCATGGCTACCATCAAGTGGGAGCTAGAGGACCTTTCTTTCGCGATCCTGCATCCGAAAAAATACGACGAGATTGTACGGTTGGTGGCCAACCGGGCGCCGTCTCGCGACACCTACCTGCGGACCGTGATCAACGAGGTGTCTGCACAGCTGACCGGGTCACGGATTACCGCCGCTGTTGAGGGCAGACCGAAGCACTATTACTCGATTTATCAGAAGATGATCGTGCGCGGCCGCGATTTCGATGACATCCACGACCTGGTCGGGGTGCGGATCATGGTCGAGGACGTACGGGACTGCTACGCCGCGATCGGGGTCGTGCACTCGGTGTGGCAGCCGATGCCGGGTCGATTCAAGGACTACGTCGCTCAACCCCGATTCGGGGTCTACCAGTCGCTGCACACCACGGTGATCGGTCCGGACGGCAAACCGTTGGAGGTGCAGATCCGCACCCGCGACATGCACCGCACCGCGGAGTACGGCATCGCCGCGCACTGGCGGTACAAGGAGACCCACGGCACCCACAACGGCGCCACCCATAACGGAGCCGTTGATATCGACGAGATGGCCTGGATGCGTCAGCTACTGGACTGGCAGCGTGAGGCCGCCGACCCCAGTGAGTTCCTCGAGTCGCTGCGTTATGACCTGGCCACCCGAGAGATCTTCGTCTTTACACCCAAGGGCGAGGTGATCACGCTGCCCACCGGCTCCACGCCGGTCGACTTCGCCTACGCGGTGCATACCGAGGTCGGTAATCGTTGCATCGGCGCGCGGCTCAACGGCCAGCTCGTCGCGCTGGAGCGGAAGCTGGAGAACGGCGAGGTCGTCGAGATCTTCACCTCGAAGGCTGAGGGCGGCGGTCCCAGCCGGGACTGGCTTTCCTTCGTCGCCTCACCCCGGGCCCGGGCCAAGATCAGGCAATGGTATGCCAAGGAGCGTCGCGAGGAGGCCATCGAGACTGGCAAGACCGCCATCGCCAAGGAACTGCGCCGGGTCGGGCTACCGGTGCAACGGCTGGTTTCTGCCGAGTCGATGGTGGCGGTCTCCCGAGAGCTGCGTTATCCCGACGTCAGCGCTCTGTACGCCGCTGTCGGCGAGCACCACGCCTCGCCCCGCCATGTGGTGCAACGCCTGGTTGCGCTGCTGGGGGGTGAGGACGGTGCCGAGGAGGTACTGGCCGATCGGGCCACTCCGTCCACTGTCCAGCGCCGTCGACCGACCACCGATTCCGGTGTGCGGGTGAGTGGCGCCGCCGACATCTACGCCAAGCTCGCCCGGTGCTGCACACCGGTGCCGGGTGACGAGATCCTCGGCTTCGTCACCCGGGGTGGCGGGGTCAGCGTGCACCGCACCGACTGCACCAACGCCGAGTCGCTTCGAGCGCAGCCCGAGCGGCTGGTCGACGTGGAATGGGCGCCGTCGTCGTCGTCGGTGTTCCTGGTCGGGATCCAGGTGGAGGCGCTGGACCGGCACCGCCTACTGTCCGATGTCACCAAGGTGCTCGCGGACGAGCGGGTGAACATCCTGTCCGCCTCGGTCACTACCACCCGCGACCGGGTGGCGGTCAGCCGGTTCTCCTTCGAGATGGGCGATCCGAAGCACCTGGGCCACGTGCTCAGCGCGGTTCGCAACATCGAAGGCGTCTACGACGTCTACCGCGTCACGTCCTCCAACTGACTCGCCAACGTGGCGTCGGGTCGGGGCGTCGGAGTCTGGCGTCAGGCCGCCTTGACATCGACGGATGTGATCGTGACCGGTTGGTTGGGTTTACCGCCACCAGGGGACGGCTCCAGCGAGCCATCGTCACCCGCCTTTGCTACCTGGTCGAGGACCTCGAGCCCGCCCGGCGAGATCGAGGCGAAGACGGTGTACTGCGGCGGGAGCTGGGTCTGGCCGTAGATCAGGAAGAATTGACTACCGCCGCTGTCGGGTTGGCCGGTGTTGGCCATCGCAACGAGCCCGCGCCCGTAGGTCAGTTGGGGGAACACCTCATCCGGGATGGTGTACCCGGGTCCGCCAGTGCCCAACCCAGTCGGATCACCGCATTGCAGAACCTGCA
>QHBZ01000125.1 GCA_003244055.1 Pseudonocardiales bacterium | reverse complement strand
GTGGTCTCCTCGGTCACCCCGCGGATGCCCTCACCGATACCCGTCCACTTCCCCGGCGTATCGACCAACGAGGCCCGCAGCACGTCCAGGAACACCTTCATCTCATCCGAGTCGTTGTCTTCCGGGGTGGGCACGACCCCCGCTTTCTCGAATGTCGTCGCCTTGTGCACCAGCATGGTAGCGTCGCCGCCGTCGTCGAGGATCATGTTAGGCCCGGCGCCGTCGGGCCAGGTCAGCATCCGCTCGGTGCACCACCAGTACTCCTCCAGCGTCTCGCCCTTCCAGGCGAAGCACGGCACCCCCTGTGGCTCCTCCGCAGTGCCATGCGGACCCACCACCACGGCCGCCGCCGAATGATCCTGCGTGGAGAAGATGTTGCAGGACGCCCACCGGACCTCAGCACCGAGACTGATCAGGGTCTCGATCAGCACCGCCGTCTGCACGGTCATATGCAACGACCCCGAAATCCGCGCCCCGCGCAGCGGGAACACGTCCGTGTACTCCCGCCGCAACGCCATCAAACCCGGCATCTCATGCTGCGCCAACCGGATCTCGTTACGACCGAACTCAGCCAAGCCCAGATCGGCAACGGCGAAATCTATACCAGCGCGGCTCTGTAGCCTTTTCTCAGCGGCAGGCGCCTCAGTCATCGCAATGCACTCCTTGTCGGTGAGTTCGGTGAAGTGAGACGGTCACGCATGCACGTGGGCGGCCACCTCGGCCGCGCTGTCGGGTCCGTAGGCTTCGCTGAACCGCTGCATGAACGTCTCGGGTTCGAACTTGTGCTCCTGGGTGCCGACCGATTCGATCACCAGGGTGGCGAGCATGCAGCCGAGCTGGGCCGATCGCTCGTCACCTATGCCCCAGTGGACGCCGGCGAGGAAACCGGCCCGGAACGCGTCACCCACGCCGGTGGGGTCGGCCTTGGCCAGATCTTGGGGCGGCATCACCGAGATAACCGGTTCGCCCGGCCGTCGCACGGTCACCCCCTTGGCGCCCCGAGTCATCACCGAGACACCCACCCGCGCCAGGATGTCATCGTCGCCCCAGCCGGTCTTATGTTCGAGCAGGCCTCGCTCATAGGTGTTGGTGAACAGGTAGGTCGCGCCTTCGACCAACCGCTTGATCTCGTCACCGTCGAGCCACGCGAGCTGCTGGGAGGGATCCGCGGCGAACGGGTAACCCCGCTCTCGGCACTCCTGGGAGTGCCGCTGCATGGCGACCGGGTCGCTCGGGCCCACCACCACCAGATCGGTCCCGCCCATTCGGTCCACGATCGGCTTGAGCTCGATGTCGCGGGACTCGGTCATCGCACCAGCGTAGAACGACGCTATCTGGTTCTGGTCGGAATCGGTGGTGCACAGGAACCGGGCGGTGTGCAGGGTCGACGAGACGTGCACCGCGCTGATATCCACCCCGTGCTCCGAGAGCCATTGCCCGTACTCAGCGAAGTCGGCGCCGACCGCGCCGACCAGCGCCGGCGCCAGCCCGAGGCAGCCGAGGTTGAAGGCGATGTTGGCGGCCGCCCCACCGCGGCGAATCGCCAGGTCCTCCACCAGAAACGACACCGAGAGGTTCTCCAGCTGATCGGGCAGGATCTGCTCGACGAACCGGCCGGGAAAGACGGCCAGGTGGTCGGTGGCGATCGACCCGGTGACGATGATGCCCACTGCAGCCTCCTTTAGGCCCACCTCTAGACAGTTGCCGGCTCGGCGCTGGCCGGCAACCCGGCGGACTCGCGCAGTTCCGCCGCCTTGTCGGTGCGCTCCCAGGTGAAGTCGGGATCATCGCGTCCGAAGTGGCCGTAGGCGGCGGTCTTAGCGTAGATCGGCCGGTGCAACCCCAGGTAACCGCGAAATGCCGCCGGACGCAGGTCGAAGTGCTCGCCAACCAGCTTTTCGATGGTCCTGCGGGATACCTGCTCGGTGCCGAAGGTCTCCACGAACAACGACAGCGGCCGAGCGACGCCGATCGCGTAGGCCACCTGCACCTCGACCCGGTCCGCCAGGCCGGCGGCCACGACGTTCTTGGCCACGTAGCGAGCCGCGTACGCCGCGGAACGGTCCACCTTGGATGGATCCTTGCCGGAGAACGCGCCGCCACCGTGCCGGGAGAACCCTCCGTAGGTATCCACGATGATCTTCCGGCCGGTCAGTCCGGCATCACCGACCGGCCCGCCGATGACGAACCGCCCGGTTGGGTTGACGAACAGGTTGCGAGCCAACTCGGCCTCGTTGTAGAAGTCGGCGGGCAGCACCGCGAGCACCACGTGCTTCCACAGGTCCTCCCGGATCTGCTCTGAGGTGACCTCTTCGGCATGCTGGGTGGAGATCAGCACCTTCTCCACCCCGATCGGAACGTGATCCCGGTAGCGGACGGTGACCTGCGTCTTGCCGTCGGGCCGCAGATAAGGCAGCGTGCCGTCCTTGCGCACCGTCGCCAACCGCTTCGACAGCCGGTGCGCCAGCGCGATCGGCATCGGCATCAGCTCGGGGGTCTCGTTCGTGGCGTAGCCGAACATCATCCCCTGATCACCCGCACCGGCACTGTCCAGTTCGTCCTCGGACAGCTTGCCGCGCCGCTCAGCCGCCATGTCGACACCCTGGGCGATATCCACCGACTGCTTGTCCAACGCGGTCAACACCGCGCAGCAGTGCCCGTCGAAGCCGAAGCTGCCATTGTCATAGCCGATCCGGCAGATCGTGTCCCGCACGATCTGGGTGTAGTCCAGCGTGCCTGGTGTGGTGATCTCCCCCGCCAGCACGACCATCCCGGTGGTGATCAGCGTCTCGCAGGCCACCCGCGAGTTCGGGTCCATCGTCAGCGCTGCGTCCAGCACAGCGTCGGAGATCTGATCGGCCATCTTGTCCGGGTGCCCCTCGGTCACCGACTCGGAGGTGAACAGGTACTCGATGCTCTCCAGCTGGGTCATTTTGGATCACGCTCCTTGCTCTACGGTCGGTTCCTGGCCCGGGGCAGCGGGCAGGGTACGGCGGACGGCGATGGTTCCTTCCACCATTGCTGTCAGCTTCGCTCTGGCGACATCGGCGGGAAGATGGCGTAACCCGCAGTCCGGATTGATAATCAACTTATCGGCCGGAAACGTTTCCAGTGCCTTGCGGATGCGCTGGGTGATCACTTCCGCGGATTCGATCTGCTCGGTCTTGACGTCCACCACACCTAGCCCGAGCGCACGGTCCCACCCGAGGCGCTGGATCATGTGCAGGTCCTCGTAGCCTTTGCGGCCGAATTCGAGGATGAGCTGATCCACATTCGCGTCGAGCACCGCGGGGAACAGAAAATCGTAGTGTCCTTCCCAGGACGGCCGGGCGTAGCGGTTGCCGTAGCAGACGTGCAGCCCCCATCGTACGTCGACGCCTTTGGTCACGATGTTGATCGCCTCGACCGCCAGCGCCACGTCTTCGGGGTAGCCGGCCAGGAACGGCTCATCGATCTGGAGCAGCGTCGCACCCGCCTGCGCCAGCGCCCGCGCCTCCGCGTTGAGCACCTGCGCCAACGCCCGGATCAGGTCGGCGGACTTGGCGTAGGCCTTGTTGCGTATCCGGTGCGACAGTGAGAACGGTCCGGTGAACGAGAACTTGACCGGGCGGTCGGTGTACTGGCGGGTGAAGCGGTAGTCCTCGGCCAGGCCCAGCGGCGCTGCGTCGGCCGGCAGCGGATCGACCACGACGGTGTCGTAGTAGTCGTAGTAGAACGACTTGACGGTCACCGAAATCTGCACTCCCGGTATCCGGGCCAGGAAGTAGTCGATGTCGTTGTCCCGGCGCAGCTCCCCGTCGGAGACGATGTCGATTCCCGCGGCTTCCTGGTCCTTGAGCGCCGCCTTGATCGCCATGTCGTGGATCTCCCGCAGATGGCTGCGGCTGATCCGGTTGCGGTAGTAGTCGGTCTTGAGCCGTTCGAGCCACTCGGGCACCGAGTACGACCCGACGACGGTCGTCGGCAGCAACGGGAGCATGTCAGTCCCTCACCTGCGCGGTCATCGTGACGATGTTGGTGCCGGTCCGGTGCGCGAACCGCTGGTAGTCCACGTCGAAACCCTTGCGGCGGCCGATGTGCGCCAGCAGCGGCCCGTTGAGCCAGTTCACGATCGATCCGTCGTATTTTCCGGGACCACGAAAACCGGTGCGGTAGGCATGCACGTCGGTGAGGAACAGGTCGTGGCAGATGAGCCGGCCGTAGGGATGCAGCAGCGGGATGGTGTCGACGAAGCTGGCCACCGCCCCATTGTTCACGTGCATCCGGATGGTGGCGCCGGACTCCAGCAGCGGCCGCAGCATCTCCCCGCTCACCGTCGGCGCGATCTGATAGAGATCCAGGCCCGCCAACGGCAGGTACCGCTCCTCCAGGCGCAGCGCGTCCCAGCTACGCCGCCAGAACTCCACCGCCGCCTCCACCGACGGGAAATGCGCCGACGCGGCCTCGGCGAGCAGGGCCGGACCGAGTCGGAGCAGCTTGCGGATCAGTCCCGGCACCTGCTCGGGCTGGGCTGAGGTCAGCTGCCCGATCTCGGCGGCTGCGTCCCGCGTCAAGTATGCCCTGGTCTGCACGATGTAGGTGTGGCCACCGATCTGCGCGACCTCGTCGGTGGGCAGGTTGTCATAGACGTTGGAAATGTAGACCAGGAAGATCTTGTAGCGCAGGAAGCCCAGCGCTGTGCGGGGTTGGGTCGCGTCGAGCACGAAGGAGCTGACGTGCTGCGCGTGGTCGGCGACCGTGGCCCGGGCCAGTTCCAGGACATGCGGTGAGTAGTCGCACATGAGGTAATGCAGCCGGCGGTAGTAGTCCTTGCCGTGCTCGCGGTCCAGCTCGACGAACTCGTCAAGCCAGGTCTTCGCCTGGCTACCATTGCCCACCCCCAGCTCGACGATGTACAGCTCCTCGGGCAGCGCATTGCGGGCGGCCAGGGAATCCCACAGGCCGAGCAGGCCGGTGATCATCTCCCGCACCGCATCCCGGTTCCGTGCGTCGCTCTGGCCACCCGGCAGGGCCTGCTCGTATCGACGACCGGTGGCCTGCTCCCACAGGTCCAGCGCTTTCCAGTACAACGTGTTGAATTCCCAGATCACGCTGGCGCTGGTGGCCAGCCATGGCTCGAGGTAGACCCGGGACAGGTCGACCTCGCCGCAGCGGGCTCGCATGAGTTCGCCGGTGAGCTGTTTGAGATCGACGTCGCCGCTGCGACGGACGTCGATCGCGACCTCCATCTCGTCCTCGGTGACCACCGCCGCCAGCGGCACCGGCGTCAGCTCCGGCTGACCGTGGGCGGCGAGAATCGGTCGGATGTCCACGACCTCGCGAAAGTTGCTGCGGTACTGGACCCAGTCGCACACCACGCGGACCCGGGACAGGTCCACCGAATCCTCGGCGAGCGCGTCGACCACCGGGCCCAGGGCAGCGGCCACGTCCACGGGCTTGCTGCCGCGGAGCTTGCCGGTGGGGCGGAAATCAACCAGCACGGCCACTCCCCTCGTGTGCTGCTGCGTGGTCCGGGCGGGGGCCGACACCGGCCCGCTCGAGGATCTCCGGGATACCCCGCTCGTGGCCGAAGGCCATCACGTGTGCCCCGGCGACCCCGGAGATCTCGGTGAGGCGCTCAATGATCTCGACGCAGATCTGCATACCCTCATCGGCGACCCGGTCGGCCGGTACGCCGCGCAACCGGCGGATCATGGCGTCGGGCACGTGAATGCCGGGCACCTTGGTGGCGATGTACTCCAGCGCGCGCAGCGACCGCACCGGGCCCACTCCCGCGATGACCCCACACCTGTGGTGGATCCCGAGATCGCGGACTTCGGCCATGAACCGCTCGAAGATGGGGAGGTCGAACACGAACTGGGTTTGCACGAACTCGGCTCCGGCCGCGACCTTCTTGGCCAGCCGCCGAGCCCGGAAGCTGATCGGCGGGGAGAACGGGTTCTCCACCGTGCCGATCAGCCAGTGCGGCGCGGGATCGACCCGCCGCCCGGACAGCAGCCGCCCCTGGTCGCGCATCGTCGCAGCGGTCCAGACGAGCTGAACCCCGTCGATGTCGAAGACCGCCTTGGCTTCCGGGTGGTCGCCGAAGCGGGGATGATCGCCGGTGAGCAGCAGGATGTTGGGGATGCCCAGGGCCGCGGCCGAGATCAGGTCGGACTGCAGGGCGATCCGATTGCGGTCCCGGCAGGTCAGCTGCATCACCGGCTCAACGCCGGCAGACAACACCAACAGGCTGCCCGCGAAACTCGACAGCCGGACGTGAGCGCTCTGGTTGTCGGTGACGTTGGCCGCGTCGACCCAGCCGCGCAGCAGGTCCGCCTTCCTCGCTATCGCCGCCGGGTCGGCACCACGGGGTGGGCCGATCTCAGCGGTCACCACGAACCGGCCGGAGGCCAGCGCGCGGCGCAGCCGCCCGGGGCTGCTGACCGGACGGTGGCCATTGCCCGCGACGCCCGCGGTCACGAAGACACACCGGGATCGTCACGCTGGATGATCGGCAGTTGGCGCCGGCCGTCGCCGGAGACCCACATCCCCTCGTCGCGGCCCTGCCAGTAGTTCACCCAGGAGCTTTGCCCCCACTGCCGGTGGTCGATCGGGCGTTGCAGCAGGCTGAGATCCTCGGCTCGGCCCTCGGTTTCGGCACGCTCGAAAGCGACCAACCACACGCACCGCACGTCGGGCTCCACCTCGCACATCCCGGTGGGTGACACCCCACCGCACGGGCCATTACGCAGCTGCTTCGGGCAGGTCATCGGGCAGGCGTAACCCGTCGCCGGCAGCGCGCACTGGCCGCACATCCGGCAGCCGAAGGTGGCGCCTTTGACCCGCTCCTCAGCGGCGGTGAACATCCGGTTCGCCGCTGGACTGCGCTCCAGCCAGGCCGCCAACCGCCGGTACACCGGGTTCGGTTCCAGCAGATGATGCAGCTTGTACAGCGTGCGAGCCGACAGCGACGGCGTGACCGGTGTGGGCCAACCCGCGTGACGCCGTTCAGGGGCGGCACCGACCCGATCGAGATGGTGCCGCGTCGGCATCAGGGACCCGCTGTGAGGCGGTTGAAGCCCGCTCCTCGCAGCCGAGCGATCGTCGCCCGGAGGTGCTCGATCTCCCGGTGGAGCAGCTCCACGGCCTCGACTTCAGGCACCTGGACGGTGTCCTGGCTCGCGAGTAGTGGGCATCCGCAGTGCGGGCAGTTGAGGTCGTGCGCCATCTCACCCTCCTGACACCGCCGTGACCTCTCCCGTGAGGCGGGCCACACCTATTAGTGAAGAGGGTTCCCAGGCGCGGAACAACCGGGTATCAGCACGAAATCTCCAGCCGCGCATTTGTGTCCTGGCCACAAGAGCGGCGTCGGTTATGCTCCGAGCGCCGCCGCCACAACAGCGTTCGAGGAGATGCGATGACCTATTACCTCTACAAACTCGTGCCTCCCCGGCCTACCTTCTCCGTCGACATGACCGAAGCCGAGTCAATGATCATGCAAGACCACGTCGGCTACTGGACCACCTTGGCGGCTGACGGCACCGCCGTGGTCTTCGGCGCGGTCGCCGATCCTGCCGGCATATGGGGACTCGCCGTAGTCGAAGCCGGCTCCGACACCGACGTCCGCGCCCTCGGCGACGCCGACCCCGCCATCACCTCTGAACTGGCCACCTACCAGGTTCACCCGATGCCCGGCGCGATCGCCCGGCCATAACCCTGGTCAGTAGCCTTCCGACAGGCGCGAGGTCACGAAGGGTAGCTCAGGCATGGACGTCTTCCAGGTCCACCAGCAGCTGCTCGCGGACTACGAGGCGTTCACGGCAGGTTTCACCAAGATCCACGATCCAGACATCCGGAAGCACGTCGACCAGCGGGTGGCCAACGGGGACCAGTGGCCGGACGCCTACCTGTCGCTCAACCCCAACTTCGCTTCAGGTGGCACGATCAGCGAACTGGTCAAGCAGGGGATCCTGCACCCGGAGTGCGAACGGATCTTCCGCGTCGGGAAGGGGGACGAGCCCCACGGAGCACCGGGCCAGGTCATCGACCTGCACCAGCACCAGCGAGAGGCCGTCGAGATCGCCAGGGGCGGGGCGAGCTACGTGCTCACCACGGGAACCGGATCAGGAAAGAGCCTGAGCTACATCGTTCCCATTGTGGACAGCGTGCTGCGGCGGCGCGCCACTGGCAGCTACGAACCCGGTGTGAAGGCGATCATCGTCTATCCGATGAACGCGCTGGCCAACAGCCAGCAGCACGAGCTCGAGAAGTTCCTCAAGCACGGCTATCCCCATGGCGGCGAACCCGTCACCTTCCGGCGCTACACCGGGCAGGACCGGGAGTCCGATCGTGCGGAGATTCTCAGCAACCCCCCAGACATCCTGCTCACCAACTACGTGATGTTGGAACTTCTCCTGACGAGACCCGAAGAGCGGGACCGCCTCATCACCGCCGCCCAGGACCTGCGGTTTCTGGTGCTGGACGAGCTGCACACCTACCGAGGTCGTCAAGGCGCGGACGTGGCGATGCTGGTGCGCCGGCTGTGTGAAGCCTGCGCGGCCGAACACGTGCAGTGCGTCGGCACCTCGGCCACGATGACCAGCGAGGGCAGCGAGTCCCACCAGCGTCGCGAGGTCGCCAAGGTGGCCACGCGGATATTCGGCACACCCGTAACGGCGCCGAATGTCATCGTGGAGACGTTGCAGCGGACTACCAAGGGCGATCCCGACGACATCGCAGCGATCACATCGCGAGTCCGTTCCGGGAAAGCGGGTCGGGGCTACGAGGAGCTAGCCGTCAACCCGCTAGCGGCATGGGTGGAAGCGGAGTTCGGCGTCGTCCACCGGAACGGACGCTTGGTTCGGCCACTGCGCCCGTCCACCCTTCCGGAGGCCGCCAACGAACTCGCGAAACTCACCAGTGAGGCGGCAGCCGCGTGCGCCAAGGCGATCCAGACCACACTGCGGGCCGGGGCGGACATGCTGGACCCGCGGACCCAACGTCCGGTATTCGCATTCCGGCTGCACCAATTCCTGTCCAAGGGAGACAACGTCTATCTGAGCCTCGAAGAGGAAGCGAAGCGCTACATCACCAGCCGCTACCAGACTGTCGTTCCCGATCCCCAGCTCCGGGACACGCACAAGATCCTCGTGCCCGCGGCGTTCTGCCGGCAGTGCGGGCAGGAGTACTTGGCCGTCAGCCGTATTGACGAGCACGGGACCCGTCGGTACACGTCACGCCAGGACGCCGACGCCAGCGGGGGCGACTCGGTGAACGGCTATCTGTTCATCAGCTCCGAGGTGCCGTGGCCGGGCTCGCTTGATGTCGCGATCAGCGAGCAGCGGATTCCCGACTCCTGGCTGGTCACCGGTCGCCACGGAGACGTCACCGTGGCGAGCCGGTGGCTCAAGCGGCTGCCCGAGGTAGTCCGCGTCGATGTCGACGGGGTGGAGGTGGACGAACCGGCGGGCACCTTAGCCGCCTATATTCCCACTCCATTCAGCTTCTGCCTACGGTGCCGCGTGTCCTACGAGCAGCGCGGAAGCGATTTCGCCAAACTGGCCTCGCTCGCCACCGAGGGTCGAAGCTCAGCGACATCCGTTATCAGCGCGAGCGTGGTCCGAAGCCTGCGTCAACAGCCTGATCTGAAAGAGGATGCACAAAAGCTGCTCGCGTTCGCGGACAATCGCCAGGATGCGAGTCTGCAAGCGGGGCATTTCAATGATTTCATCCAGGTCACCCAGCTCCGCGGCGCGCTGTACCGCGCGCTTACCGCCCAGTCTGAGAAGACCGGTCAGGAGGGCCTGAGCCACGAGGTGATCGAGCAGCGGGTGACGGACGCGCTGGGTGTGGCACTGCCCGACTTCGCGCAGAATCCCGAAGCCAGGTTCAGCGTGGAGCGTAAGGCCTGGCAGGCCTTGCGAGCCGTGGTGGGATACCGCCTCTACCTAGATCTCGAGCGGGGTTGGCGGATTACCATGCCCAACCTGGAGCAGACCGGCCTGCTCCGGATCGACTACCTCGACCTCCCAGAGATCGCGGCGGACGAGTCACTGTGGCAGGACCGCCATTTCGCGCTACGGGACGATGCGCCCGATCACCGCGAGGAAATCATGCGGCTGCTGTTGCATGAGATGCGTCGCGCAATGGCCATCGACGTCGACTGTTTCACCGATGTCGGTTTCGAGCAGTTGAAGAAGCTGAGCGACCAGCACCTGCGGGAACCGTGGGCGTTGTCGGAACGCGAGCAGCGACCACAGGCCGGCATGGCTTTCGCCCGGGCCGGGGGTAAGGGCAGCGCCCGCGAACACCTCTACCTCAGCGGGTACGGCGCTTACGGACGGTTCCTGCTGCGCGAGGGTCAGTTCCCCGCAGGCAAGCTGATCCGTGATGATAGTCAGAAGATCATCAGCGATCTGCTCCGCGTCATGCAGGGATGCGGGTTGCTCACCATCGCCCGCCCCGCCGAGGAAGGTGGAGCGCCGGGTTACCAGCTCAAGGCGTCCTCCATCGTCTGGCGCCCGGGCGACGGTAAGGCCGGCGCCGAGGACCCGGTACGCGTGGACATCGCCTCGGAGCTCGGCCCCCGGATCAACCCGTTCTTTCAGCGGCTCTACACCGATGTCGCCGCGACACTGGCCGGGCTGCACTCGCGGGAGCACACCGCGCAGGTGGCCAACGAGGACCGGATCCACCGCGAGGATGAGTTCCGGAAAGGCACCCTGCCGGTGCTCTACTGCTCGCCAACGATGGAACTGGGCATCGACATTGCGAACCTCAACGCCGTCGCATTGCGCAATGTCCCACCCACCCCGGCCAATTACGCTCAACGGGCGGGTCGCGCCGGGCGCTCCGGCCAACCCGCCCTGGTCGTGACCTATTGCGCCACCGGCAACGCGCATGACCAGTATTACTTCCGCAATCGAGACCAGATGGTTGGCGGATCAGTCACTCCGCCCCGTCTCGACCTGACCAATGAGGATCTGCTCCGCTCGCACCTGCACGCCCTGTGGTTGGCGGAGACCGATATCGCACTGGACCGGTCCGTGGCCAAGATCCTCGATGTGTCGGCGGAGAACTACCCTCTCACCGCCGCTATCCAGCGGGACAGCAACGACCCTGGGGCCCGGGAGCGGGCCGCGCACCGCGCCCGCCGGGTCCTCGCCAAGCTCGCCGAGGTTGAGCTGCGCGACACCTCGTGGTGGCACGACGAGTGGATCACCCGCGTCGTCGAGGACGCGCCCCGGGAATTCGACAGGTCGTTTCAGCGCTGGCGCGAGCTCTATCGCGCTGCGTGGGAGGAGCAGGCCGAACAGAACCGGATCATTCTCGACCACTCCGGGAACCAGAAAACCCGCGACATCGCCACCAGGCGCCGGCGCGAGGCTGAGAACCAGTTGCGCCTGCTGCGCAATGAGGACACCGAGGACCTGCAGACTGACTTCTACTCCTACCGCTATCTCGCCTCTGAAGGCTTCCTCCCGGGTTATTCGTTTCCCCGTCTCCCGTTGCGGGCTTACGTCCCGGGCCGTCGTGGCGTCCCCAGGGATGCGGAGTTCATCCACCGCCCCCGGTTCATCGCCATTAACGAATTCGGGCCAGGCGCGCTGATCTACCACGAGGGGCTGCGCTACCAGGTGAACCAGGTGCAGCTCACCCCGGGTGAGCAGGGTGGCAATGGCCTGGACACCAATGCGGCTCGCCGTTGTGAGGCCTGCGGCTACCTGCACGGCCAGGAAGTGGGCATCGACGTCTGCGAGTCGTGCGATGGCCGACTCGGCCGCACCATGCACCGTCTGCTGCGGCTGCAGACCGTCAAGGCTGCTCGCCGCGACCGCATCTCCTCCGATGAAGAGGAGCGTCGCCGGGCGGGATTTGATCTGGTGACCTCGTACCGGTTCAACGATCACGGAGCCCGACCCGGCCGGATCGATGCGACGGTCGACTCCGGTCAGGGGCCGGTACTTCGACTCCGGTACGGCGATACGGCCACCGTTCGGGTCACCAATCTGGGTCGGCGGCGCCGCAAGGACTCCGGGGACAGCGCGGGGTACTGGATCAATGTGCAGACCGGCTACTGGCTGTCGGAGCGCCAGGCCCTCGACGCCACCCCCGACACAGCGGAACTCCAGGAAGCCGGGGAGGTGCAGCGTAAGCAGAAAGTCATCCCCTATGTCGAGGACCGCCGCAACATCTTGATCACTCGGTTCGCTCGGGGACCTGTCGACGAGCAGACCGCGTTGAGCGTCATGCACGCGCTGGAACGCGGAATTGAGGCGGAGTTCCAGCTGGAGGACAGCGAGCTGTCCTGCGAGCTCTTGCCCGACGATGGTCAGCTCGGCCGGGCGCTGTTCATCGAGAGCGCCGAGGGCGGCGCCGGTGTGCTGCGACGCTTGGTCGATGCGCAGGACAATGGCCTGGCACGGGCGGCCCGCCGGGCGCTGGAGATCTGTCACTTCGACCCGGACACCGGCGAGGATCGGGGCGGCATTCTGGATCGGACCGGGGAGCGCTGCGCCCGCGCCTGCTACGACTGCCTGCTGTCCTACCGCAACCAGGGCAACCACCTGCGGATCGACCGGCATCTGGCTCGTGACCTGCTACTGGCCTGCGCTACGGCGCAGACCACCCGCAGCGGTCCGCAATCCAGCGCTGAAGACGCCTGGGACTCCCTCGACGTCATGCCGGACGGCCCTTGTACCGCCTTCGTGCGGTGGCTGGCGGAGATGGAGTACCGCTGCCCCGACGAGCTAGGCCCCGACATTGCTGGCCTTTCCGATCTGAGTGCCCGCCCCGATCTGGTGTACCGCACCTCGACCGGACCAGTAGGAGTCTTCGTGGACGGCTCGGACAATACTGACGAGCCCGGCCGCGACGAGGACGCTGCGGATGATCTTCGCGATGCGGGCTGGAGCGTAATACGGATTCCGTACGGCGCGATGTACTCGAAGATCGCTCAGAAGTACCCGAGCGTGTTCGGAATCAGTCGGAGGGTCGGTCAGTGAACCACGTGACCCCGGGGTCAACCGGCACAGGGCCAATCGGCACGGGGTCCACGGGGGCAGCGTCATTCGCTGCAGGGTCGTTGGTGCAGGCTCGTGGTCGCGAGTGGGTGGTGCTGCCCGGTTCGGATCCCGAGCTGCTGGTGGTACGTCCGCTCGGCGGCGGGGACGACGAGATCGCCGGCATCCTCACCGCCATCGAGCAGGTCAACCACGCTGAGTTCCCCCCGCCGCAGTCGCAGGACGCCGGGAACGCGGTGAGCGCTGGACTGCTCCGCACAGCCCTGCAGATCGGCTTCCGCAGCACCGCTGGACCGTTCCGGTCATTGGCCGGTCTCGCGGTGGAACCGCGGCCCTACCAGCTGGTGCCGCTGCTCATGGCACTGCGCCAGGAGACGGTGCGGCTGCTGATCGCCGACGACGTCGGCATCGGCAAGACGATCGAGGCCGCACTCATAGCCACCGAGCTGCTGGCGCAGGGCAGCGCGAGCCGGCTCGCCGTGCTCTGCAGCCCGGCACTGGCCGAACAGTGGCAGGGGGAGCTGGCCAGCAAGTTCCGGATCGACGCGGAACTGGTGCTGTCCAGCACCGTCAAGAAGCTGGAGCGGGGCCTGTTCGACGATGAGTGGATCTTCGACCGGTACCCGTACACGGTCGTCTCGACCGACTTCATAAAGTCCCCGAGGCACCGCGACCTGTTCATCCATGGCTGTCCCGACCTGGTCATCGTCGACGAGGCGCATGGCTGCGTGGCCGATGGGTCGAGCAGCCGCAGCCGCACCCTGCGCTATGAGCTCGTGCGCAAACTCGCTGCGGACACCCAGCGGCATCTGCTGCTGGTGACGGCCACTCCGCACAGCGGGAAGGAGGAGGGTTTCCGCAACCTGATTGGCCTGCTCGATCCCGAACTGGCCACCCTCGATCTCTCCGCGGCGAAGGGGCGCGAGCGGTTGGCGCGGCACATGGTCCAGCGCCGGCGCAGCCACATCCGCAAGTTCCTGGAGCAGGAGACCGCCTTCCCGTCCGACCGGCTGATCCAAGAGCAGCGCTACTACCTCACCGACGACTACCGGAAGCTCTTCGACTCGGTGCTCTCTTACGCGCGGGAAACCGTGCGGGACAGTTCAGGCGGGCAGCTGCGGCAGCGGGTGCGGTACTGGTCGGCGCTCGGGCTGCTGCGGGCACTCGCATCGTCTCCGAGGGCGGCGGCGGCGACCCTGCGCACCCGGGCGAGGACTGTCGACGCGCAGACCATGGAGGAGGCCGACACCCTCGGCCGTGCCACGGTGCTCGACCTCGCGGAGGCTGAGGCTGCGGAGGCGCTCGACGTCGTGCCCGGCGCCGACGACGCCCCCGAAGGTACAAGCCCGGAACGGCGCCGGTTGCTGGAGTTGGCCCGGCGCGCCGACAAACTAGCGGGCGAGCCGGACGCGAAGCTGGCGATGCTGGACGGCGTCGTGCAGGGGCTGCTGGCCGAGGGGGACGACCCGGTGGTCTTCTGCCGGTTCATCGACACGGCGGAGTACCTCGCCGAGCATCTGCGGATCTCGTTGGGCCGCAGCGCCACCGTCGAATGCGTGACCGGCGCGCTGCCGCCCACCGATCGGGAAGCCCGGATCGCCGACCTGACCGACACCGACGGACGGCACGTTCTGATCGCCACGGACTGCCTTTCTGAAGGGGTCAACCTGCAGCAGCACTTCCAGGCTGTCGTGCACTACGACCTGGCCTGGAACCCCACGCGTCACGAGCAGCGTGAAGGCCGGGTCGACCGGTTCGGCCAGCCTCGGGACGTCGTGCGCGCCGTGACGATCGTCGGGGCGGACAATCAGATCGACGAGATCGTCATGCGGGTGCTGCTGCGCAAGCACGAGGCTATCCGCAAGCAGCTGGGCATCAGCGTGCCAGTGCCTGACTCAGCCAACCATGTGGTCGAAGCGGTGATGGAGGAGCTGCTCGCCAGGCCGCAGGCCGATCAGCCGGTGCTGGAGGGGATGGATGAGTTGATCCGGACCCGGCGCGCCGACCTGCACCGAGAATGGGACAGCCACGCCGAGCGGGAGAACGCCGCGCTCACCAAGTTCGCCCAGACCGGGATCAAGCCAGACGAGGTGGCCCGCGAGCTGGCCGAGATCCGCGCCAGCCTGGGCACCGGACCGCAGGTCGAGGAGTTCACCCGCGAAGCCCTGGATGCGCTCGGATCCTCGCTCGCTGACCGCCCAGGCGGCTTCGAAGCCGTCACCGCCACGCTGCCACAGGGATTGCGCGGTGCGCTGGCGCCGGGGCATGCACAGCCGCTGCCGTTTCGCCGCGAGCTGCCCGTGCCGCGCCGCCACGCCCATCTGGATCGCACCGACCCGAGTGTCCGCGCCGTGGCCCGGTACGTGCTGGAGAGCGCGCTCGATCCCAAGACGCCCGGCCCGCGTCCGGCCCGGCGGTGCGGGGTATTGCGGACCGACGCGGTGACCCGGCGCATCACCCTGCTGCTGGTGCGGTTTCGCCTGCACCTGACTCTGCCGGGCCGGGAGGGTCCACGTCCGATGGTTGCCGAGGAGGCCCGGGTGCTTGCCTACCGCGGCCGCGGTAGGCAACCCCGACTGGCTCGGCGGGGACGAGGTGGAGGCCGTGCTGGGCGCCGAGCCGACCGGCAACGTGGCCCCGGAGCTGGCCCGCGACGACCTGGAACGGGTCATCAGCCAGCTCGGCCAGCTGCAGCCACACATCGACGCCGAGGCCGCCGC
>QHBZ01000124.1 GCA_003244055.1 Pseudonocardiales bacterium | reverse complement strand
CCAGGTCGAATCAGATGAACTGGACGAGGTGCTGCAAAAAATCAAGACCCGCGCCGACGAGCGCTGCCCTGGCGTGTATTGCATGCGCAACCCCATCGCGCTGACCACCGAGCTGACCACCGCCTAGATTCCGCTCCGCACCATTCCATGGCGCCGGGCGGGGTTCGTCGACATCGCATACGAGGGCGTCCCCGAAGGTCAGAGATGCCGCGCGCGGTGCGACGGAAGGACGGACGTGATATCCCGAGGGAGCCTCGGGATATCACGGAAAACGGAAGCCCCGCCCCATGGTATCAGCAGGCGAACAAGAATCACCGCACGGTCGTCATAAGCTATCTGGTTAGTGGTAGCGCCAATGCTCGTAGATGGCCATCAGGAAAGCATGGAATGGCCAGAAGATGGGATCCCCAGGTGAAGTCTTCGGGTCTGGCATCTGGCCCCCCAAATTGTCGTGTACTTCGTTGTGGTAAGGCACGACGCTGGTGTTTAGGCTCATATAGTCAGGAATCTGGGCGATCGACCCCACCTGCAGCTCCGACGGGAATGGGACATTCGGCTGCGTGTTGCCATTGTTCAACTCTGATGGAATCGGGGTCGCGGGGTACCAGTATGGGAGCGGCACGAATTCGATGGCGTTGTGGCGCACGACGAGCCAATCCTCAAGTTTAGCAAGAAAGTACTCGTGCCACGCAAGGAAGCCCATGTCGTGGATCATCTGCGCTGGATCGTCGCTGGCTGCTTGGTGCTCGCCGACTGGATTCTCGGTCACGATGTAGGTGTCGATCAGCTGTCGGAAGCGAGAGCGTTGGGCCGCCGTCAGTGAGCTGAATGCTCTTCGATGGTTTGAAGGGTGGAGGGGTGTAGGGGTCGTCATCGGGTGTGCCTCCTTAATTGGGATTTACTGTATGGCCTTTCTCGGCATTTCGCGCTGAATTGCCGCAGTCTTGCACCGCTGCTTCTTTGGGGACGGACCGGTCTGGGACTTTCTCGATGGTCCTACGCTTTCGGCCAGGCGAAAATACTGGGGGGTGGGGGACGTGCCGGTGGTGGCGGTCCTGCATGGAGACCGGTGTTCCTGCATTGCGGGGAAGAAGAAATCAAACTGCGAGACTCTATGAGTGCTGGTTGCTACGCATCGATCCAGAACATCACGAGCATTTGGCGAGAAAGTCTGTGTGTCGATCGAGAGATCCCTGACGATGGTCACGAGGTGTGCGCTCATGTTCCCTCCAACCTGACCCGCCTCGAGTTCAACCAAGGCGGGCAAGTCGGTGGAAGCGTGCTCCCTGCCACCAACTACGACCCCGCCAACAGTATGAGTCGCCAACGTGGCCTCCTGATACACCGTAGGCGTGATCTGAGGCCCTATCCGCGGTCGCGCGGGGCGCGTCCGAGACTCTCCTGGGTCCGCAGTAGCAGCGCGAGGGCGAGCGGTTACCGCACGCACACCGTCGGCACCTTCCGGTGCGACTGGGCGACCGGGCTAGCACACGGGTCGACCGGGGCCGAACACGGCTTTGACCATCGGTGTCCCTCCTGACGGCCCACCTGCCTGATGTACTAGACCCGCTAGTAGCTTGTTGACAGCGGTTGAGCGGGTTGACGTCGGCTTCCGTCGGCGAGACGGTGAGGTGGGTAAAGATGTCCCTAGAGCGACGGCGCTCGGAGCGAGCCGAGATAAAGCGACCGTTGCGTGTCCAGCAGCAACGGGCCAGGGACACCCAGGATGCGCAGCAGCAGCCCGAGTCGCCGGCGGCATCGTCTGGGGGGAAATGACGATCACCTACCCGCCGGTGCCCACGGTGTTGGGTGTGTCGCCGCACGGCATCTTCATAGCGGTTGGCGCCACTGTTGGTGCTGTTCTGCTGCTGCGCGAGGTGCGCCGCCGCGACCTGGACCCCGCGGTCGTCGAGCGGGCGCTGACCTGGGCGGTGCCGGCTGGAATCGTCGGTGCCCGCGCCGACTACGTGATCTCCCACCCCAGCCAGTTCCAGACGCTTGGACAGGTTCTCGCCGTGTGGAAGGGCGGGTTGGCCCTGTTCGGTGGACTCATCCTCGGAATAGCCGTCGGTCTGGCCGTCGCCCACCGCGCCCGGGCGCACTTGCCCCGGCTGCTCGACGCGGCCGCACCGGGCATCGCCCTAGCGATCGCCGTCGGCCGGATCGGCGACCTGATGATCACCGATCACCTCGGCGCCCCGACCACCAGCCGGTTCGCCCTGGCCTACCGTGTTCAGCCTGGCTACCACCTCGCCCCCGGCTTCGGACCCAGCCCGGCCGCACCGCCGCCACCCGGTGCCGGCTGCGCCGACGTCGGGCACTTCTACGCCGGTTGCACCTACCATCTGACGCCGGCCTACGACCTGCTTGGCGCGCTGGCCCTGTTCGCCGTGCTAATGGTGCTGCGGCGCTGGGTACCTACCGGGCCGGCACCGCTATCAGTCTGTGGATGTTGTGGTACGGCGGGCAGCGTCTCGGTCTGGACTTCACCCGGGGCGTCGACGAGCGTCCCGCTCTCGGCCTCACCGGTACCCAGCTGCTCGCGATAGGGGCGATCACCGGTGGGCTGGTCTCCTTGCTCGTCATCCTGATCCGCCGCCGGGGTTGGGGTGAGGACCCGGATGACCCGCCGTCGCGGGCGGGGTCGCTGTACCAACCGTTCCCTGCACACAGGGTGACCTCGTCTGGCGGCACGCCGGGAGATTCGCGGTGATCCTTGCGCGGGACTACTGGCGAACGCGGAACGAGCCGTAGCTCACCCGTGCCGAACTCCTGCCAGGCGCGCGGTCGATCGCGCGCTACTATGTTGAGTAGTATTGTGGGGTCTGGCGGCGGGTTACTCACGCTGTCCCCATCGTTCCCGATCGGTACTGATGGCGCACGACACGATGAAGGGGAATCTGTGAACCGCAGCGTCGTGCGACGGGGGGTCCTTGTCGCCGCCGCCGCCGTACTGGCGATCATGGCGCTGGGCATCGGCGTGACGGTGGCGCTGGGTCGCCCGGTCGGCCGGGCTCCGACCAACGCAGTTGGCACCCGTGTTCCCGTCGCCACCACCCCGGCAGCTCTAGCCGTGCGGATCCTCCCGGCCGGCAGGGCGGCGATCAACCCAACAACCCCGATCGTCGTACAGTCCCCGGTCGGCACGGTGCAGTCGGTCACCGTTGCCAACGTCGTGACGGGCACAGCCGTGCACGGCGTGCTGTCCCAGGACCGCACTACGTGGACCTCGACCGAACCGCTCGGGTACGGCTCGAGCTACCGGATCGACGCGACGGCGATTATGGGCGACGGCGCGACGGCGCGCCGGACTGAGACTCTGACGACGCTGTCCCCGGTGGCCCAGGCCTATCCGTCGATGATCCCGGCCCCAGACCAGTCCGACGTCGGAGTCGGTCAGCCGATCGTGGTCCGCTTCGACAAAGCCGTCACCGATCGAGTCGCGGCGGAAAAGGCGCTGCAGGTCACCGCGAAACCTCGGCAATCTGGGAGCTGGTACTGGATGTCAAGCAAGGAGGTGCACTACCGGCCACGGAACTACTGGGAGCCCGGTAGTACGGTGACACTCAATGCGCGGCTCTACGGTGTCGATCTCGGCGACGGCGCCTACGGGCAGACCGATCGGACCGAGACGTTCCGCGTGCACGACGCGTGGATCGCAAAAGCTGACGGCGCCACCAAGACCATGCAGATATTCGATAACGGTGAATTGGTCAAGACCATACCGATCAGCCTCGGTGCGCCCGGGTTCCCCACGCAAAGCGGCCCGCACGTGATCTCGAACAAGCAGCCCAGCATCATCATGGATTCCTGCACTTTCGGCATCTGCAAGGGCCAGCCCGGCTATTACCGGGAACGGGTCAGCCTCAACGAGCGGATCTCCAACGATGGCGAGTTCGTCCACTCCGCCCCCTGGTCGGTCGGCCAGCAGGGCAACAGCAACGTCTCACACGGCTGCGTGAACCTCAGTCCCGCTAACGCCCAATGGTTTTATGACCACTTCGGGCTCGGCGACGTGGTCGAGATCACCAACTCCGGCGGAACTCCGCTCCCGGTCTGGGACACCTACGGCGACTGGACACTGACATGGCCGCAGTGGCAAGCGGGCAGCGCTCTTTAAGCATTTCATAGGACACGCTTTGGGGCGACGGTTACGCTGCCACTATCGGACGAAGGATCTCGGTAAGTTTCCTGTCGCACAGTCCGAAGTGTGCGCCGGCCGGAGTGCATGTGGCGCGCTTTTTTCAAATGACTTGGCTGGACGGATCGAGCATAGGGTCATCGGCCCTGACCGAAGAGTGGATGGTAACCTTTTGGCATTGGCGTGCAGTCGAGGCGGCGGGGGTCACGAGTGATGCGCAGGGCGGCGGCAGTGGTGGCCGCGCTGCTGGTTTCCGCCGTGCTGCTGCACTTGACCACACCTCACGAAAACACCGTCCCCCGCACTGTTTCAGAGCAGACCTCCATGCAACTGGACATCGGGCAGGTCGAGGCGTTGGTGCCCGGTTGCTTCCACGCATTGTCCGTGGAGCATCAGAACAACGATGACGGCGTCAAACATCGGCTAGACTTGGCAACCCGCAGCCAGAGTCTCGATGCGCCACCGCCCGCTGAGGTCGCCGTGGACCGCGGTTGGGGCGCCGCTCTCGCCGGGCCTGTGCATGCGTGCACGGCCAGAGACAGGTGCAGCCCCAGCGCAGCGGTGGCCCCCACTTGTGCTGTGCTGCAGACCTTCCGCTGCTGATCGGCAGCGCGTTCGGAACACCTCCAACCATCCGTCCGACACCGTGCCCTACAGCGGTGAGGCCACGCCCGGCGCGTTCCTGAGCCTCGGATGGTCAACAGTGCTGTGAGCGGATCCGGAACGCGCCTCTCCAGCGAGGCTGGTACCCGCACCTTCTGTCGTTGTAACCCGACCGGACCACGGCAGCCGTCCCGCGCCCGTCTGGTCGCGGTCGCCGCGATCGTCCTTGACTTCCTTCCTGTGAAGTCCCACGAACGAAAGAGGGCCATGTCTGCTGTCCCCGTGTCGCTTCGACGGACGCTGCGTCCCGATGTGACCGCTTCCCTTGTCGTCTTCCTCGTCGCCCTTCCGCTGTGCGTGGGTGTGGCCGTCGCCTCCGGGGTGCCGGCTGAGCTGGGTCTGATCACCGGCATCGTCGGTGGGCTCGTCACCGGTTTCCTGCCGGGCAGCAGCCTTCAGGTCAGCGGCCCGGCCGCCGGCCTGACCGTCCTGGTCTACGAGGCCGTCCAGGAGTACGGCCTGTCCGCGCTCGGCGTCATCGTCCTAGCCGCGGGGCTCCTCCAGCTACTGCTGGGCGCGTTGCGGTGCGGACGGTGGTTTCGTGCCATCTCCGTCTCCGTGGTGGAGGGCATGCTCGCCGGCATCGGGCTGCTCCTCATCGCCGGGCAGCTCTACGGCATGGCCGGCATCTCCGCACCCACCAGCGGCATCGCGAAACTCACGGGCCTGCCCGGCCTGCTCATCGACGTTGTCGGCTCGACTCAGGCGCTGTCCGCGTTCGCCATCGGAGCAGGCACCATCGCGGCGATGCTGATCTGGCAGCGGCTGCCCGCGAAAACCCGGGTGCTTCCCGGTGCGTTGGCTGCCGTGGGTCTGGCCACCGCCGCGACCGCGTTGCTGGGCCTGCCCGTGGCCATGGTCCAGGTGACCGGCCTGCTCACCGCTATCAATCTTCCCGGCCTTGACGATTTCGGGCGGCTCGCTCGGGTCGGCGTGCTGGGCACCGTGGTCACCTTCATGCTCATCGCCTCGGCGGAGAGCCTGTTCAGCGCGGCGGCGGTGGATCGCCTGCACGACGGTGCGCGCACCGACTACGACAAGGAACTGATGGCCCAAGGCGTCGGAAACGCCGTCTGCGGTGTCCTCGGTGCCCTGCCGATGACCGCGGTCATCGTCCGCAGTGCGACCAACGTCCACGCGGGCGCGAAGACCAAGTGGTCACGGGTGCTTCACGGGGCGTGGCTGCTGCTGTTCGCGGCGCTGCTCCCCGCCGCACTCGGCATCATCCCGATCGCGGCGCTGGCCGGTGTCCTGGTCCACGCCGGGTTCAAGCTCCTCCCGATCAAGCACCTGACCCCGATGTGGCGAGAGCACCGCGG
>QHBZ01000123.1 GCA_003244055.1 Pseudonocardiales bacterium | reverse complement strand
GCTGGGCGGCCGCCTGGGCATCGGTCACCTGCCCAGTCTGCACCGTGCGCGCCGGCGCACTCACGACCTGACGACCACTGCATCAACTCCGATCTCTTGCATCGCAGGAGGATCCGCATACGGACACCCAACCTGGACACGAACTTTGATCTGTGTGGGGCCCTATCGCTCGTTGGCACCGCGATTCGGTGGGGTGACAGAGGCCCCGTTACCAGTGCTGAACTGCTGTAGTGTCCGGAGAATGAGCGCCCTGGAGGAAGCACGGGCACTGGCGCTCGCGCTGCCGGAACGACGGAGCAGGACTACCACGGCGTGGTTTCGTTCCGGGTGCGTGGAAGGATCTTCGCCACCGTGCCCGATGATGACCACACCGGCGCGTCCGTCGGCGGAACGTCTTGAGACTACTTGACCTTGACCGGGCTTCCGCGGCCGACGACAACGCAGTTCGTCGGAACCTGGGGATCCTTGTGGCTAGGCGTGCTCGTCCGCGCGGGACAGCAGGTAGCGCTGCTCGGGCGCGCTGAGCGTTCGCCGCGCGGCGAGTCGCGGGGGGACGTGTGGACGCGGTTAATGGCCAGCGTAATGTACAAGATCCATCGGCTCTGCCTGTTTTGATCTTCTTTTGTTGCTTCGCCGCTGGTCAGAAGCGGTGTAAACAATGAATTTGGCGCGCCCGGAGAGACTCGAACTCCCAACCTTCTGATCCGTAGCTGTACGAACTCGTGTTCACTACTGTACGGGAAACGTGAATCCGCAGGTTATGGCGATCTACCGAACGCGCCCGATCCATCGCGGACTGCCATGAACGAGACCCAAACTGAGCCCCTCCAGGTAGTCCGCTCGGTGGACCGCGCTAGCCGACCTCTTCGGTGTGAACGCTGATTCGCCGTACGTTCGCGTACCTGAGAGTGTCCTTGCGTACCGCTGAACTGCGGCGACATGCCGGCGTGTATCGGCCCGTGCGTACTAGTTGCGGCGCTTCCGCTGACGACTCGCTGACGATGATCATGTTAAGGTGCCAGTTTGAAGGCTGCGCCCTGTGGCACACTCTTGGCCGGGCATGCTGTGTCCTTGATCGGTCGACCTCTGGGTTATGAGGCGAACGGAACCCGTCCCACACCTTCCATCGGGTCCTGCGGCGTCACGCCTAGCCAGGGCCAATCGCCCATGGTGTCCCACCTCGTCCAACCGGTCCGACCGCTGCCCGCAGCGTCCCTACTACCGTTTCTACTACCGTCGGCCTGATGCCCGTGCCTTATTGGCGCCGCCTTTCCACAGTGATGTCAACGTCCGGGGATGCCACCTCGAAGCGGTAGCCCAGCGCCGTGACCCAGTTCGCTGCGCGCCGCAGTCGCAGCCGCGACACGAGCGGCAGGGTTCTGACGTCACGCTTGCGCCATGTACCGAGAAACAGGAGGGTGATAGTGACAGCCTCCGATCTTCGCCCCTCCAGCGCGGCCAGCGTGTCCATGGCCGCGCGTTCAATCGCATCGCCTGGACTCTGAGCTGCGATCCTGTCGAGGAGTGCGTCCCGCGCCGCGGCATGCTGCAGGAACAGCTCGGCTGCCACCTCGGCCTGCGTGCACAGGTGGCTGAAGGTCGACGAGCGGCCCTTCACCTTGGCGAACACCAGTCGACCGTCGTCGGTGAACAGGTCGCAGGGCTCGAACGGGGTCTGGCCGGCCAGCTCGATGTTGCGCCGGTCCAACACAACCATCCGCCGCCTGCTGCGGGGCTCCACCGTCGCGAGGTAGCCAGGCTCGGTGCCGCCGCCCCAGGACGGGAACGGAAAGTCGCTCCAAGCGATCTTGGCGAGATCGGCGTTGAGTCGGCTCAGGAAGTCAACGTCGACGATGAGCAGCTCGCCATCGCTCAGGACGTAGTGGTGGTCGTCGTGATCGAACTCACCAACGAGTAAGTCGATGAGCGGGAAATCCACCGTCGTGGAATCCGGGGCGCCGTCCGGCTTGAGGCGAAGCCGCCGCCGCAGCGGTGTCGTCGCCCCGACAGAGAGGCGGAGCAGTTGTCGCCGGACATTTGACCACGTGACCGGCGTCCGGATCGTCGGCCCATGCCCCATTCCGAAGCAAAGTCGCGTAGGGCCGTCGCCGCCATCGTCGTCGAGCTCAGGGAGCACCAGGTCGACCGGCGCATCCTCGCATTCACCGATAATCGTGAACAGCTCCCCGAGGAGTCGTTCGACCTCCGCACGAGGGGCGACGGGCACGACGTGGTCCACCCAGTCCCAGTCTCGTTGGTAGTCCGTCCGTGAGCGGAGGGCGACGAGATAGTCGGCGAGGATGGCGAAGTCGCGCCATCCGTCAAGGTAGGTGGAGAACTTCAGGCCGCGGCCGCCCTCCAGGTCGGGCATCAGCTCGTCCGGCGTCGCGACCCGTAGAGCGCGGAGAAGGTCCGAGACCGAGTCGAATCCCAGGCCTGCAACGGGGGAGGGCGCCGGGCTCTTGGCGACCATCGTGTGTCGGTAGCCGTCGCGGATGTCAGCGTCGAGCCGGCGGACGCGTGCGGCTGGATCGCCTGTGCGTCGCCGGCGCCGCGCGGTGTCGGGCAGATGTCTCCAGGAGGCGATTGCGGACCCGCCGGTGTGCTTGTTTAGAGCGACGATGAGTCCGAAGCGGCCATCGACGAGCTCGTTCGGGACGGTGAGCGACGCCGATCCGAAGCACCACAGCAGTGCCCGTGGTGGGGCGGTGGTGGTCCGCACGACAACAAGCGCGGATTCGGTATCGGAGGTTTCGGCCTGGCTGAGGGGTACGCCCAGCCCACTCAAGAACGGTTTCCATCGAGCGGTTCCCGGCGGTCGACGGCGGACAACGAGGTTCATCCGCTCGCCCTCCAGGGGGCTCGTCACCTCGCGCAGCGCACCATCATCGAGATCGACCGTGTACCACGTGCACGACTCGTCATCCAGTGCCCCAAGTACGTCACCGATGTCGGCGTCCTCAAGGAGCAGCTTGGCGTGCAGGTTCACAAGCGTTGGCTCACCTGACGGCGTGGTGACCTCGGACCGCTCGACTTCCGTCGTCATCGTCACCCAGTCGTGTCAGGTCCGTCCTCCGTGAAAGGACGGCTCCGCGCGTTGATGGTGTAACCGAGCGGATTTCCGGGTCGAACGCCAGGAAAGGAGCGAATTCGGTCCAGGTATTTTCCCACAACTTGATGGCCGACGGGTAGCGCTGCTCCCAGGCCTCGGTGAATTCGATGAACCGGTCCAACGCTGCGGCCCCAGTCGCAGCGGTGTAGACCAATCGCAAGCCACAGGCGATCGCGATCCGGTCCTTGCGTCTTCGGATCCAGGTTCGAGGACGTTCGTGGTTGTCCGTAGCCGTTGATGTAACAACTGTTGTAGATCCCGCGGGTTCGTCGTTCGCAGGCTCTGACCGGCCGAGGATCCGCTCGTCGAGCACCTTGATTCTGGGTCAGGAGCTTGCGAACCCTGCAATGGTGCCCTGGTCCAGGCCTTGACCTGCGCCGGGTCGTGGTCAGGGGTGACCCCAGTTGACCGTTGCTGACCCCTCCTTGTGGCACGCGTGTGGCACGGCGCACCGTGTCTGACCCCCGCCTTGCAAAGGAGTGGCCTATAACCGTTCGTGAGCAGGGAAGCGTTCTGGCGCACGGTGAGTGAGAGTCTGACCGTTGTGGTCCGTGGTTCCCCGTGAGTCCCGTGGGAACGGGCACGCGAGGGGCACGAGGCAAGATCATGGACGCACAGGGTGTGCGCACTGCCGCACGGGCAAGGCTGCCTTGGCGACGGACTGTAAATCCGTCGGCTGATGCCTTCCAAGGTTCGAATCCTTGACCCGCCACCCAGCAAAGACGGCCCCTGACCAGTACCAACGTGGTAAGGGGCCGACGCTCGTTCTGTCCGGCGCTGTCCGGCGCTG
>QHBZ01000122.1 GCA_003244055.1 Pseudonocardiales bacterium | reverse complement strand
GGTCGAGTCGGCTACTCACCGTTGTACCTACTGGCCTTCCATGCGGGAGAACTCGTCGGCGGCGCGCAGATCATGCACCGACAGGTGCCCCTGCTTGGCAGCGTCGGCTACCTCCCCTACGGGCCGGTGATCGCCACAGCTGCGGCTGACCGCAACGAGATCTGCCGGGTGCTCGGCGGTGGTCTGGCCGCACTGGGCCGTCGCCGGTTGCGGATGCTGTTCGTCCAACCGCCCGAAGGTGCGCATGACCTGAGCCGCGAGTTGATCCGGCGCGGCTTCCGCGCCTCGTCTGCCGGCATCGCGCCGTCGGGTTCGATCCGCATTGACCTCACTGCCACCGAGGAGGAGATTCGCCGCCGTTTCGCTCGGCGGCTGCGCTCGTGGCCCAAAAAGTGGGCGCCACGAGGTGTCACGGTTCGCGTCGGGGATAGCCATGACATCCCGCTGCTCGCGGCGTTGATGACCCACTCGGCGCGTCACCAAGACTACGACCCGTTGCCGATCGACTACATCGAGGCCTTGTATACCGAGCTGGCGGCAACGGGGCACGCCGCGCTGTTCGTGGGCGAGGTGCACGGCCAACCCGTCGCCGCAGACTTGGTCACAGTGTGCGGCGCGATGGTCCGGGGTCGGCTGGCCGGATTCGATCGCACCGGCGAGGCGGCTGGCCTCAGTGTCCCCGCCGCCATCAGATGGGAGATCATCCGGTGGGCGAAGGCACGCGGGCACAGATGGTATGACCTCGGAGGGCTGCACGAGGAGGTATTGCACGCCTTGCTTGCCGGCGAGTGCCGCCACAGTGACAGCTGGCCGAGTTCGGATCAGGCGAAGGTAGCGTTTGGCGGTAGCCCATTCCGGTATCCCAGCGCCGTCGAGATGATCAATTCGACACCGGTCAGGACCGCTTACGACCTCTCACGACGGTGGCCAGGCGGCCGCCGCCTGGTCGCCCGAGCGACCCGACGGTTCCGCGGCACCGCACCATAGCGCCCACGACGTCACCGCAGGACCCGAACCGGTCCACGGCGCGAAACCCGGGATGTGGCGATGTCGCCGGGGCTTTGGTCAAACGCTGATCGGCCGGTTGTTGAACTCAGCGATCATCGGTTGTGCCTGCGGCTAAGACGTCGCCTCGGTACGACTGTAACGATCGGAGGGGCAGCGCGTCGTCTGGGTACTTTTGGGTCACCAACTTCTTCCAGGCCGACCCGGGCCTTTGGTGGCGTAGCTTCGCCATCGACCGGGAAAGGGGCGACATGAGGATCTCGGAAATCTTCGCACTGGGTGGCGGCTGCGGACACGGTGATGACCATTGTCTCAGCGGCTGCGGTGGTTGCGGTGGTTGCGGCTGTGGTGGTTGCGGTCGGGGGGCCGCTTTAGCTTCAGCTACTACAACGGCTTTAGCCGTGGTGGCTTCAGCGGCTTCACCAATCGCTACAACGGCTTCGGGGGCGGTAGCTCCTCCCGCGGTGGAGGACTCCAAGGGATCGCCAATCTCCTCGGGTAGCTCGTCGGGAACACGAGTCCGCGTGGTCGTGCCATCATGGTCACACCACCGAGGACCACAACTCCTGACGGCGCCGAGAACCTACCCTGCACCACCCTGCACGGTGCCCCGCCCAGCGTAACGGAGCCGCGGAGCTGGCGCGTGCCCCACCTGACCACCCGGCGCCGCACCATGTTGTCCATCTGATGTTGTGGGGTGGGTCATGAAGGTAAGCTTGTTGATGATCCGGGACTGACGGGGTCGAGGAAACGCTCCTGGTCAGGAGATGTCGAAAGTGTTGCTCACCAGATGGCGCGGACGACGCCCTCATCATTTTCCTGATACGGCTGCTCTAGCCCTTGTCGAAGCGTTCGCCAATGCAATCGGTAGCGGGAACGTCAAGAAATATAACGCCCGGATCTGGGATTTCATCATCGACAGTATCACCGTGTTACTTGTCGGTGCTGCACTGATTGTCGGGATGGTGATAATATGGATAGAATTTATCGTCATCGCGGGATGCTATCTTCTACTGGTTCTGCTCAGCTAATGTATCACGTGACCAGTTTCCGGTGGGTGCAGCGGTTCTTCACTCCACTATGATCGACGCGGTACGGCCATCAACAGACCGAATCACGCCCAATCGTGTCTGTCTCGTGGCAATATGCGCCATGAGGGTGATCGAACGTGACCGGAACACCAACGATCCACGGCCACCTGCGCACCGGAGGCGGATCAGGTGGTGGGCTCGGGGATTGCAAAGGCCATCTGGGGTTGGCCGTACAGGAGGTACCCACGTGTTCGGCCGATGAGGCGCGCACGACGATCCGGAGGCACCGATGCGGGTGGTGATGTGGCAGGCGGGCCCTCGGTGATCCACAAGATGACGGTGAGGGGTTGCCGAGAGCCGCAGCGGGGTAAGTAAGCGCGGCAAGGGCACTGCCTATGGTGGTCTCGCAGCGGCCGCGCGGCGCCACCGACGGCGCCTGCGCCGTTTAGCGTGTCAGGTGAAATGACGAGGGGGATGTCGCCTTGTCGCTGCCGTCGCCGTGTCGCTGCCGTCGACGATGTTGGACGAGTCGCTGTTGCTGTTGCAACAGACCCGCGCGTCGTGGAACGTCCAGCTCGAGCTGGCAGCTGACCACCACCTGGACCAAGCGGCGCTGCGGCGAGCGGTGCACAGCTGCTGTCAACGTCATCCGCTAGCCCGCGCGCGACTACGCCCTCACCACAGGGCGAGACCTCGTATCGGTGGGACGTTGTTGATGAGCTGGATCTGGATCCATTCCGGGTGGGAGACTGCCCGGACAGCGCCGCGCTGGACCGGCTGCGGACCGAGCTCTACGACCCGCCCATTGCCCTAGACGCCGCCCCAGGCGGCTGCGGTTGCGAGATCGGTACGCCTGAGGAAATCCAGTTCCTGATGGTGCCAAGTGCCAGGCCACGGCCGAGCTCGTAAAGCTCCAGCGTTTAGGAGGCCCCCACCGAGCGGCACCACACCGCAGCGGACACATCCGCCGCCACGCCATCCGACGTTGGCGCACTGAGGGCATAGTCCCGTCCGGTGAGGCTCGCGGCGGTCTGCGCTGTGGTGGTGCTCTTTTCGCGCCGCCCGAATCGAGGTGCGTCACCGGTCGATCGAGTTGTGGCGGAGGGTGTGTATGAGACGACGGTCTTCTTCATCCGCAACAAGGTTTCGTTCAGACCACTGCCGCCAGGCGGATCAGCTTCGAGGACTCGCTCGTCTTCGAGCAGCTCCACGAACAGACCTACCGCGACCTCGGGTTCCACTCGTCGAGGTTTCCCGCAGGTCCGGTGACCGACCGAGCGGCTCGGGTTCCAGATCATGGCTGAGGTTGACATCAGCGATGGGCTCCGCCGTATCCGCGCACACGAGCAGGCTCGTGGCCTGGCCAGGTGGCCCGGTGTCACCATGCGACACCCTGTCGGCTGCCCAAGTGCTTCACATTGAGGATTCCCTGCGAAAAGATCGGAGTTGATGCCCTGGCCGTTAGGTCGTGAGTGCGCCGGCGCGCACGGTGCAGACTGGGCAGGTGACCGATGCCCAGGCGGCCGACCAGTTGGCGGGCGCGCTCGAGCCCACCGAGCCGAGCCCCGCGGCGGTGCGGGCCGGGGGTGGGGGCAACCCTGATCATCCGGCCGTGCACGGTGGGGGGCTGTTCGGGCTCGCGCTCGGGGCGCTGGGCATCGTCTTCGGTGACATCGGCACCAGCCCGCTCTATGCGGTGCAGACGGTGTTTTCGATCGACAACAACGCGGTCAGTCCCACTCCGGGCGACGTCTACGGCGTCGTCTCGCTGATCTTCTGGTCGGTCACGCTCGTGGTCACACTGAAGTACGTGACGTTCATCCTGCGGGCGGACAACGACGGCGAGGGCGGCATCATGGCGCTCGCCGCGCTGGTCCGTGGAGTGTCGGGCACCGCTGTGCGGCGTGCGGCGGTCGCGCTGGCGCTGGGTGTGTTGGGCGCGTCGCTGTTCTACGGCGACTCCCTGATCACGCCTGCCATCTCCGTGCTGTCGGCCGTGGAGGGCCTCGAGGTGGCCCGTCCGGACCTGGCCGGGGCCGTGCTGCCGATCGGCGTCGCCATCCTCGCGCTGCTGTTCGCGGCGCAGCGTTGGGGCACCCACCGGGTCGGGCGGCTGTTCGGTCCGGTGATGGTGATCTGGTTCGTCACGCTTGCCGTGCTCGGCCTGCCGCACATCATCGCCCGCCCGGGTGTGCTGCTCGGGCTGTCACCGACCTACGTCGCCTCGTTCGTCGCCGACCACCTCTACACTGCGTTCATCGCGATGGGCGCGGTGGTGCTGGTGATCACCGGCGCCGAGGCGCTCTACGCCGACATGGGCCACTTCGGGCGGCGTCCGATCCGGGTGGCCTGGTTCGTCATGGTGTTCCCCGCGCTGATCATCAACTATCTCGGGCAGTCGGCGTTGATCCTCGACGACCCCCGCGCCGTGACCAACCCCTTCTACCTCCTGGCACCGAGCTGGGCGCGGCTTCCGCTGGTCGTTTTGGCCACGCTGGCCACGGTGATCGCGTCGCAGGCGGTGATCTCCGGGGCGTTCTCGGTGTCACGGCAAGCGGTGCGGCTGGGTTTCCTGCCGCATCTCACCGTGCGGCAGACCTCCACCAAGGAGAGCGGTCAGATTTACGTGCCCGCGGTGAACTGGCTGTTGTTCGGGGGGGTGCTGGTGCTCATGGTGACGTTCCGGTCGTCGGCGAGCCTGGCCACGGCCTACGGCCTCGCGGTGACCGGCACGCTGCTGCTGACCACCACGCTGTTCCTCATGTACGCCGCGGCGGCGTGGCACTGGGCGCGGTGGAAGCTCGTGGCGGTGGTCTTCGGCGGCGTCGAAC
Organism: Pseudonocardiales bacterium; assembly: GCA_003244055.1. GTDB lineage: Bacteria > Actinomycetota > Actinomycetes > Mycobacteriales > Pseudonocardiaceae. The sequence goes on along the minus strand of QHBZ01000122.1, from coordinate 6,341 downwards.
TGATCTATCTCGGCGCCAACCTTACCAAGGTCACCCATGGCGGCTGGCTGCCGCTGTTGATAGCGGCGATCGTCGTTACGGTGATGACCACCTGGCAGCGCGGCCGGCGCATCATCACCGCACGGCGCGTCGAGCTCGAGGGCCCGCTCCCGGAGTTCGTCGAGCGACTGCACGCCAAGGGCATCGCCCGGGTGCCGGGCACCGCGGTCTTCCCGCACCCGACCAACCGCACCGCCCCGCTCGCCTTGCGTGCCAACGTGGAGTTCAACCACGTTCTGCACGAGCGTGTCGTGATCATCTCGGTCAGCTCGGAGAACGTGCCGCACGTCCCACACGCCGAACAGCTCACGATCGACGAGCTCGGCCACACCGACGACGGGATCGTGCACCTTTCGGCCCGCTTCGGCTTCCAGGACGACCAGGACATCCCCGCGGTGCTGCGCCAGGCCCGCGGACTGTCCGGCGAGCTCGACCTCGACCCGGACAACGCCTACTACTTCCTGTCCCGCATCACCATCGAGCGCAGCCGTCGCCCGGGCATAGCCACCTGGCGCAAACGCCTGTTCATCGGGCTCTCACACAACGCCGCCACACCCGCCACCTACTTCAAACTGCCCCTCGACCGCACCGTCGTGATGGGCTCACGAATCGAGCTCTGATCACATTCGCGAACACTGACTTCCGCCGTGCCCACGCCATCGATACCCCGCCAGCATCCGCGCGCAGCTTGTTGGTCAGCGTGTCGAGGTCCCGGTCGAATTGGGCGGCCACCGACGCGGTGTCGGGTTGGTCATAGACCGAGTGCAGCAGCGCCCGGACCCAGGGCCAGCTGCTTTTGGGGGTGTGGCCATGACGTTGGTCGCGTTGTGGATGAACGCTGCCAGCTCGCGCCGGGCAGCGTCGCCCCGATCGCTGCGACCAGGTCACGGTGGGCGTCGGAGGTCACCAGGCGTACGCCGGTCAGGCCGCGGGCGGTCAGATCGCGGAAGGATCCCAGCCAGCCGGCGCCGTCTTCGGCGGAGCTGACCTGCACGCCGAAGGATCTCTCGGTGCCCGTCGCCGTTGACCCCGGTGGCCACCAGCGTGTGGACGTTGACCACCCGGCCGCCTTCCGCGGACTTTGAGCACCAGGGCGTCGGCGGCGACAAACGGGTACGGCCCGGCGTCTAGCGGGCGGGTACGGAAGTCCGCGACCTGGGTATCGAGCTCGGCGGCCATCACGCTGACCTGTGACTTGCTCAGGCTGGTGATCCCCAACGAGGTCGCCAGGTTTCCATCCGACGGGTGGACACTCCCAGCAGATAACAGGGCGCCACCACGGTAGTCAGCGCCCGCTCGGCGCGGCGGCTCGCCAGCAACCAGTCCGGGAAGTGGCTGCCCTCGCGCAGCTTTGGGATCGCCACATCCACGGTGCCAGCACGGGTGTCGAATCCTGGTGTGTGCTAGGGGGTCAAGCTCACTCCTGGTTTACCGGTCCGGTGCTTGCTGTGGCTGGTGTTCAGGTGTGTTGGCTGGCCGGCGTTGGGGCATCGCGGGGGGTTCGGTGGGGGTGCTGGGGTGGGCTGGGGTCTTGCGGCGTAGTCGCCAGGCGGTGGTGAGCACGATGAGGGCGGCGAGGCCGGCGAGCGGCGCGGTGTCCGGGACTCGCGCGCTGAGTCGGGTGATCGCGTTCTGGGCGGTCAGTTGAGTGTCGGTGGTGGCGCTCAGGCCCAGGACGCCGCTCAGCGCGGCGGTGCCATCGAAGAGCAGGAATAGCACTCCGATGCCGATGAACAACAGTCCGGATATGGTGCTGGTGCTGTGCAGGTGCAGCCGACCGAGAGTGAACGCGCGTCCGCGCAGCCACCGCCGCCGGCTCAGCTCGTAGCGTTGCCACAGGGCGGCGAGGACGAACAGGGGCGCGGCCATGCCCAGGGCGTAGACGGCGAGCAGAGCGCCACCGCGGGCTGGTTGGCCGTCGGTGGCGGCGATGGCCAGCACCGCACCAAGGATCGGCCCGGAGCAGAACCCGGCCAGCCCGTAAGCCGCGCCCAAGCCGAACACCGGGATCCACCCGCCTCGCCCCGCCATCCGCTGCTGCAGACGCACCGCCGGCCTGAAGGTGAACCCGCGACCGAAGATTTGCGCGGTGCCCAGACCGATGATGACCCAGCCCGCGATGAGGATCAGGGCCTCCCGGTGACCGTAGAACAGGCCGCTAACCGCGGTGGATGCGACCCCCAGGGGTACCAGGGTGGTGGCCAGCCCGAGGTAGAACACCGTGGTGCGGGCCAGCAGCTCGCCGCGGCTGGCGAAGGCGTAGGCGAAAAACGACGGCAGCAGCAGCGCGCTGCACGGGCTGAGCAGCGCGAGAACACCACCGAGCAGCGCGGCGAGATAACCGATATCACTCACCGCGCCGGGCCCGGGCCCGGCGCGGTGAGTGCGGCGTTGATGGCCTGGCGGTACACCGCCAGCGGCTGGGCGCCGAACAGCAGCCGCCCGTTGATCAGGAACGTGGGGACGCCGGCCACGCCCAGCGAGCTACCCTTGGCCCGGTCGCCACCTGCCGCGCCAGCGACGGGTCAGCCAGGTCGGTCTGGAACCGGCCCGGGTCCAGACCCAGCCGGCGGGCCAGCCCAACCAGATAGCCGCTGCTCAGCGCGCCGGTGTTCTCCGCGTGCTGCTGGGCATACAGCGCGTCGTGGTAGGCCCAGAACTTGCCTTGCCGGCCTGCCGCCCGGGCCGCCACGGCCGCTGCGGTGGACTCCGGACCCAGGTAGGCGAAATCACGCCACTCCAAGCGAGCCTTGCCGGCATCGACGTACTGGGCCAGCAGCGGGGGCTCGGTGTCGCGGGCGAACGCGCCGCAGAACGGGCACTGAAAATCGCCCCACTCCACGATCACCACCGGCGCACTCGGGTTTCCCAACGCCAGCGGGTCCCCCGGGATCCGCCGCGCCGCCGTCACCCCGGCCTGGGTCAGCGGGCCCGAGGCGGTACCGGACGGGTTCGGCTCACCCGGTGACCTACCACGCGCGGTGCCCAGCACACTGAGCGTCGCGAGCACCGCCACCACCACCAGCGCGGCACAAGCACCAATCAACACCCGACGCCGATCCCTTATCTTCTGCCACCGCCCCTACCGCACCCCTCATCGACTACCCCCACCGGTCTACCCTCACCACCAGGTTTCCGCTAGTCACGACCTCTGGACGACGAGCCAGACCAGGTCGGTGAGATGTTCGAAAGGGTTCGTTTTGCGAGCCGAGCAGCTATGTCGACGGCCCCGCCTGTTGGCGCGCGCGTTGCGGCAGCTGGACCGGGTCGGTGGCCTGGTTGCCAGCCAGCTCAGTCGCAGTCCCCTGGTGCTCGTTCGCCGTTAGTGGTCGGACAAACACGACCGCTCATAGCGAGCGGTCCAGGAGGCGGTTCGACCCAGGCCGGGAAGTCGAGCTGACCCCCCTTCAGCGTCACCACCTCGCCCTCGAGCACGGCGGGCGTCGGCGCGTTCGAGGTGGATATCGGGACCGTTCAGGCGGGAGCGATGTTGACGTTGACCAGTCCCCAGTAGGCCGAGGCAGGCGGGGCGAGGTTCCCCGTGAGCATCTCCCCGCCCGACCACGAACCCGGCGGCTCGAGGCGGCTCACCTGGTAGAGGTCCCGGTCGCCGTCTGCAATCGGCAAAGCATGCAGCGGGCGAAAGCCCGGTACGGGCGTGATCGGCGTGTTCTGCCGTCCGTCACCGAAGGCGGTGAGCACGTCCTCCCCCGCAGGCACGCTCTGGCGTAGCTGTGGGATGCCGAAGTGGCCGTTGCGCTCGGTCGTCCCCTCGAAGTGTCCGTGGCGGTATGCCAGCACGGTGAGCGTGTGGCCCTCGTCCCCGCGCTTGACGGTCATCTCGCTACTGAGCACGGCACCGGCCTCGGAGCCGTTGGCCGGTGCGGTGTACACGTCGATGATCGAACCGAACACGATGTGGTGGTCGTGTCGCGTCCATTGGTGCCGGCCGGTGTCACCGAGCAGGCTGTGCTGGGTCGCCGGGCTGTCCGGCCCGTCCCCCATGGCGATCGCGACCAGCAGGTTGGCGCCCTGAAACGTTGGCGGCAGCGTCGCTCGCGCCACCCCGTTCTCCAGCGGTGAATCGGCGGACACGGCACCGAGGTAGCCGACACCACCACGATCAGAAACCGACCCACAGGCCACCAGCCCACTCACCGCGAGCACCAACACCAGGACCCTCGCCACCGCCGTGACCGCACGTCGCACCATCACCGGCTCCTACCTGCTCAGTCCTGCCCCACCCAGCTGAATCGTCCTCCCCTGTATCCTCGCGCGCCTGCACCGCAAGTGTGGTACCGCTCAGCGCGCAACCGACAATGGCGTGAGCACCCCAAGGGCATTGTCAACTTGTTCGGTCTGACGAGCGGTGGAGATCATTCAGTGCGTGGTTGAGGGGGACGGTCGGGTCCTCTCGAGTGGTTCATGCTGCGGTGGTCAGCCCGGTGTCTTCGTTGCAGGTACTGAAGTGGTTGGTCATCTCGCGCCGGTATTCCTCGGTGTGGAGCAGGTGGCGACGGGGCCGAAAGTGTGGTGATATTCCGCTGAACGCGGAGAGAAACCGCTGCGGGTGCCCCGCTGAGGTGAAGCGTTTCCTCGCGCGTTCGCGCTGCCGGGTTGGTTGGTGAGAGTTCTCCGCCCGGTTGTTCAGGCACTTCGATCAACGCCTCGTCAAGGTGCCACTTGTCACCGGGGCGGGGCCGACGACGGCGCAACCCGTTAGCGTCGGCCTGGCCGAACTTCCCGGTCCACTGGCGGATGGTTTCGTGGGAGACCGTGACGCCCCGCGCGAGCATCATCTCCTCGACCTCCCGCAAGCTCAGCGGGAACCGGTAGTACAGCCAGACACAGTGACTGATGATCTCCACCGGAAACCGGAAACCCTTGTACGACGGCGCACCGGTACCCACCAGCCCCCCTCGACCCACCACCCAGACGATCCGTCGATCATCCCAGTTACCCGGCCGCCGCCCAAGTTGACGATGCCCTAGGGCCGTGGTAACGGAAGCGCAACCGGTTTGACAGCGAGCGCGTGTCTGTTGGGCGTTGACAGTTGGCACTGCGAGCCGCACCGTTAGCTGGTGAAGCTTGGACTGAGCATCAGCCGCCGCGTGGCGCGGCGGCTGGCTGCGGTTGATGCCTACGAGTTTCCGTCCAGTGTGTGTCAACGAGTGCGTCTCAAGCATCCCGATCTCCGGGTGGAGGACACCGCGCTTGTCGAGACAGCGCTCCGCCAATGGTTCCGCATTCTTGCCCGTCGCCCTTCAGCACGGCTGTCGATGCCGTCGATGTTGGTCGATGACATGTGGCACGAGTTCTTGTTGCACACCCGTGATTACGCGGCTTTCTGTGACGCGGCGGTCGGGAAGTTCCTTCATCACGAGCCCGAGTCCGCGATGACCGTCGACCAGGCCGCAGCTAACCGCTCCGACCGCCTGCTGATCACCCTGCGACTGGCTCGTCAGGACGAAGCCTGCGGGCCCGATGTGCTCCCTTTGCTCTTCTGTATCGACCAGAAGGTGGGGTTGAGAGCTGGCCGCCGTTACCTCACGGACTGTGGAGGGCACGGCCAGTGCTACAACTCATCGAGGCCGGGGCTGGTGTGCCTGAAACATCTCGTTGGCTTGGGGCGCCCATATCGCACCGGCGCCGCCGGCGTCGGGGCCCTCGGGGCCTTTGGACACGGGACCGGTGGTGGTCATGGTTGCGGCGGGGGTGGCGGCGGTGGCCATGATTCTGGCGGGGGTGGCCATGGTTGCGGCGGGGGTGGCTGTGGCGGGGGTGGCTGCGGGAGCTCGTGACCTCGGCTCCGCATCCTCGTGCACACGCATAAGCAGGGGCGGACGCCGCCGGACTCTCGGGCAATGCTTCTATACGTTCTGTCACATCGCGATTACATTGTGTTGCTGCCGAATTAGGCTCTATGGGATCTTGTATGACGGCGCAACGGCGGCCACGAACCCAGCCCCTCCCCACCGAGATCAACCCGTCGACCATCCCCGCCACCAGGCAGCCCCACCAAGTTGACAACGCCCAACCAACACCCGCCGACTTACGACCCAACCACCGTGATCCCCCGCAACGCGCCGATCCGACGCCATCGAGTCCGTCCTGCTCACCGCCGGGCAGGAGGTGGAGCTTGCCAAGCACATCGAGGCCGGGCTTTATGCCGTCGAACGGATCCGCAGGGCTGAGGACACGGCTGAGGAGCTGTGCCCTCAGCTGCGTCGGGATCTGCGGCGGATCGTCCGCGACGGCCAGCGCGCCAAGAACCGTCTGCTGGAGGCCAACCTGCGGTTGGT
>QHBZ01000121.1:33298-34120 GCA_003244055.1 Pseudonocardiales bacterium | reverse complement strand
GATCACGTTGGCGTAGCCGTCATGCGCGAACGACGCAGACGCGGTGATCGTCAGGCCGGCGCCCACAGCGAGGATGGTGGCGAAGGCAACCGCCGAGATGAAGCCCAGCAGCACTTCCCCACCCAGCTGGTAGGCCAGCAGCGGCGCCGCCGAGTTCTCCTGACCGGGCATGCTGGCGATCCGCTGCGGACCACCTTCGACCAGTGCCGCGGCGCCGTAGCCGATCACCAGTGAGAACAGGTAGAAGACGCCGATCAGCCAGATCGCCCACACGACGGTGCGGCGGGCCTCCTTCGCCGATGGCACCGTGTAGAAACGCATCAGGATGTGCGGCAGGCCCGCGGTACCCAGCACCAGCGCCAGGCCCAGCGAGACGAAGTCGAGCTTGGTCGTGGTGTTCTTGCCAAATTGCAGGCCCGGTGCGAGGACGGCCTGGCCGTGCGACGACTTCGCCGCCGCCTCGCCCAGCAGAGCGGACAGGTTGAGCCCGAATGAGCCCAGCACCCAGGCTGTCAACATGCCCGCGCCGATGATCAGCAGAGTGGCCTTGACGATCTGAACCCAGGTGGTGCCACGCATCCCACCGACCAGCACATAGAAGATCATCAGGAGGCCGACGACCGCGACCACCAAGGCCTGACCCGCCTTGCCGGTGACGTTGAGCAGCAGGGCGACCAGACCACCAGCGCCAGCCATCTGCGCCAGCAGGTAGAAGAAGGACACCACCAGCGTCGATACCGCCGCGGCGGCCCGCACCGGCCGCCGGCGCATCCGGAAGCTCAGCACGTCACCCATGGTGAATTTGCCGGTATTTCGCAGCAG
>QHBZ01000121.1:0-33286 GCA_003244055.1 Pseudonocardiales bacterium | reverse complement strand
CCGGCGATGCCCAGGAACGAGGCCGCGGACAGGTAGTCGCCGGAGATCGCCACCCCGTTCTGCGGCCCGGTGAACGACCGGCCCGCCGTGTAGTAGTCAGCGGCGGTCTTGGTGCGGTGGGAGGCCCGGAACACGATCACCAGAGTGATCAGCACGAAGAAGACGAAGATCCCGCCGTTGAGCAGCGGCGAGCCGACGGCGTGCTGGGCTAACGCGGCAATCACCAGGCGCCTCCTTCGACCCGCTCGCGGATCTGGCTGCTGAGCGGGTCGAGATTGCGGCTCGCGAATCGGACGTAGACCGTGGTGATCGCGAAAGTGGAGACGAACTGGAGTAAGCCGAAGATCAATCCGATGTTGACGTTGCCGACTACCTTGGTGGCCATGTAGTGCGGGGCGAAAGCCGCCAGCAGGACATACAGGAAGTACCAGGCCAGAAAGAACGCGGTCATCGGGAGGACGAAACCACGGAACCGCTGGCGCAGGGTGGCGAACTCCGTGCTGGTGTGGGCGGCGGCCCAGGGGTCCACCGGTCGCGGCGCGCCCACACCCCCGATGCGCTCGGTGGTGCTCATGCAGACACCTCCAGGGCAATGATGATCATGCCGATGTGACGTGCGTCGCGCGGACCGGGCCACCCTAGTGGCCGGACCTTCACCGGCCTGCACCGCATCGTGAAGCGTTCGGTGTGCAGGAGTGATTACCGACGGTGCCGGCCACCGCGCATCCGAGGCAGCGCCGCCATCCCGGCGCGGGCGCCCAACTGGTCCAGGTCCCGATCCTCGGACAAGCCCAACCGATCCGGTGCGTGCAGCCGCAGCAGGATGCGAGATACGTCGGCCGGGACCCGATCGCTGGTGTGGTTGCTGACCACCACCATGGTAAGGAAGGCCAGCGGCACGGTGAACAAAGCGGGCTGCGCCAACATTGCCTGCCACCCGGGCGAGAGCACGCCGGCCGCGGCCGGCAGCACCGCGGCGAATGCCAGCCCGCCGCCGGCCAGGATGCCGGCCACCGCGCCGACGTCGGTCAGCCCGCGCCACCAGATGCCCAGCACGAGCATCGGGCAGATCGACGAGGCGGCTACCGCGAAGGCCAGTCCCACACCTTGCGCCAGGTCCAACGACGACACGGCGAGCACGAACGCCAACGGCACTGACCAGGCCGCCGCAGTGGCCGCTCGGAAGTCTCTCAACCGACCGGGCAGCACGTCAGTGGACAGCACCCCACCGATGCTCACCATCAGTCCGGTTGCGGCGGAGACGAAGGCGGCGAACGCCCCGGCCGCGATCAGGCCGCCGAGCAGCAGTCCGGGCCATCCGGGCAACGCGGCGCGGGGTAGCAGCAGCAGCGCTGCGTCGGTGTTGCCGTTGACCAGCAGCTCCGGGACGTAGAGCCGAGCGAGCCACCCGGAGACCATCGGGAACAGGTAGAACACCCCGAGCAGCGACAACACCAGCAAGGTGGTCCGGCGCGCCGCACGGCCGTCGGGGTCGGTGTAGTACCGACCCAGCACGTGCGGCAGACCCATGGTTCCCAGCAGCAACGCCACGATGAGCGAGTACGTGGCCAGCAGCGGGTGGCCACCATTGGCCAGCGGGCGCATCCACTTGTCGTTGTCCAACGCCGCACCTCTGACCACCGGAGCCCGGCTGCCCGCGTCGAAGTGCAGCCTGGTGTTCTTGGCGACCCGGTGCTCCCCCGCTCCCCAGGGCACTATCCCGTTCACCCGTTGCCCGTCTTCGATTCCCACCGCCCTGACCAGCATCGGCGCAGCGACTTCCAGCACCACATCGTGGTCAAGGGTGATGTCGGTGGCGTGGGAGAAAGTCGGTGGCGCCGAGGCACCGAGGGAGTTACGCAAACCCGGGTCCTCGCCGGCATTGTGAATCAGCAGCACGAAGACCGGGATGGCGAGCGCCGTCAGCTTTATCCAGTATTGGAAGGCCTGCACGATGGTGATCGAGCGCATCCAGCCGGTGTAGATGTTCAACGTCACGATCACCATGACCACGGCCGCGCCGACCCACATCGGTTGTCCGGTCACAGCATGGAGGGTGAGTCCGCCGCCCTGCATCTGCGGCACCAGGTAGAGCCAGCCGATGACGATCACGAAGACGGTGCAGACCCGGCGCAGCCCTACCGAGCCCAACCGTGCCTCGGCGAAGTCGGGCAGCGTGTAGACACCAGACCTGCGCAGTGGCGCGGCCACGAAAAGCAGCAGTGCGACGTACCCCGCGGTGAACCCTACCGGGTACCACAGCGCGTCCACCCCGCCCTTGAGCACCAGACCGGCGATCCCCAGAAAGGAGGCCGCGGACAGGTACTCGCCGGAGATCGCCGCGGCATTCCAGCGTGGCCCCAGCGCTCGGGACGCGACCAGGAAGTCCGAGGTCTTTGACCCGTAGAGACCGGTGAGCATCGTCGCCGCGGCTATCACGACCATCGCACCGTAGAACCCAGCCTGCTCGGGCACGCCGGCGTTCAGTTCTCGACCATATCGGCGAAGGCCTGCTCGTTACGGTCGGCGCTGCGGTTGTAGGACCAGGCCACCGCGACGAAGAACGGGTAGACCACGAAGCCGAGCAGTAACCACGGCAGCCGCAAGCCCAGGATGTTGAGGGTGCCCAACGACGGCACCAGGAACAACAGCGGGATGCCCGCGAGCACCACCACGGTGAGCAGCATCAATCGGATCGACAAGATCAGCTGCACCCGCACCAGCTGGCGGACCAGTACCTCTCCGACTCTGGTCTGATCCTCCAACTCGGCGAGTGTTCGCACTACCCGGCGGCCACTGCTGCGCTTGGCGAGCACGATCCGTTCTCGCTTGCCGAGCTTGACCTTGGCGGCGACCGGGTAGCCGTTGGCCTCCCGTGCCTTTTCTTGCGCCTCCGCGTCCCGCGCCGCCCGCGTCAGAACCTCCCACGGGTCGTCCTCCGGCCCCGTCACATCCGGGCCAGTCGCGTCAGTGCTCATCGGGACTCATGGGGTTCATTGGGGTTCTATCGCCGAGGCTTGGAGACTCATTGCAGCTCATCGGGGTTCATCGGGGCTGCTCGGGAGGTCCAGCCCTGCTTGGCCGCGCGGACCAAGCGGTCCTTCAGCTCTCGAGTGTGCCTTCGGCTGACCGGTAATTCGGTGGCGTCGCCTCCGTTGCCCACCCGCACGACGTACCCCGACGCCGACATGCGCAGCTCGGTGACCAGCGGCAGGGCGACCAGGAAGGAACGGTGGATCCGCACGAACCCCGCGTCCGACCAGCGATCCTCCAACTGGGAAAGCGGGATACGGACCAGGTGGCTGGTGCCCTCGCCGGTGTGCAGCCGCGCATAGTCCCCATGCGCCTCCACCCAGCGGACCGACGAACGGGGCACCAGCTTGGTGGTACCGGCGAGCTCCACCGGGATGACCTCGTCCTCACTGCCCGGTTCCGGTCCCGGGGCGGACGCGTCACGTCGGGACGCCACGATTCGCCGCATGGTATTGGCCAGTCGCTCCCGGCTCACCGGCTTCATCAGGTAGTCGGCCGCGCCGATCTCGAAGGCGTCCAGAGCCTTTTCATCGTAGGCGGTGGCGAACACCACCACCGGCGGGTTGGGAATCGCGGCAAGCAGGCGGGCCAGCTCAAGCCCGTCCAACCCGGGCATCCGGATGTCCAGGAACACGACGTCGATCTGCGGAAGGGACGTGCCGTTGCTGGTCCGGTTGTCGGGTCTCAAGACCGACAATGCCTCGGTGGCGTTCGAGGCGGTCAGCACGGCGCTGATCCGCGGCTCGGCTTCGAGCACCTCGACCAGCATGGACAACGGACCCGGCTCGTCGTCCACGGCGAGCACGACAAGACCCGGGTTGTCGTCGTTGCCGCTCATCGACCGCCTTTCTGCCGATCTAGTGTGCCCCCACCAACCCCGGACCAGCAATCCCGCACATGGCCGGTATCGCTGTCCACAGTTGGCGGATTGGTGCGCCCCCTGGTCCGGACCCGGTGCTCAGTGTGATCGCTCAGTGTTAGCGCCGCGGCGCTACAGCCCGAAACGGGACCAGGCAGCGCGGTGCTCAAGCGCTTCGAGCACCGCCAACGCGGACTCCGGACCGCCGCGCCCGCTCAGCGCGGCCGCCGCGGGTCCTATCCCCAGCTTAGCCAGCAACGGCCGGCGCGCCTCCACCGTGATGATCTCCGCGTCCGGGTAGCGCTTGGCGATCTCCCCCCGCATTGTGCCCAGCCGGTCGACCAGACCCAATTCCAGAGCTCGGCGACCACTCCACACCTCGCCGTTGAACAGGTCTTGCTGACCGGTCGCCAATCGATCGCCGCGGCGGGAACACACCCAGTCTCGGAACATCCCGTGCAGTTCGGTCTGCATGCTGCGCAACCACACCACGTCGTCCTCTCGCTCGGGCAGGAACGGGTCGAGCCGGGATTTGTTCGCTCCTGCGGTGTACAGGCGCCGCTCGACGCCGAAGCGCTCGAGCAGGCCGTGCAGCCCGAAGCCCTGGCTGACCACCCCGATGGAGCCGACCAGCGACGTCTGGTGGGCGACGATCTCATCGGCGGCACAGGCGAGCCAGTACCCACCAGATGCCGCGACGTCCTCGCAGAACGCCAGCACCGGAACGCGCTTGAGCTCAGCGAAACCGCGGATCCGATCCGCTACCAGTGCTGACTGGGTGGCTGAACCGCCCGGTGAGTTGATCAACAATGCCACCGCCCGCAGCCGGTCGTATCCGAAGGCTCGGATCAGCACCGAATCCAGAGCAGCCAGGTTGATCACCCCACGGCCCAGCGGCGACGGTGTCGGCGTGATCACTCCATGCAGTTTCACCGCAGCCACCACGGGGCCGCGCTCGCGCTGGGTGCCGGGCAGCGGCAGCCGTGAGGTCAGGTCCTTGACATCCATCCGGCCAGCCTACGGCGGTTGGCCCGGCCGACTCGGCAAGCCCGGTGACATGACGGCCGTTGCTATGCGCTTACCGGTGGTTGCGCACGCGATGCGCTCGGCGTCGGTGGCGCGATGGCGCGCACGCCCCGGCTGAACTTGGGCACCCGCATGCTGACCTTGGTACCCATTCCCGGTCCGGTCTCGACCACCAGACCGCATTCCTCGCCGAAGGCCCCGCGCAACCGATCATGAACGTTGCCCAGCCCGACATGCGCACCGGTGACGTGCGAGTCGGTCATCTCGTCGCGCAGCCGGTCCGGATCCATCCCGATGCCGTCGTCCTCCACGCTGATCAGGCAATCGGACCCGGCGTCCTCGGCGACGACCGAAACGGTGCCGCCGCCGGGCTTGCCCGCCAAGCCGTGCCGCACCGCGTTCTCCACCAGCGGTTGCAACGCCAGGAACGGCAACACCACCGGCAGCACCTCGGGTGCGATCTGCAGCCTTACCTGCAACCGTTCCCCGTACCGGGCCTTCTCCAGGATCAGGTAGCGGTCGATGTTGTTGAGCTCCTCGGCGAGCGTGGTGAACTCCCCAGCGGAGCGGAAGGAGTAACGGGTGAACTCGGCGAACTCCATCAGCAGCTCACGGGCCTCCTCCGGGTCGGTGCGGACGGTCGAGGAAATCGTGGTGAGCGCGTTGTAGATGAAGTGCGGCGAGATCTGTGCGCGCAGCGCCCGTACCTCGGCATGCGCCAACCGGGATCGGGACTCATCGAGCTCAGCGAGTTCCAGCTGGCTGGAGACGTACCGGGCGACCTCCGCCGCGGCCCGCATCACACCAGCCGCGGCGGGCCGTTGGCTGACTACACCGAAGGTCCCGACGACGCCGCCGTCGACCTCCAGCGGGCAGACGACGACAGCACGAATCGGGCAGTCGGCGCGCCCACAGTCCATCTCACGCTGGCTGCGGACCTGCTGGCGGCCGGTGCTCAGCACTTCCAGCGCCGCCTCGGCGACCCATTCGGCGTGATGCTGAGCCTCGCCGTCCCAGGCCAGCATGACGCTTTCTTCATTGGTCAGCGCGACGGCTGAACAGTTCAGCAACGCCCGCAAATGCGGTGCCGCCGCGGTCGCCGAGGCGGCCGACAACCGATCCCGCAGCGGCGGTGAAGCCTGCGCCATGGTGTGCAGCGCGGTGTAGGTGGCCCGATCGGCGTCACTGCCGAACGGCTGGCGCCGTCGCATCCGATATACGAACCCGGCAGCGATCACCACGGCGAGGATGACGACTCCCACCACCGCGAGCTGGGTCACGTGTCCATAGTCGCGTTCTCGACCCCAGGTGACAACGGCGGGTCGTCGGCGCTGTCAGATGGGCGGAGAGCAGGACTTTCGCAGGACGGTCTCGGCCGCCTTCGGCAAGTTCTCGCCGGCGGTGACCCACGGCATCGCCGCCTCGGCGGTGTGACCGGCCTGAATCCACCGGGCGGCCACGACCATGGGATGGTCCCACCCCTGGTCGACGACATCGGCGAGCAGCAGCGCCAGGCGCATCACCTCGCCGTTGCGAGTGACGTAACCGATCAGCCGGCGGCTGCGGGTCTGCGGCGCCGGTTGGCCGGGATCGACTGGGAACAGCCGCAGGCCACGTTCGCCGAGCAGGTCGGCGGTCTGGCGGTCGGGAGCCGGCTGCTGGGTCGGCACTCCGGAGCAGATCCACTCCACCGGGCGGTCCAGCGCCCCTTCGTCGACCGACCGGAGCTCCATCGTCCACGTCGTTCCCACCGAGCGGCACCACCACGCAGTGAACACGCAGTTACCGGGGGCTCTCCGTTCCGAAGGGGAGCCCCCGGGACGAGCTGGGGGGGCGGACCGAACCACAGGGCAAGCGAACCCCTACCGGACCGGGAGCACCACCGCAGCATGGGTGAACCGACTTGTTCACCCTGATGCCGCCATTGCCGCTGGCGGGTCAGCGAATCAGCCGGGACAGCCGGCGATCGGCCAGCGGCTTGCCCCCGGTCTGGCAGGTCGGGCAGTACTGGAAGGCGCGGTCGGCGAAGGACACCTCGCGGACTGTGTCGCCGCATACCGGGCAGGGCAGACCGGCGCGGGCATGCACGGCCAGACCGGCCCGCTTCTCCCCCTTCAGGCGGGCAGCATCCTGGCCCACGCAGCGAGCCAGCGCATCGCGCAGCACCCGCCGCAGCGCCTCGTGTAGCCGATCCACGGCGTCGTCGGTCAACTTCCCGGCGGTGGCGTAGGGCGACAGCCGCGCGGCGTGCAGCACTTCGTCGGAGTAGGCGTTACCGACTCCGGCAATCATCGTCTGGTCGGTCAGCGCCGTTTTTAGCCGCTCAGTGCGCCCCCGGAGCACGTCGGCGAGCGCGTCGCGGGACAGCGTCAGAGCGTCCGGGCCGAGCCGGGCGATTCCCGGTAGATCGCAGACTCCGGCCCCGTCAGCAACGACGTAGACCGCGAGCCGCTTCTGGGTGCCCGCCTCGGTGAGGTCGAAGCCCCGCCCCCCACTGAGATGCACCCGCAGCGCGATCGGTCCCTTGCCCGGGCGCGGCGCGGAGGGGGCCAACGAGTCCGACCAGCGAAGCCACCCCGCCCGTGCCAGATGGATCACCAGCGCGGGCCCGTCGGTGTGCACTGCGAGGAACTTTCCGTGCCTGGTGGCCGCGGTCACCGGACGTTCGTAAAGCGCGCTCGTGGGGGGTTGCACGGTCTTGAGCACGGTGAGGGAAGCGACGTCGACGCGCGTCACGATCGCGTCGACGGCGTGCTCGCGCAGATGATGCGCCAGCGCCTCGACCTCGGGCAGCTCCGGCATACCTTCCAGTGTGCGGCACTCCGGTCGAATGTACGACGGGTCCGACCCGACGTGGGCCCAGTCGCCAAGAATCGGGCCCGCAGAATCGGCTCGGAGAGTCCGTTGTCAAGAATCGTGGCCGGGGGTGCTGGACGAGACCCGCGAAAGCGCCGAGGTGCCGTCGTCGGGACTGCCCGTCCTCCTGAGGTCATCAACGACCTGGTAAGTCTCCTCCCGGGCCGGTATCATGCCACGCACGACGCCTTCCCAACGCTCACCCTCAGTCCCCATCGGCTCATCGGTGTGCGCGGTGATGACCCAGGGCCGCTGCCACGCCCACGACACCAGCAGCACTAACAAGAACAACAGGATCAGCAGCAGGAACCAGGCCGGTCTGACCACATCGGCCGGGGTCCAGAACACCACGAACAGGGTCAGCGCGACGACGATCCCCAACATCACGATGCCGTGGCCGTAGTCGGTCATGTCATGCTCGAACTCGTCGGCCATCGCTCGTCTGGTCCAGCTGATTCTGCTTCGGACCATCCAGGTGCGCCTGTCGGCGGCCCGCACCACCCGCATCATGATCTGCCTCCGTTGCATGAAGACACTCAGCGTAACGCTGATCGGACGCCGGTGGACGCGGGTGCAATGCTGGCGGCGATGACCCAACCACCCTCGTTCACCCGCCGCCGCGAGGACTTCACCTGCTTGCGCTGCGGGACACTGGTGCGGGGCAGCGGCTACACCAACCACTGCCCGCGGTGCCTGTGGTCGCGGCACGTCGACGTCAACCCGGGCGACCGGTCCGCCGAGTGTGGCGCGGCGATGGAGCCGGTCGGGGCGCTATCCGAGGGCGGCGAGATCGTTGTGGTGCAGCGGTGCGTGGCGTGCGGGCACACCCGGCGCAACCGCAGTGCAGCCGACGACGACCGCGAGGCGCTGCTGGGCCTGTTCGGCCACCCAGTGCCCGACCCGCGATAAGACCTGTTCAGCCGGTCACCAGCGTTGGGCGGCGTGTCGCCGGGTGTGAGAGATGCTGCGGTGCTGGGGGCGAGTATCGGCCCGACGGGCCGGTCGGGCGCGCCGGCCGGTAGTCCCCAACAAACCGAGCGCGGCCAGCAGCACGGCGATCGACACCAGCGCGGCGACCATGGCCTTCGCGTCGTTGCCGGCTACCGGGCCGGTGACGGGGACCTGCGTGGCGTCGACAACCTGGTCGATGCGCTGTTCCTGGCCAGCGGGTGAGGTGGTCGCAGCGGGGGACGTCGCTGCGGGAGAGGCGGCGGCGGGGAGCACAGCGGCGGGGGGCTGTGGCGCGGGCAGCCGGGAATAGTCCACCAACCCGGTGTGCTCCAGGTACTCCATCTGGCGGTTGAGCAGTACTGCGGCGTTGGCCGCGAACGACCGGATCAGCTCGTTACGGGTGCCGGCCCGAACGCTGGTGATGGCCGGTAGCACATCACCGTCGGTGACCCGCAGCCCTTGGGCGAACATGCGGTCGAAGTCCGGGCCGGAGCGCCCGGACAGGTCCCGCATCCAGCTCTGCTGCTGCGCACTGGGTTGGTCGGGCATCGGCACACTGAGCTTGCCGGCGACCGAGCGAGCCTGATTGCCGAGGTCGCCGTAGTCGACCCAGACGCGCTGGGCGACGGTCCGCAGCGCCACGGTGGCGCCCTGTTGTTGGGCCTGCTGCCCGCTCGGCCCGGCGCATAGGCCAGCCTGCCGGACCATGACCAGCAGATCCCGATCCGCGGGACTGAGCGGCCCCCACTGCGTTGGCGTCCATGCGGATTCCGCTGTCTTGGTCGGCCCCTTCCCAGACGCGATTGCTACCCCGTACTGCGACGTGGCCCAGTACTGGAACACCACAACCGTCAGCGCGGCGATCACGGCCAGGGAAACGACCCATCGGACAAATCGGGGTACCGGGGAACGCACAGAGGAAACCTTTCTCTCCAACGGGGCAGTCAAAGGTGGAGTCAAACGTGGAACTAGACGAGGTCGAACTGCTCGGTATGGATCCGCGGCTGCGGGACGTCCAGCCCGTCGAGCACGGTCAGCACATCGGTCACCATCGCGGGAGGCCCGCAGAGGTAGTAGTCGAGCTGGTTGCGCCGGAACGCGCCGGGCAGCAGCGCTACCAGTAAGTCCTCGTCAACCGCGCCGGACGCGCCGGTCCAGCTCGGCGGCGGCTGGCGGAGCAGCTCGATGACGGTGAGGTCAAGCCGTTGCTGAAGTCCACTGAGCTCTGTGCGAAACAGCAGCTCATCGAGGGTCCGGGCGACCACGACCAGCCGGTGCGGGCGCCGGTCGCGCCGGTGCGCCAGCGTGCGCAGCATGCTCATCATCGGGGTGATCCCGACTCCGCCGGCGATCATCACCAGCCCGGTGCAGCGCCGCAGGTCGAGGGTGAAGGCACCGTGCGGACCATCGACCCATACCGGGCTGCCCGGCCGCAACCGGCGCAGCTCGCTGGTAAAATCACCGCTGTGCCGGATGGTGAACTCGGTCCACAATCCGAGGTGCGCGCTGGAGGCGATGGTGAACGGATGCTCCTGCGCCCCGAGCGAGGGGTTCAGACGCAGCCAGGCGAACTGACCGGGAGCGAATTCGAGAGTCCGGTAGCCACTCCGGTGCCCGTCGCGGCGGGGCTCCAGGACCAGCGTGCTCACCGTGCTGGTCTCCGGCCGGATCTCCCGGACCACATATTCCCGCCGGGGCCCATAGACCGGCAGCCACAGCCAGCGGTATCCGAGCACCCCCAGCGCGGCCACCGCGAGGACGGTGAACAAGGCCCGCATGGCGGTGTCCCGAACCAGGTGGTTGAGCCACCAGATGTGCAACGCGCTGAGCACCAACACCGAGCCGGCCAGCGCCAGATGCACCCAACGCCACACCTCGTAACGCTGGCGCAGTCGCCTGCGCAGCACTGTCAGCGCGACCAGTGCACCCAGCGCCACGGTGGCACCGACGGCCGCGCGGGCACGGTTCGGTGCGTGCACGACATCGAACAGCGCAACGTTCGCCGGCTTCGCCGCCACCACCAGGATGATGTGCAAACTCACCAGCAAGGTGACGGCCAACCCCACGAAGCGGTGGATCCCGAGCACGCCATCGATACCCAACGTGCGGGTCAGCGAGCGCAGCCGAGACGGCAACACAACCGCGCAGACCAGCAACGAGGTGGCCAGCAGCCCCAGCCCCACGGAAAGCTGGGACAGCAGCGACGAACCGTCGCCGGTGACTGGGCCATGTAGCACGGGAGCCAGCAAGGCCGGGGCCAGGAGCACGGCGAGGAAGGCCGTTGCCCACAGCGTTCGTTCCAACTGGCGTCGCACGGCACGAACCGTATGGAGAAGTAGGTATCTAGCCGGTGCAACCTGAGAGTGTTACCGGCTCGAGGTCGCCCACACGGCCGTGAGACGCGACGAGCGCCCGCCCGTTACGCCGAATGGAGCAAAGCATTAGGCCGAACACCGGGCCACGGTCTCAACAGCTTTCGGTAACACGATGGGCCAGTCGGGTAATCTTGCCGCTCATCGATTGCCCAACGCCGCACGGCGCGGAAGCCTTGCCGCCGATGCAGCCCGATCAGCGGTCAACTTTTTCACCACCTGGACCCGCTGCCAGCCTGCGGCACCCGGTTCTTCTCATGGTGCCCTTGCGGCAGACAACGAGCCGGGTTCTTCAGGCGTTGCGGGCCACCGGATTCGAGACCCGGATCCTCGACACCGTCCCGGAGGTACTGGACGCGGCGCGCGCACATACCCTTGCGGCGATCGTGCTCGACGTCGCGCTGGCCGGCTCGGATCCCCGGAACTTCCTCGACGAGCTGCGCAGGGTGGCTCCACAGCTGCCGGTGATCGCGCTGACGTCGCGCGAGCAACGGGAACAGACGGTATCGCTGCTGCGGGGCACCTTGGACGACTACCTGACCACGCCCTTCCCGGTGGAGGAGCTAGTCAGCCGGCTGCGGCTGCGGGTCTCCGATCGGATGCCGGTGGACCGGACCGTGCTGCGCGCGGGAGTGGTCACCGTCGACACCACCCTCGGACTGGTCAGCGTCGCCGGCCGGCTGGTGACGCTGTCGCCGACCGAATATGCCCTGTTGATCGCGTTGGCCAGCCGGCCAGGCCAGCCGGTGTCGCAGGACCGGCTCACCACCGAGGTCTGGGGCGCGCCGAAGTCCTCCAACATCGTAGAGGTCTACGTCGGGTACCTTCGCCGCAAGCTGGGCGCCGACCGGATCCGCACCGTGCGCGGCGCCGGCTACGTCCTCGACGGTTGATGAGCGCTTCTTGGTGGCCGCCCAAAGCCGTGATGTGGCAGGGCTCCGCTGATCACGGTTTGTGTGCCGTGAGCGACAGATCTTGTCGTTGGACGCACATAATCGGTGATCACAGGTGACCTGCGAATGCCACGTGGAAGGCACCAGTCATGGCGAACCTGATCCTGGTCACTGGCGGCACCGGCACGGTCGGCCGGGTCGTCGTCGCGCACCTGCTTGACGCCGGACGGCAGGTGCGGGTGCTCAGTCGCGGCCGCCGCCGGACGGGTCCCGCGCAGCACGTCACCGGCGACGTCCGCACCGGCGAAGGGCTCGCCGAGGCGGTCGCGGGCGTGGACACGATCGTGCACTGTGTCGACCCGGCGCAGCGCGTGGTCCAGGCCGCGCTCCGGGCGGGCAGCCCGCATCTGGTCTACATCTCGATCGTCGGGGTCGATCGGGTGCCGTTGGGCTACTACCGGCGAAAGCTTGCCGACGAGCGGCTGATCTGCGAATCCGGGCTGCCCGCGACGGTGCTGCGCAGCACCCAGTTCCACGACCTCATCGCGGCCATGTTGCGCCTGCTGGCGAAGCCGCCCGTGATGATGGTACCGGCTGGCTGGAGCTACCAACCGGTCGACGTGCGCGAGGTGGGCGCTGCACTGTCCTCGCTCGCCCTCGGCAAACCCGGCGGGCGCGTTCCCGACCTGGCCGGCCCCGAGGTGCGCACCGTCGAGGACCTGGCGGGCAGCTACCTCGATGCGGTAGGAATGCGCCGCCCGATCCTGTCTGTGCCGTTGCCTGGCCGCGTCTGTCGTGCCTACCACGCTGGAGGACACCTGGCGCCCGGGCGGGCAATCGGCACCATCGGATTCGAGCAGTACCTCGGTGAGCAACTGGCCGCGGGCACGTTGCCCTACGACGACGCCATCCGCGACTACACCGGTCGGCGCCCGAGTAAGCGAACCCATCCGCATTGAGCGGGCTCAGCGGGGCAAAAAGGGGGCCGATAACCCCGCTGAGCCGCTGAATGCGCACTGTTCAGTGCGGCGTACCCGCACGGCCTAGCGCGCACCAGGCCGAAGCGTGGATCTCGAACGACACGGGGGGCAGCAGCTGCTCGCATCGGACCCGAAGGTGATCGCGCTGCCGCTCATCCAGCTTTGCGACGTGGGCACCCGCCGGTCCCACGCCGAGGGTGAAGGGCTCCCACCAGTCGGCGAAGGTGGCGAAGCCGACCCGAACCGTCAGCGTCGTGGCCTCGATGTGGTGCAGCCCGGCTGCGTCGAACAGCTCGACCAGGTGGCCTTCCCGGGCACCGGCAGACCTCGCCTCATCCTGCACATCCGGATCAAGGTCACGTACGGCCCGCCATAGCGCGGCGAGTGGGCTCTTGCCGCCGGCGTGATCCCACACACAGGCCGCAACCAGGCCCGCAGCTCGGGTGACCCGCGCCATTTCAGACAGCCCCGCCACGGCATCGGTCATGAAAGGCACGACCAGTTGGGCATGCACGAGGTCGAAGCTTTCGTCCCGAAACGGGAGCTGTTCGGCAACAGCTGACCGGACGTCAACCTGAGGAAACCGTGCGCGGATCGCCGCGACGAAAGATTCCGAGGGGTCGACCGCCGAGACGGCATCCGAGCCCAGTCGTTCGACCAGCTTCGCGGTTAGCGCGCCGGGTCCGCAGCCGACGTCGAGCGCCCGTTGGCCCCGACGGGCGCCGGTCAGCTCCGCGAACTGCGCCGCCAACTGCTCGGAGTACTGACCCATGAACCGGGCATAGGCGGCTGCGCTGACGTCGAAACTCACCGGACCTTCGACCGCCGCAGGGATAGGGCGAGCAGGATCACGGACAACGCCTCCAGTGACTTCCTGAGGACCGTGAGAGAGCCGACCACCTCCGGCTTGATACCCACCGGAGGCCCCGCTACCCGGGCGGCGAAGAACAGGGCGAACAGGCCGGCGTTGACCCCGAGGGCGATCTTCGCCGCATTGGGCCGACCCAGACCGAGCGCGCCGGCCAGCCCGGCCTGGACGGCGCCGATCAGGCCGTAGACCAGGGCCATCACGCGATCGTTCCAATGGGTCGCCAGGTACACGAAATGCAGCGCCGCGGCGGCGGACACGACCACCGCGGCCACCCGCTTGAGGATTCGGCTCCGCCCGTCGTCGGCCACGGGCCAACCGTACTGCGGATTCGCCGCCTCGGCGCCACCACGTGCTCACAGCGAACTCTGACGCTGCGTGCAGGCTGCTCGCACATCACCGGGCCATAACTGGACGCATGGGTTCACCGGACGGCTCTGGAGGGGTGGGGTTGGTGACGGTGGCGAGGGAACGTGAGGTTGCGCCCGACGCCGGGATGAAGCGGTGGTCGGTGGGACGGACCGCCACGGTCGACGTGGTGGTACCGGTGCACAACGAGGAACGCGCGCTGCCCGGTTGCCTGCAGGCGTTGCGATCCTATCTGGCTGATCAGTTCCCGTTCGAGTGGACCATCACTGTCGTGGACAACGCCAGCACTGACGGGGTGCTGCGGGTGGCGACTGAGCTCGCCGCGTGCGACGACCAGGTGCGGGTGCTGCATCTCGACCGCAAGGGCCGGGGCCACGCGCTGCGCACCGCGTGGACATACAGCGATGCCGACGTCGTGGTCTACATGGATGTCGACCTGTCCACCAGCTTGGACGCGCTGTTGCCGTTGGTCGTTCCGCTGGTCAACGGCCACTCCGACATCGCGATCGGTTCCCGGCTGGCCCCCGGTGCCCGGACCGTGCGCAGCCCGCGCCGGGAAACGATCTCCCGGTGCTACAACGCGCTGATCCGGCTCACCCACGGCGCCCGGTTCTCCGACGCCCAGTGTGGGTTCAAAGCGGCCCGGACCGACGTCATCCGTCCGTTGCTGGCACACGTGCAGGACGACGGTTGGTTCTTCGACACCGAGCTGCTGCTCCTGGCCGAACACAACGGGTTGCGGGTGCACGAGGTGCCCGTGGACTGGGTCGAAGACGACGACAGTCGGGTCCAGATACTGTCAACCGCTGTGGGGGACGTTCGCGGGCTGGTGCGGGTGGCTCGGGCCAAGGTCAGCGGCGCGGCGCGGGTGGCGAACCTGCCGCGACGGCCGGCGCCGTGCTCCGCGCATCCCGATGCGGTGCTCGCCGCGAGGGCGGGTGGGTTGTTCTGGCAGCTGGTGAGCTTCGGGTTGATCGGTCTGGCCTCTACCGCGGCAACCGCCGCGCTGTATGCGCTGTTTCGCTCGTGGTCACCGCCGCTGGTGGCGAACCTGATCGCACTGGTGCTGGTGAACTTCCTCAACACCGAGGCCAACCGGCGGCTGACCTTCGCCGGCGCTGTTGTATCCCGGCAGCGGGTCCACTTGCAGGGCCTGATCGTCTTTGCGATGTACTACGCGCTCACCTCGGGGGCGCTGCTGGTATTGGGAGCACTGGTCACCAGCCCGTCGCGGTGGCTCGAGGTCGCTGTCATATTGGCGGCCTCAGTCGTAGGCACCGCCGCCCGCTTCCTGTTGCTGCGCAAATGGGTGTTCCCGGCATGAGCGTCGAGACACCGCCGGCCGCAACCGCATCACGCGGGCCGGCCGGGGTTATCAAGCCAGGTTTTGCCACGCTGAGCCCGCGCAATGCGGTTCGGCCGCCGATGGTGTTGGGCGTGATCTGCGCAGTGGCGGTGGTGTTGTATGCGTGGGGAATGGACGCTGCCGGGTGGGGGAATCCGTATTATTCCGCCGCGGTGAAGTCGATGTCGGCGAGCCTGACCAACTTCGTGTTCGGCTCTTTCGACCCACTCGGTGTGGTGACTGTGGACAAACCGCCGATGGCCTTGTGGCCGATGGTGGCCTCGGTTGCGGTCTTCGGTTATCACGGGTGGTCACTGCTGCTACCCCAGGTCCTCGAAGGAGTGGCAGCGGTATTCCTGCTGCATCGTACGGTGCGGTACTGGGCCGGTGAACACGTCGCGCTGCTCGCCGCGCTGATCTTCGCGCTCACTCCGGTGACCGTGGCGATCAACCGGGACACCAACCCCGACACCCTGATGGTGCTGCTGCTGGTGGCCGCGGCTTATGCGTTGACCCGATCGGTGCACCGACCGATCGAACACCAGCCGGACCAACCCGGCCGCGCGACTTGCTGGCTGCTGCTGGCAGCGATGTTCCTCGGCCTGGGCTTCGTCACCAAAATGCTGCAGGCGTGGATCGTGGTCCCGGTGTTCGCGCTGGCGTACCTGGCCGGCTCGCCAGCCCCGCTACGCCGCCGGATTCTCGATGTCCTCGGGGCCGGCGTGGTGCTGTTGACCAGCTCGATGTGGTGGGTCGCGCTGGTCAGCTTCTGGCCCGGACCCAAGCCCTACATCGGCGGCAGCACCGATGGCTCGGTGCTCAACCTGGTGATCGGCTACAACGGTCTGGGCCGCATCCTGGGCCGCCAGGTCGGCCGCGAGCTGGTGAGTGGCCCCGGTTCGGCGGGCGGCCGGGGCATGCCCGGTCTCCCCGGCGGTGGCCACAGTGGGGGTGGGTTCGGCGGCCGCTCGGGCATCACCCGCCTGTTCGGCGAGCAGGTGGGCGGCCAGATCAGCTGGTTGCTGCCGTTGTGCCTGTTGGTGCTCGTCGCAGTGGCTGTCACGGGGATCCGGCGGCGCCGGTCCGGGCGAATCCCGGAGCCGACCGCAGACCGGGCGCGCCGCGCGGGCTGGGTGCTGTGGGGTGGCTGGTTATTGGTGGTGGGGTTGGTGCTCAGCGTCGCCCAGGGAGGCTTCCATTCGTACTACACCACGGAGATGGCCCCCGCCATCGCCGCGGTGACCGCCGCCGGGGTGGCCGCGATGTGGCGGCAGTACCGCCGGCCCGACGGGTACCAGTGGTTGCTGCTGCCGGCAGCCGTGACGCTCACGGCCGGTTGGGCCTGGGTGCTGGTCTCGAGGGACACCTCGTGGAACGGCTGGCTGCGCTACGCGGCCGTGGGCGCCGGGATTGTTGCGGTGGTGCTGCTGATGGCCGGCAGGCTCTCCTCAACAGGGCGCAGCTCTGGGGTGTCCCGGCTGGCCGGGGTGCTGAGCCTGGTCGCCTTGCTGCTCGCCCCCGGCGTGTGGTCCACCGCCACCGCGTTCGCGGCCAGCGGCGGCGCGATGGCCCAGGCCGGCCCGCCCGGCTCCGGATTCGGCCGGAGCAGGATCAATGCGGCTCGGACCGTCCGGCCCGGGGATCAGGGCCTAGCTGCGCGATTGCCGGGCGCTACCCGCGGGGACCTGACCGCTGACCAGAGCAAGATCCTGGCCTACGCTCAGGCCAACTCCGGCGGCCACCGGATCACGCTGGCGGTGGAAGGTGGAGCGATGGCCACCGAGACCTACCTCATCCACAGCGACGCCATGATCGTCGGGATGGGCGGGTTCAGTGGCCAGGATCCGGCGCCGACCGTGGCCACGCTCGCCCAGTGGGTCCAGCAGGGCCAGTTGCGGTTCGTCCTGGCCGACGGCCACGATGTCAGCGGTCGCGGTTTCGCGCACCGTGGTGCCAGTGACGGTGGTACGGGCAGCCACGGCTTCGCCGGCGGTGCCAGCGCGATGTCCGGGCTGCGTGCCCGATGGCTGCAGCAGCACTGCGCCGTTGTCAACCCATCCTCTTACGGCGCACCCGATGATAGCGAGGTTCTCTACGACTGCACGGTGATCCCTCACCGCTCCTCACCCCCGGCATAGGTTCGTCTCAGGCTGGTGGGGAAAGCTGGCGACCGTGGACGACCAGAGTTGTGCCAGTGTGCTCGTCGTCGACGACGAGCCGAACATCTTGGCGTTGCTGTGCGCCTCGCTGCGGCTGTCCGGTTTCGAGGTGCACGCCGCCGACAGCGGCGCCCGGGCGCTGAGCGCCGTCGCGCACGCCGTGCCGGACATCGTCGTGCTGGACGTGATGTTGCCGGACTGCGACGGGTTCACCCTGGCCCGCCAGCTCCGGGCGGCGCACGGCCAACTACCGGTGCTGTTCCTGACCGCCAGGGATGGCGTCGACGACCGGATCGCCGGCCTCACCGCCGGCGGCGACGACTACGTGACCAAACCGTTCAGTCTCGAGGAGCTGGTGCTGCGGCTACGAGCGATCCTGCGTCGCACCCAGCCAACCCTCAACGGCCACCCGGACGGCACCATGGTGACCTACGCCGATCTGGAACTGGACGAGGAGGCTCACGAGGTCCGTCGCGCCGGCGCGCTCGTGGCGCTGTCGCCGACCGAGTTCAACCTGCTGCGCTACCTGATGGTCAACGCGGGAAAGGTCGTCAGCAAGTCGCAGATCTTGGACCGGGTGTGGAACTACGACTTCGGCGGTGACAGCCGGATCGTCGAGTCCTACATCAGCTACCTGCGCCGCAAGATCGATCGGCAGAACCCGCCGCTGATTCACACGATCCGCGGTGTCGGGTACACGCTGCGGCTGCCCCGCGATCCGCTCGACCTGGGTGCCACATGAAGATGCCTCGGCCGCTCACCCTGCGCGGCCGGTTGATCGCCGCGCTGCTGGTGTTCTCCGCGGTCGGGCTTGCCATGTTCGCCGGAGCCAGCGAACTACTGCTGCGGCACTCACTGCTGAGCCGGGTGGACGAGCAGCTGCACCACTTCCAGCTGCACCGGATCGCGGCTGCCGAGAAGCCAAACCCACAGCGGCTGCCCAGCGACTACCGGCTCACCGTCCTTGCGCCCACCGGCGCCGTGGCCTACGAGCTGGGTCAACCGGGCGGCCCGGCGCTGCCGCCCTTGAACCTGGCCGCGGTGCGACATCGGGGCGGCCTGCCGTTCACCGTGCCAGATCGGGCTGGGGGCAGCTCATGGCGGGTCGAGGCGGTAGAACTCCCGGACAACGCGATCGTGACCGTCGCGCTGTCCCTGGGCTCGGTGGAGGTCATACTGCGGCAGCTTCTGATCATCGAAGCCATCGTCGGTGGGATCGTACTGTTCCTCCTCGGGGGAGTCGCGACGATCGTGGTCCGACTCGGGCTGCGACCCTTGACCAGGATCGAGCACACCGCCGAGGCGATCGCCGGTGGTGAACTGGATCGTCGGGTTCCCGACAGCGACCCCCGCACCGAAACCGGCCGGCTGGGCGCCGCGCTCAACGTCATGTTGGGCCGGCTCGCCGCCGCGCTGCACGAGCGGGAGCGATCCGAGGAGCGGCTACGGCAGTTCGTGGCCGACGCCTCACACGAGCTGCGCACGCCACTGACCTCGATCCGCGGGTTCGCGGAGCTGTATCGCCGCGGTGGTGCCCGCACGCCCGCCGAGGTCGAGCTGCTCACCGGCCGGATCGAGGCCGAGGCGACCCGGATGGGCGTCCTGGTGGACGACCTGCTGCTGCTCGCCCGGCTGGATCAGCAGCGGGCCCTGGACATCACCGACGTTGACCTGCTGGTGTTGGCCGCTGACGCGGTGCACGACGCGAAGGCCCGTGACCCGGACCGCCCGGTGACCCTGACCCCGGGCACCGACTCGGTGCATGTACTGGGCGACGAGCACAAACTCCGCCAGGTGGTGACCAACCTGGTGACCAACGCGCTGATCCACACCCCGGCCGGCACTGCGGTGGCACTCACAGTTCGCCAGCATGTCCCGTCCCAGCGCGACGAACCGCCGGTGGCGCAGGCGGGAATGCGGAGACTGCCGTACGCGCCGGTCGGCGTGCTGGAGGTGCACGACGACGGTCCCGGCATCCCAGCCGGCCAGGCTCCCCATGTGTTCGACCGGTTTCACAGCTTCGATCCCGGCCGTACCCACAACCGTGGTGGCTCCGGACTCGGCCTGGCTATCACAGCGGCCATCCTGGAGGCCCACAACGGTCGCATCGAGCTGCATAGCGCCGACCCGCACGGCACCACCTTCCGCGCCCTGCTGCCGCTGGCGTGACCGCCCGAGGTGATCTTTGGGCTGAGCGAACTGCGGCGCGGCGCGAAACGCGGGAGCGACACTGTCGTTACTCCCAGTGGCGTGGCCGTACATCGGCGATCAAGGGGAGACCGGTATGACGATCCGATCCACAGCGAAGCACCGCCTGAGCCGACCTGTCAGCCCGGTACCTGTCGGGTCTCGACGGTGGGTAGCGGCGCTCGTGCCGGTGCTGGCGGTCGTCACCGCCGCCACTGTGGTCGGCGCGGTCAGCACCGCCGTTGCGGCGGATAACCCGAATCCGACCGTGGTCGTCGGCGGAGACCCGCAAGGGGTGGCGGTCGACCCCGACGGCAAGCACGCGTACGTGGCCAGCTACGCCGACAACGCCCTGCTGGTGCTCGACACCGCAAGCCGGCGGGTGGTCGGAAGCATCCACGTCGGCGCCAACCCTCGCGGAGTGGCGGTCGACCCGGACAGCCGGCACGCCTTCGTCACCAACTACTCCGAGAACTCGGTGAGCGTGGTCGACACCGGCGCCGGAAAAGTGATCGACACCATCGCTGTCGGCGTGAACCCGACTGCGGTGGCGGTCTTCCCCCGCGACCACTACGCCTTCGTCACAGACTTTTACGGCAACACCATCAGTGTGATCAATATCGCGACCCTCAAGCTGGTCGGTACCGTGCCCGTGGGGATTCACCCGGACGGGGTGGCGATCGACCCCAAGGGCCAGTTCGCCTACGTGACCAACAGCGGTAGCAACTCGGTCAGCGTGATCGACATCCACACCCAGAAGCTGGCCCGCACCATTCTGGTTGGCCGGGCCCCGCAGAAGATCGCGATCGACAAGGACGGCAAGCACGCTTACGTAACGAACTTCGGCGACAACAACGTGAGCGTGATCAACCTTCCCAATGAGGTCGGTGTGGACCTTCTCACCACCCTGTCGCAGCTCAACGGCACGAAGGTCAATAACACCATTGCGGTGGGCATCAACCCGCGTGGGTTGGCGGTCGACTCCGATAGCCACCACGCCTTCGTGGTCAACGTCGCCGAGGGCACCATGACCGTGATCGACACCGCCAAGGGCACGGTGCTCGGCTCATCATTCGTCGGTTACGATCCGGATGAGGTGGCAGTCGCCCCCAACAGCACCGCTTATGTCACCTCCAGAGGCGACGGCACCGTCACGGTCATCGAGCCGACCGCGTCCAGGGCCTAAGACGTTCAAAGGCCTACGAAGTTCCAAGGTCAAGCCCGAGTCGAAAGCTAGATCCAGTCCCGGCGGCGGAAGAGGATGTACAGCCCGGCTGACAGCACGATGATGGCGATGGTGGAGACATAGAAGCCGGACTCTTGACTGAATCCGGGGTAGGGCACGTTCTGCCCGTAGAACCCGGTGATGGCGGTGGGAACTGCGATGATAGCGGCCCAACTGGTGACCTGCTTGGTGATCACGTTGAGCCGGTTTCCCTGGATGGTCAGGTTGGTTTCCAGGACAGTGGTCACCAGGTCACGCAGGCTCTCGGTCCACTCGGTGGCCCGAAGGACGTGGTCGTAGACATCTTGGTAGTACGGCGTCATCGCGCCATCGAAACCGTGCAGGTCGCGGCGCATCAGGGAGTTCACCACCTCCCGCATCGGCAAGACGACCCGGCGCAGCCGCACCAAGCTCTTGCGCAGTTCGAACGACCTTCGCTGCACGGACAGATCCGAACTCTTGTCGTCGAACAGTAGGTCCTCCAGCGTCTCGATCTCGTCGTCGAGGGTCTGCACCGCGGCGAAGTGGCCGTCGACTACGTAGTCGAGCAGACCGTGCAGCAGGAACGAGACACCGTGCTTGGCCAGATCTGGTGAACCGTCCCAGCGAGCCACCACACCGTCGATGTCGAATCGCTCGGATTTGCGCACCGTGACCATCGCATTGTGGGTGACGAACACGGCCACCTCGAAGCTCTCCAGCTCCCCTGAGGTCATGTCCAGCTCGACGGCGTAGGAGGTGACGAACAGATGGCTGTCGTACCGGTCGAGCTTGGGGCGTTGATGTTCCTGGCCGGCATCCTCGACCGCGAGACGGTGCAGATCGAGCTCCTCGCTGATCGTGGCGAGGTCGTCCGCATCGGGCGCGCACATGTCCAGCCACACGGTGACGCCCGGCTGCCTGAGGTAGTCGGAGATGTCCTGCACCGGAAAGTCCTCGAGCTCGAGAACACCGCTGCGGTACAGCCGCGTACGTGTCATACCGGCAGGCTAAGGGTCGGCCGGAAACCCGGATTCTCGGTTGCCATCCGGCAGTGACATTCTCTTCAGGCGCAGCGCCGCGCCCCCGCCCGCTAGAGGAGACCTGTGAGTGCTCTGACCTACCTCGAGGCGATCGTGGTGGGCGCCTTCCAGGGCGTCACCGAGTTGTTCCCCGTCTCCAGCCTCGGTCACTCCATCCTGATCCCGGCGCTGGTGGGCGGCCGCTGGGCACACGACCTCAACGTGTCAGCGCCGGAATCGCCTTACCTGGCGTTCATCGTCGGCCTGCACGTGGCCACCGCCGCGGCGCTGCTGGTCTTCTTCTGGCGGGACTGGCTACGCATCGTCAGCGGCTTCGTCAGCTCGTTGCGCCACCGGCGACTTCGCACGTCCGGTGAGCGGCTCGCCTGGCTGCTCATCGTCGGCACCATCCCAGTCGGCATCAGCGGCCTGTTGCTGGAGCATCTGTTCCGCACCACGTTGGGTCGGCCGATCCCGGCGGCGGCGTTCCTGATCGTCAACGGGGTGGTGCTCTACGTCGGTGAACGGCTCCGGCGACGGGCGGACACCACTGCCCCAGTACCGGCGACGACCGCAGCGGGCGGTCCCGGTTCAGCGCGGGACGTCGACGCCGCCGCGGATGCCCGGCTGGCCCAGATGTCCCTCGGCCGGGCCACGCTGATCGGTTCGGCGCAGATCCTGGCGTTGTTGCCGGGGCTGAGCCGGTCCGGCGTGACGATGGCCGCCGGGCTGCTGCGTGGGCTGTCCCATGAAGACGCGGCCCGCTTCTCTTTCCTGCTGGCCACCCCGGTCATCCTCGCCGCCGGTGCGTTGAAGCTCCCCGACCTGGTCGGCCCGCTCGGCGCCGGCATCCGCGGTCCCATCATCGCCGGCAGCGTCGCGTCGTTCGTCAGCGCTTACCTGGCGGTCCGCTTTCTGACCCGGTACTTCGAGACCCGCACGCTGACCCCGTTCGCGGTCTACTGCCTGCTCTTCGGTTCCGCCAGCCTGATCTGGCTGGTCATCCGCTGACCGCGTGACCACGCAGGTAGGTCTGACGTAACGCGGCCTGGTCGGGCAGCTCCAGGGCGGGCAGGATCTGGCCGGTGGCCTGCTGCAGGATGTGGTCGGCCAAGGCCGGGTTGCGGGCCAGCACGGGGCCGTGCAGGTAGGTGCCGATGATGCGCTCGGTGAGGACACCCTCGCCGCGATGCCTCCCGCCCTCGCGGGTGCCGTTGCCGGTGCCGGTGACCACTCGTCCCAATGGAGCGATGTCCGGGCCCAGAGTTGTGACGCCGCGGTGGTTTTCAAAACCGGTCAACGAGCCGACGCCGGGCACCGCGCAGCTGGCGATCACCTCGCCGACGGCGCGCTGGCGGCCGGGCGCTGTGCTGATATCAAGCAAGCCCAGCCCCGGATAGTGCTTACCCTTGGAGTCAGTCATCGACCGGCCCAGGATCTGCAACCCGGCGCACACGGCCAGCGTCACCGCGCTGGTTTCCAGCGTCCGGCGCAGCTGGTCATGGCGACGTAGCCAGTCCGCGGCGAAGAGCTGCGCGGTGTCCTCGCCACCACCTAGCAGGTACACCGCGCAACCGGTCGGTGGGACATCGCGGGCCGTAATAGTGCGGATCTCGGCCGCGATGCCACGCCAGCGCAACCGTTGAGCCAGAATCGTGGCGTTGCCGGCGTCGGAGTAGGTGCCCAGGACGTCGGGCAGCAGCAGGCCGATCGCGACCGTGGACTCCCCGCTCACCCGGCGACTTCCCGTTCCCGGCCCAACCGGCGGCGGAACTGATGAAAAGCGGTGTAATTGGCCACCACGTCGATCTGCCCGGCTGGCAGCGCCTTGAGGGCGGCCAACGGGTCGGCGACAGTCCGGTGTTCCAGCCCGGCGTAACTGAGCCGCACACCGAGGTCGGCGGCGCGTTCTCCGCTGGCCACCACCTGGCGGGACCCGAACTGTTCGAAGGGCACATCCCACAGCCACGAGGTGTCCCGCCCGTCGGCTTCCCGGGCGTTGATGATCACCAGTAGCGGCCGTGGCTCACCCAATATGGAGAGCATGCCGGCCCAGCCGGCCGGGTTCTTGGCCAGCAACATGCGCAGCTCCTGCTCGCCGCGGTGCACCACCGCGTACCGGCCGGCCACCACATCGACCTCGCGCAGCGCCGCCGCGGCCTGATCGGCTGGCACACCGACAGCGCAGGCGGCGGCGATCGCCATCGCCGCATTGCTCCGGTTGACTTGACCGGGCAGGCGAATATCCAGCGGCAGGACGGCGTCTGCGGTGCAGGCCTTGCTGCCTTCGATCCACCAATCCGGAGCGGGTCGGGCCAGCCCACAGGAACACTGCCAGCCGGGCTCGGTGAAGGTCAGTGTGTTACCACAGCGGGGACAGCTGGTCGCATCACCTAACCAGCTGGCCCCCGCAGCCACCCAGACGCTGCGCGTGGCCGACTTCGCTGCTGACACCACCATCGGATCATCGGCGTTGGCCACCACGACCGTGCCGGGATGCCGGGCCAGCGCACCGCCGACGGCGGACGCGATGGCACCCACCTCAGTCGCGCGGTCCAACTGGTCGCGGGTCAGGTTGAGCAGGACCACCACCGCAGGATCGACGGCCTCGGCGACCGCGGCCAGGTGCAACTCGTCGACTTCGAGCACTGCATACTCGGCGTCTCGCGCCTCGGCCAGCGCCGCCACCGCGCCGTCAGCCATATTGGAGCCACCGGCGTTGTGCGCCACCCGTCCAGCGGTCCGTACCGCCGCCGCGACCAGATGACTGGTCGTGGTCTTGCCGTTGGTCCCGGATACCAGGACGACTCGTCGTCCCGCTGCCAGGTGTCGCAGTGCGTGCCGGTCCAGGACCAGCGTCACCCGCCCACCGATGATCGACCCGGCACCCAGGCCCAGCCGCCGCGACAGCCCCGCGGTCACCAGCCCGGCGTGCACGGCGGCGCGCGTCCACCACCCCAAGCTGAGTTGCCCGGACGGCGCGGTTGCCACCGGGCCCACTCCGGGTGTCTGCACCACCATCGCCCCCACCCTAACCACTATCCCTACCCAGCAATGTGCCGGCGCGCGACGGCACTGGCGGCAGTATTCCCTACCCGGGCAGCTTCGGTTGGGAGGCCCGTTCCAGGTTCTGTTGTACCGACGATTTGGGTGATACGCGACTGCCGGGCAATTCTCGATTGTGGGGTGATTGGCCACTTGCGTCGGTAGCGGGCACTGAGCGTTGCTCCCCAGTGGCCAGCAGCCATACCCCAGCCAGGGTCAGTGTCAGCCCGGCGGCTTGGGCTACGGCCATCGGCCCGGCGGCGAACGACTCACCGAAGACGATCGCGCCGAGACTGACTCCGATCACGGGGTCGATCACCATCATCGCCGCCAGCGGGCCACCCAGTGGCCCTGCCTGGAAAGCGGCCTGGCTGAGCAGCGCACCCAGCAGGCCGCAGGCCAGCGCCGTCCACAGCTCCCAACTCGTCGCCAACGCCGGGAGCCCGCCGTCGGCCAGGATCTCACCCCAGGTCTTGACCAGCGCCGCTGATAACGCGAACACCGTCCCGGCGGCGGCGCCGAAGCCCAGCGACCGGGCTCGATCCCGCCGGGCGAATGCGACGCTCAGCGCGGCGACGGCCACGATCGCGACCAGCAGCAGCCCCGGTAACCAGTCTGTGATGCTCTGCGGATCTCGGGAGTCCACGGTCGGTTGGACCGCCAGAAAGACCGCCAGACCGCTGATGGTCAGGAGTGCAGCCAGCAACGCCCGGCGGCTTACCGGGTGGCCGAGGACGGACTGCAGCGGCAGCGCGACGACCAAGCCCACCGTCAGCAGTGGCTGAACGACTGAGAGGGCCCCGAGGTTGACCGCCACCCCGTGCAGCGTTACCCCAGCCACTTCGGCCACGATCCCGAGCAGCCACAACCGTTGGTGGGCGACATCGAGCAACAGCCCAGGGTTCAGCGGGAACCGTCGGCGTACCTGGTTGGCCCCATGATGCTGTAGCACCGAGGCGGTTCCGAAGCACACCGCGGCCACGAGCGCCAACACGATTGCGACTGTCACAACGCCCCCGAGCCTACAGGGTGTAGGTGAACGCAAACCCCAGGTGCCCCGTACCCTCAGTCACCCCGACCTCAAGCAGATGCTCTCAGCCACCCGAGCCCAACAGCAGAGCTGTCCGCCGGCCTCGGGACAGCTCCCATGTTGAGTTCGGGAACCCTAGGTCTGCCCAGTGCGGGGCGGCGTTGCGGTCTCGTGACCACCGAACAGGCGACTACACCCTGACCGACCAACTTTTCAGGGCGTCGGGGGGAGGTATGTCGGCAGGTTCGCGGTGACCAGGTGCTGGTG
The DNA here is from genome assembly GCA_003244055.1 of Pseudonocardiales bacterium. Classification (GTDB taxonomy): domain Bacteria; phylum Actinomycetota; class Actinomycetes; order Mycobacteriales; family Pseudonocardiaceae. The sequence continues at coordinate 6,820 of QHBZ01000121.1, read as the reverse complement.
GAAAGTGAACACGTTCGGGTCCTTAGCGTCGATGGTGGCGCTTACCCAGTGGTTCTGGACGTCGCCGAAGGTCGTCACCCGGGTGAAGTTTTCGATGACGTTCGGGCCCGCGGACCCCGCCGCGTTGGTCGTGGTGGCGTCGGTGAGCGGCTTGTCCATCTCGAAGCTGTGGCTGTCGCCGTTGACGAGGACGACTTGGTCGTCGAATGCGATGGACTGGCGGGCTAGCTCGGCCTTGGTGTCGGCGAAATGGGTCACGGTGGCCGTCGGATCCCACATGTCAGCCTGGATCACGATCATGACGCCCTTGGAGTGTGCCTCCTTGGCCGCAGCGAACCCGGCGCGCAGCCACTCCAGGTTGGCGGCGTTGCGAGCCGCGTACTCGGCCTGCCCCTGCGCTGCCGGGCCGTTCTTGCCGCCGTCGGCGAAGTTGTTGTCGCTGCCCGGGATGTTGAGACCGATGAAGGTGACCGGGCCCCGGCTCCAGCGGACGTTCTCCGGGTAGGCGGTGCTCTGGCGGATTTGCGGGATCGTGTGCTGGCCCAGGCTGCGGTCGGTCGGGTAGTAGAGGGCGCGTTCGTAGGCCAGGCGGTCGGTGGAGTCCGAGACCTTGCCGTCCTTGGTGGCCGGGCGGTCGCAGTCGGTCCAGTCGTTGTCGCCGGGCAGGTAGACCGCGGGATCGCGGAACCGGCCGAACAGGCGGAGGGCGTATTTGTAGATGTCCGGGTGGGTCGCGTCAGCCACGGCCATTTCGGGAGTGACGCTACCCGGGGCCGGGGGGTGGGGATCGGCATAGCAGGGCTCGCTACCGTTCTTGCTGTCACCGTCGAACACGGAGAAGGCAAGGTTCGTACGGTTCATGTCTTACGTCTCACGGCGGAATCTCCTTCGGCGGTGTGCAAGGGTCAACCGGAAGCCTGTGACGATCAGGTGACCGACGCCGGACCGTTGAATGCACAGGGGATGCCGGGAGGGTATCCATGAACTGACGCCGGACCCTTGCGCCGGAGGGGAACGCCGGTGGCCGTCACGGTCGCCGTCAGAACCCAGGCGCTAACCTTCGTCCGATGATCAGACCGGCGACAGCCCTCGGCGTGGCGGCAACCGCGGCCGCGGTCGCCGGCTGGGCAGGTCCAGCGGTGCTACGGGCTCGGGTGCTGCGCGCCGCGGCCTGGCCGGGCCTGGCCGGTGTGGGTCGTCCGGACAGCCTGGCGTTGACGTTCGACGACGGACCCGACCCCGAGGGCACCCCCGCGGTGCTCGACGCCCTGGACGGGCTCGGCTGGACCGCGACGTTCTTCATGCTCGGCGGGCAGGTTACCCGCTATCCGGATGTGGCGGCTGCCGTCGTGGCCGCCGGGCATGAGGTGGCGGTACATGGGTTCAACCACCGCAATCACCTGGTCCGCGGGCTGGCCGACGTCGACCGGGATGTGGCGCACGCCGCAGCGGTGGTGGCGACCGCGACCGGGGTGCGGCCGACCTGGTTCCGGCCACCCTATGGCGTACTCACGATGGGATCGTTGATCGCTGCTCGCCGCGCCGGGTTGCGGCCGGTGTTGTGGACCGCCTGGGGTCGGGACTGGGAGGCGCTCAGCCCAGGCCGGATAGCGGGGACCATCGGACGGCAGCTGCGGCCCGGCGGCACAGTGCTGCTGCACGACTCGGACTGCGCCGCCCGGGTGGCCGGTAGCTGGCGATCCACCGTGGCAGCGCTACCCCGGCTGGCCGTGCTGGCTGATCAGCTGGGCTGCACGGTTGGTCCCCTGCGCGACCACGTCGTCCGGTGAGGCCCCCAACCCAATAGACCCGGGCCCAAAATAAACCCGGGCCCAATAGACCCGAGCTCAGGCGGGTAGCGAGTCCTGGCCAGGGACCGCATGCTGGCCGTGTTCGGCGAGCAGGGCCAGTACGACCGATGCGGTGTCCTGGTTGAACACGACGTGGCTGGGATCGCCCCGGCGGCCGGCGTACTCGCGTATCGCGGCGACCAGCTCGGTCTCATTCTGGGGCCACGGCGCCAGCCCGGCGTCAGCAAGAACTTGAGAGTTGGCGATGCCATGCCCGGGGATGGGTCGGTAGGTCACCGCGGGCAGCCCCGCGGTCAATGCCTCGGTCAGCGAAAGGCCGCCCGCATTGTGCACCAGCACGTCGGCCGCCGCCATCAGCTCCGGGACATCGGAACGCCAGCCCAAGGCGGCCACTCCCGGCTGAGCTGACAGCTGCTTGCGCAGCCGGTCGTTGCGCCCGCAGAGCACCATCACCTCCGCCACGCCGGAAGATCTGATCGCCTGGACGACATTGGGCACATCGCCCATCCCGAGCGAGCCGGTCGCCAGCAGTACCACCAGGCCGTCCGGGGACAGCCCCAGATCGGCGCGCAACCGGGGACGATGGGCGGGATCAGGTTGATCGGCGAACCGGGTTGACACCAGTCCCCCGACGGCCCGCATCGGAGTGCTATACAGCAGGTGACCCATCCGAGCCGTCGCTTCGGTCACCGTCACATGGTGATCAACCGCGGAGTGCACCCAGGTCCGGTGCACCGCCGGGTCGGTGAGGAAGGTGACCAGCGTCGCGTCCACAGCACCGGCTTCTTTGAGCTGGCCCAGTGTCTGGCTTGCCAACATATACGTGGACACCACGACGCGGTGATCGCCCACCCAGCGCAACACGTCACGCTGCGCCTGACGGCACAGCCACATTGCGACGTTCTGCACCCAGCCAGTGCGCTCCAGGTTGGCGAACAACCAGTCGAAGAACCCCGGCGCGTAGCCGACGCTCAACCAGTAGCCATCCCGCAGCATGTAACGGAACATCCGCGGTAGCGCGTCCAGATAGTCCCGGCGGTCCGCCGCGACCCCCAACTTGGCCAGCCGACTGACCAGCTCGTCGGCGGCACCGTCGTGCCCTGCACCGACACTGCCCGAGATGACCAGCACCCGTGTCTGCGTGCTCGCTGCTCGTCCGCTCATTGGGTCCCTACCTATCCCAGGCGCTGCCTGGCCGTGTCAGGACTGACTCCTACAGCGTGTAAGAGACTAGCGGATCTCGCGCGGCGTGACGATGCCCCCCAGGAGTTGCACTGAGAGTTAGCCCAGGATTAACCCGTCGGGCGCCCAGCTAGCTTGTCAGGTCGGCCACAACCAGTAAACGAGCTGGTAGAACGCGATAGTGGCCTGGACCGCGGCGATCGCGGTGGCCACCCCCAGCGCCAGCACGCTGCTGGGCACCAACGGCTCAGGCCGGGGCGGGTCCGACTGCAACGCGGCGACCCTGGCCGACACCCCGCATCCGGCGAAGGGCAGGGCGGGCCAGGCGCGAAGCTCGCCATCGGGTCCACCGGCCAACGCCACCTTGGTGAGCGCCCGAGCGACCAACTCCCGGCTGCCGGTCACCGCTGCAGCGTGCTCGTCGGCGCTGCGCTCGACCAGGAAGGCGACCGCCTCACGCACCGGGATCAGCACCGGGTTGACGGCCGCGCACACCTCGGCCGCAGCCCGCAGCCAATGGTGCCTACTCTCCAGGTGCGCCCGCTCGTGGGCCAGCACCACCCGTCGCTCGTCACCGTCGAGGACTGACAGCAGACCCCGCGTGACGAGGATCCGCCCTGGTCGGCCCGGCACCGCGAACGCGTGGGGGGCGGCCAATGCCACCACGGCCAGCTCACCGGTGCCGCATGAGCTGCAGACCGCCCGCAGCTCGCGAGTGGTGGCCCGGCGGGCCCGCAGCACCCGCACAACCCGGACCGCACCCGAGATCAGCAGGGCCACGGCGGTTACCCCGATCAGCTGGGGAACCGGATCCTGCAGCTGCACCCCGCGCTCAAGGGCTTCGTCGGCGACCAGGGTCGTATCCCCCAGCAAGGTGGCCGCCAGCAGAACCAGACCCCAGGTCGCCGCGGCCGCGCACAGCATCGCGGCAACAACGAACACCACGGCTCGGGTGGGCGCGATCCGACCCACGACGATGCGGCTTATCGCCGCCAGCAGCAGCGACAACGCCGCCGGCACATACACGCTGATGGTCATGGGCGGCGCCGCAGCATCGCCTGCAGTAACCGGGCATCCTCCACCGATAACGAGGTGGCGAACCGCTGCAGCACGGCCTGACGGTCCCGGCCCCGGCTCAGCAACGCCTGCATCTGCTCGGCGGCGAGCTCCTCGGCACCCTTTACCGCGAAATACTCGTGCCGACGGCCGTCGGCCACCCGGCCGATCAACCCCTTCTCATATAGCCGGACCAGGATGGTCTGCACGGTGTTGTAGGCCAGCGCACCGCCGACCGCCTCGCGCACGCGGGCCGCGGTGACCGGCCCGTCCGCAGCCCACAGGGCGGCGAGGACTTCCGCCTCAAGCTCCCCCGCCGCGCGCCGCGCGGACGTCCGGCTGGACCGGGATACTCGAGTGGCCACCGCGTCTCCTCATAGGGCCTCTGGAGTGGATTCTGCTGTCCGTGAGCGTAACTGACCGGCGAGCGTACGCCTGCTCCAGCGGGCAGGAGTGTCAGCTCAGCTCGATGATCACCTGTCGGTTCTGCGCCGCTGGGATAGGGTCGAGATTGCCCTGGGCGTCTCGGTCCGGCACATACTCGGGGAAATCGGGCACCTGCACCGCCTCGCGGTCGATCGGGTCGATCTTGCTGTGCAGCCATTCACTGACGGTTCGCTGGCCGATTTCTGCGTGCGCCCGCAGCGAGTCCAGGTAAGGGTGCGGGTGATCTGTTTCAGCCGGCTGATGCTGCGCATCGCGCCGGCCATGCCAGGCGACACGCCAACGCTCCAAGGCCCCGATCGGCGCAGATGTGGGAGCTGCCCCAGCTATGGTGCGCACGACCTGCATCGGACCCTCTCCCAGCAATGGTGCAGTCTCCAGGGCGTGTACTCACCGGCAGAGGTGACGCAGACCCATGCGCTGTACTGCACGGCAGCCGGGCTGGTGTTGCCGCCGTCCGCGGTAATCACCGGAAGATCCGCGGCCACCCTGCGCGGAGTGCGGCTGGCTCGGACCGAGGATCCCGTCGAAGTGCTGGTGCGCTCCATGGTCGATCAACGCGGCGACCGCGGCATCGTGCTGGCGCGCCGCGCCCGTCCGAGCCCGCCGCGCCTAACGCCACCTCGGTCCCGCCTAGTGGAACCTATTCGCTGTTCAAAGCCCGCACTCGTCGTCTATTGGAACCTTTTCGCGGTGTCCAACGGGGCTGGGGTGTGTAACGTGACTTGTGTGCCTGCCCTATCGTTCAAGCTGGTGGCTCGTCGCCACGTCGACTATGGGCGCACCCGCAGCATGATCTGTATGTCGGCCTGACCCTGCCCGACCTCTCCATCCGCCGGGCGTGTGGTCGTGCCGTCCCAGCGCTGCCTCTGCTGCGACGCCACCTCGCGCGCCCCAGCACGCCGAGGACCCGCCCGTCATGCCGGTTCGTCCCAGCACAACTCGAAGACCCAGCGCAACCATCCTCATCATCGCTGTCTGGGCTCTCCTCCTCGCGGCCGGGTGCGCAAACAGTGACCGCGCCGCCGGTGGCGCACCGGGTCCAGCGCCTAGCCTGCGCCTGGGCTATTTCGCCAACGTCACGCACGCCGCCGCCATCGTGGGCCTCAATCGTGGCTTGTTCACCCACGAGCTCGGCGCCACCAAGTTGGAACCGCAGATCTTCGATGCCGGGCCGGCCGCGGTCGAAGCGTTGTTCGGCGGCGGACTTGACGCGGCGTACATCGGACCGAGCCCGGCGATCAACGCTTTCCTGCGCAGCGACGGCGAGGCCGTCCGGATCATCGCCGGAGCCACGTCCGGTGGCGTGCAGCTGGTCGTCCGTCAGGGCATCAACGCGCCACCGGATCTGCGGGGCAAGACACTGGCCAGTCCGGAGCTCGGCAATACCCAGGACGTGGCGCTACGTGCCTGGCTAACCAGCCATGGCCTGCGCAACAGCGTGCAGGGCGGCGGGGACGTCACCGTCGTGCCCACCAAGAATGCTGACACACTCCAGCTGTTCAAGTCAGGCAAGCTCGACGGTGCGTGGGTGCCGGAGCCGTGGGCGTCGAGGTTGGTGCTGGAAGCCGCCGGCAAGGTGCTGGTCAACGAACGAGACCTGTGGCCGGGCGGCCAGTTCGTCACGACTCACCTGATTGTCCGCACCGACTATCTGCAGCGCCATCCGCAGACGGTGGAAGCGTTGCTGCGGGGGCACGTCGACGCGGTGCAGTGGGTGAGCCAGAACTCCGCCGAGGCCAAAACCGTCGTGAACAACGCCATCAGCGCGCTCACCGGCAAACCATTGAAGCCCGAAGTGGTCGACCGGGCCTGGCAGAACCTGACCGTGACCGACGATCCGATCGCGGCGTCTCTGCACCGCAGCGCCGAGAACGCGGTGGCCGCCGGGCTGGCCACCAAGCAAGCCGACCTGCACGGCATCTACGACTTGTCGATCCTCAACCGGATCCTGACTCAACGGGGCCTGCCGACGGTGTCGGCCGGCGGACTCGGAAAAGAGTAGCGAACATGGCACTGGCACGTCCGACCCTGCAACCAGCCGCCCAGCGACACGCGACACCCGTCTCCAGCGTCCGCGTGACACAACTCGCCCAAGTCTTCGAGCGGGACCGCCCGCCGGTGCTCGACCGGATCGACTTCGACGTCGCGCCGGGCGAGTTCGTCTGCCTGCTGGGCGCTTCGGGGTGCGGCAAATCAACTCTGCTGTCGCTCATCGCCGGCCTTGGCACGCCCACCTCCGGCAGCATCGAGGTCACGGTGGGCCGGCCGGCGTTGATGTTCCAGGAACCTGCCCTGCTGCCGTGGCTGACCGCGGCCGGCAACGT
>QHBZ01000120.1:17902-37146 GCA_003244055.1 Pseudonocardiales bacterium | reverse complement strand
CGGGAAGCCGCGGAGATCGTCCGATCGGCGTTGAGCCCACTGGCCGCGCCGCGCCCGACCACCGACACCGAAATCGACCTACGCAGTGCCGCGCAACGCGACGCTGATGCCCTGGTCGAACTCGCCCAACGCGCGCTGGACGCCGGTGACCTGCCGACCGAGGGTGGGGAACGCCCCCAGGTGGTGGTCACGATGAACCTGGCGGTGTTGCAGGGCCGGATCGGGGCCGCGGCACTGGCCCTGGGCGGCCCGATCAACGCCGACGTCGCCCGCCGCATCGCGTGTGACGCCCGGGTGATCCCGGTGGTACTCGGGGCCCGGGGTGAACCACTGGACATCGGGCGGGCCAGTTACACCGTGCCCACCGCGATCCGCCGCGCGGTACTCGTTAGAGACGGCGGGTGCGCCTTCCCCGGCTGTTCGGTACCGGCCCGCTGGTGCGATATCCACCATTGCGTTCATTGGGCCGATCACGGCCCCACCAGTGTCGACAACTGTGTTGCGCTCTGCGGTCGGCATCATCGATTGGTCCACCATTCCAACTGGCGGATCGACATGACCAGCAGTATCCCGTTATTTCATCCACCGCCCTGGCTCGGCGGGCCACCACGCCGCAATCCCCTCCACACCACACCCGGCCTGGTCCGAGTCCGGGAATAGTGGCGTTCATTCGCGGCCTGAGCCAGCGATGCAGTCATGCCAAGGCGTTATATTCGCCGGCGAGCCTGGTGAGGAGTGCGCGGACTGGGTCGCCGACGACAGCGTACTGGGCATAGAAGGTGTGCCGTCGGTCGTAGTCGGCGATATCGGCCGGGTCGGTGATGATGGCGGTCGCGGTCTCCGTGTCCACGATCACTGCCCGGTCGTCGAAGATGGTGAAGCAATGCAGCGCGGGGGAGTACACCGGCGTGGTCCAGGGAATGATGCCGAGGCGCAGGTTGCTCCGGTGGCTGGCTTTGATGAGGTGCTCCAGTTGGGCGGCCATGATCTGCGGGGAACCGACGTGCCAGCGCAGGCCGGCGAACACCCCGGCGTCTGCCGCGCGGCCACGCATCACCTCGGCGAGCACGGCTGCCCCCGTTGCGATCGGCAGATCCCGCCGGCGCATCTCGGCGATCAGCGCCCGGACCTGATCACGACGAGACGCTGGCCCCTGCGCTATAGCCGACAGTGCCTCGCTGCCCAGGAGCAGCATCAGCCGACCAGCTTGCGACGTCCTTCGGAGCGGCTCTGCGCCCAGTCCTCGACCAACCGGGCGGCCCACTCCAGCGTCTCGACCGGTACCGGACCATGGTCACGTTCCAACTCAGCGAGCCACTCATCCACCGCAACCCCGTGCCGCATGTGCTCGAGGTAGGCGACTAATGCGGCGTCAACCGCCGCGGACACGCTGCGACTGCCGACTTGGGAACGTAGTTCCGCAAGGCGACCAGCGTCGAGCGTGAGCGTGATCTTCTCCTTGGGCATACCCGATGATGGTATTTTCACCCGACATTTCAGGGCCATCGTTGCGGCCTTGGTGCTCGACGTGCCTGTACACCCACGTGTCGACCTCCGACCACGCGGTGTCCAGCCACGTCGACAGCGCGGCGGCTTCCCGCGGGACGCTGGTGGAGGGCGCGAGAGCGGTGCGGATGACCAGCGTGCGGTGCACGGGCAGCCGCCACCAGGGACGGTCGCGCCCGTCCCGGGCGAAGCCGGAGTGGGCAAGCAGGAGCACGTCGGCGGTCGGGGCTCCGGTCACTGCCGCCAGCACGCCGCCGAGGTGCGGTGGCAGGGTGTAGGTGCGTCCGCGGGCGCGCCGCGCCTGGTTATACGCGGTGCGGGCGGTCAGCGCCGCCACCGCGTGCCGCCAGCGCGGCCGGCTGAAGTTTCCGCCCTCGGGGAACAGCAGCAGCGCATCTCCGGGGGACATCGAGGCGGCGAGGGCATGGATTCGGGAGCGGGCCCGGCGCCGGTTAGGCCCGATGAAGCACAGCGGCAGATGATCGCCGGCGAGGTCAAGCGTGGGCTCCAGTCGCAGCACGGACTTGAGCACGACGCGCAGCCGCAATTGGTAATGCACCACGAGCAGCCAGGCGATGAACAGCGAGTCGCCGGGGCCGCAGTGCCGCGCGAGTATCACCAGGCCCTTGCATGTCGCTAGTTGCTCCCTCGTGGCGGACCCGGCTTCCAGAGCCACCCGCACGTCGAGGATGCGCCGGGTCGTGCGGTACGCCTTCATCAACACCTCGCGGAGCAGCACATTCGGGTCGTCCGCCCCCCGCCGCAGGCGATTCAGCGTCGACAGCTCGATGGCGGCGTAGGCCAGCACCAGGGCCGCGCTGCGTAACGGCCGCGTCGAGCGGCCCCCGGCTGACGCGAGCGCGGCGACGAGGAGCAGCAGCGGCGCGGTGATCAGGAGGAGTATCTCGATCACGACCACAGCAGGCACTGTCAGCGCCCTGCGCAGCGTGGTCATGCCAGTGCCGCCAGGTACTTGCGGGTGGCGTCATAGGCCAGCTGGGCGCCCCACTCGATACGCCCGCGGTCGCGGTAGCGCAGGTTCGACCAGGTCGACGCCGGCCGGTCCGGAAGGCCCGTCGGTAGCACGTGGACGGTCACGCCATCGGGAACATCGTTGAGGTCGGCGTGGAACCGGTGCCGCCGCGCTATTTCGAAGGCCACGAACCCCACCTCCCACGGGAAGCGGGGCACCGTCAGCGCCTCCTCGACCCGACCGACGTGCAGCACCCACACCGTGTCGGCGCCTGCCCGGACGGCCCGCGCCAGCGGGATGCTGTTGACCAGGCCGCCGTCGAAGAAGTGCTCCCCGGCGATGTGGACGGGCGGGAACACGCCCGGCAGCGCGCAGGATGCGAGCACGGCGTCGATCAGGTCGCCGCAGGTGAACCACTGCTCCCGGGCGCCTTCGATGCTCGCCGCCACACAGTGGAAAGGCACCTGGAGTTCTTCGAAGGTGTGCACCGGCAGGCGCTCGCGCAGCAGCCGGCGCAGCTCCTCGCCATCGTGCAGGGACGTGCCACTGCGCACGATCTCCACCAGCCGCCCCAACAGCGAACCGCCGAGCACGCCGTCGGCTGCGAGTTCCTCCCACGTCGCCACCAACTTCTGGGCGCCATCCGGACTGGGATCTGCGGCGAGGGCCGCGCCGTTGATCGCCCCGATCGAGGTGCCGCAGATGAGATCCGGAACCACGCCGGCCTCGAGCAATGCTCGGGCCATTCCCGCCTCGGCCGCCCCCAGCACACCCCCACCGCCGAGGACGAACGCGCTACCGGCCATGCCACCGGTATACCCGCCATCGGCTCTGCTCTACTCCACGCTAGGCACGGTGGCTACCTGCACGAGGTCGGCGCGCACTGCTAGCAACCCCCGCACGACGAGTGCGGTGACCAGCCCCTCCAACACCGCGACCAATGCGTATACCCCGATCGTCGACGTCGCGACGGTGCGCAGCGGCACCCCGGCAGTGCCGCCCAGAGCGTACTCCGCGGTGAACAACGCGGCCGCGGCCAGCACGGACACCGCGGCGGCGATCCCGGCGGCCACCGCCGTCGCGGAAGGCCGTCGGGGCAGCACCTTGCGCAGCCCGAGCAGCACCGGGTAACCGACCACGGCCGGCACCAGCGCCAGGTTCACCACGTTGATGCCGAGCGTGGACAGCCCACCGTCACCCAGGAACAAGGCCTGGACCACCGTGACCACGGTGATCACCACCGGACCCAGCCACGGTCCGAGCAGCGCCACGGCTAGCGTCCCGCCGAGCAGGTGGCCCTCGGTACCCACCGCCACCGGGATGATCGGGGCCCCCAACACGAGGAAGAACGCGGCCGCGAGGCCGGCCAGTGGCAGCTGCCGCTCGGTGACCTCGAGCCGGGCGCGGCGCACGCACAGCGCAAGCCCGGTCACGGCCACGACGGCACCGGCGACCGTGATCGCAGGGGAGACGAAGCCGTCAGGGATGTGCACGACCAACTCCTTCGGGATGACGCGTCCCGCACAGTTGCTGAACTGGCAACGGCCGAAGATCTGGCTCCCGGGCGGCAACCTGCCCGGTCACAGTGGCGCGACCGCGCCGGATTCTCACCGGCTTCCTCGCACCGTTGCTTGTCGCAGCGTAGCTGATCGACGGTGCCTCGCGGCCCCGATAACGGCCCTACTAACCGGAAGGGTTCAGGGGCCGGCGGCTGTTCGGCCGGGTAGTCCGGGGGCGTTCATCGCGCGGACCAGGTCCTCGCGCGCCCGGGCCACCCGGGAGCGGATGGTGCCGACGGGGCATCCGCAGACCTCGGCGGCTGCCGCGTAGCCCAGACCCAGGACCTGGGTGAGCACGAAGGCGTCCCGGCGGTCGGCTTCCAGACCGGCCACCAGTTCGCGCAGCAGGACACCTTCGTCGAACCCGGACCTGCGATGGGTCGAACTCTGGGCCGCGACATCGTCCCAGTCCTCGACGGCGGTGGTGCGCGGCCGCGCCATGGTCCGCCGGATCTGGTCGGCGGCGACCCGCCGGGCGATGGAAAGCAGCCAGGTGCGCGCCGAGGAACGTCCGGCGAAGCCCGGGAGCGCCCGTAGCGCCCGCAGGTAGGCCTCCTGCGTAAGGTCCTCAGCCTCGTCCCGTGCGCAAAGGTGACCGACGAAGCGGTACACGTCACGCTGAGTGGCACGGATGAACGCTGCCAACGCCGTGCGATCCCCTGCACCAGCCGCCAGCGCGAGCACGGTGGTCTGTGTGTCATCAGATCGGGGGTCACCCATATGGACAGGCTAACCAAGACTTTCCGGGAACCCTAGGGGTCCTGCGGGCGACCACTGCCGGCATCGCACTGCGGGGGACCGATCGGCCCTTGCCACCTGGACGCTATCGCGTCATGATGCAGTTGCAATCTAATCGCAATAGAGGTGCAGCGATCATGATGAGCACTGCACCTTCGCCAGCGGGGCGCTCCCGGCGGGGTCGCGCCCATGCCCACCTGTGGTCGCTGCCCGACGGCACCGGCCTGCATGCCCCATACGGTCAGTTGGCGACCGAACCCGGAACCGGTCGGGTCTGCTGCCACCTGTGCGGGCGATGGTACGTCTCGCTGGGCGGTCACGTCCGCCGGCACGGGCACACCGCGGAGTCCTATCGGGAGACGATGGGGCTGTGCCGGAACCGGCCGCTGGTCGCCGAGGCGCTCTCCCGATCGATCGCCACCCGGCAGAGCGAGATTTACCGGCGCTCACCGGAGCTACGGGCTCGGCTCGCGGTCGGTCAGGAGCTCTCCAAGACCGGCCAGCTGGCCTCACTTGCCTCCGCCGCACACGCCGGCAGTCCAGCGCCCGAGCGGGCGAGGCTGCGTCGCGCCGCGCTCGACGCGGGCCGGGCAACCAGGGCCGCCCGGCGGGATCAGGTGCTTGCGCGGCGGCTGCGCAAGCTCGGCTTCGGCGACCTGCCCAGTTACCTGCGCCACGCCTACTCAACCGGGGCGAGCCTTCGCAGCATTGCGAGAGCGACTGGATTGGGGTGGGCCAGGATGCGCCGGGAGCTCGACGCGGCAGGCATTGCGGCCCGCCCGGCGAGCCGATCGGCTTGCGCTCCCGCCACAATCGCACGATAGTTGCTACAGCATTGAATAGTCACTAATGGAGGTCAAGCGTGGCCGACTACACCCTGTCCGCCCTGCCCTACGACTACAGCGCCCTGGAGCCGCACATTGCCGGGGAGATCATGGAGCTGCACCACTCCAAGCACCACGCCACCTACGTCAAGGGCGCCAACACCGCGCTGGAACAGCTGGCCGACGCGCGCGACTGCGACGCGCTGGCGACGGTGAACATGCTGGAGAAGAACCTGGCCTTCAACCTCGGCGGCCACATCAACCACTCGGTGTTCTGGCCCAACATGTCCCCCCACGGCGGCGACAAGCCCGACGGCGAACTCGCCGCGGCAATCGACGAGCACTTCGGATCCTTCGACGGATTCCGCAAGCACTTCACCGCCAACGCGCTGGGCGTGCAGGGATCCGGCTGGTCGGTCCTGGCGTGGGAACCATTGGGCCGGCGTCTGGTCCTGCAGCAGGTCTATGACCACCAGGGCAACCTGACACCCGGCATGGTGCCGCTGCTATTGCTCGACATGTGGGAACACTCCTTCTACCTGCAGTACCGCAATGTCAAGCCGGACTATGTCGAGGCCTGGTGGAACGTCGTGAACTGGGTCGATGCGGCTCGCCGGTTCGCGCACGCCCGATCTATCATGCTGCCCTGATCCGCGAGTAACTCGGAGGGCGACGATGAGTGTCGACAATCCTGATGAGCTATTGCACACGGTGTTGCCACCGGCGCTGGAAGTGCTCACCGCCTGGAGCATCGCCGAGACCGAAGCGGACCCCACGGTCTTTCACAAAGCTATGAACCGCGCCTTCGGCGATGCCGCGGGCTCCCTGGATCCGTGGCGTGGGTTCGCCGACATGATGTTCGGACTGTCCTCGCTGTCGGGCATCCTGCTCGATGAGCTCGCCGAGGCCACCGGCCGGTCGCGCGGAGACCTCCTACACGCGGTTCACCTGCGCTACCTCGATCCGACCGGCTAGTCACCGGCTCCTGCTCCCGGGGTCCCGGTCCTCGCCGCGGCTACTATTGCATATTAATTGCAACAATTGCTTGGCGGCCATGGAGGTGTGATGAACTCATCGTCGGTGGCGCCCCTCGACCCGGGCGGCGCGGTCAAGGACCACGACTACCTTGCCGAAGCCAGGACCGCGTACCAGGAGTACGTAGACGAATCCACCGCTGCCTACCAGAAGTACCGAGCTGGGCTGGCTGCGGCGCGCGCGGCGGCACTGCTGGATACCGCGCCCGCGGAGTCGATCGCCTCGCGTCGGAAGTATGCGGCGGGGCTGAGCGCAATGCGGCGGGCCGGGCTGGCCGCGATGTGGGCCGCGGGGCTGACCGCGGTGCGCGCAGCCGCTGCGTATTACACGTATGTGGCGGGATTGGCCTCGGTCCGGGCCGCTGAACCATCGGATGCGCCGCGGCCGGCCGGGCCGTCGAATGCGCAGCGGGCTGCGGCCGCGGCGGCTGAATCGGCGGCTGCCTACCGGAAGTACGTGGCGGAGCCGGCCGCCGACCGGGCGTCCGATGCCCCGGCTGGGTGGTCACCGGCTGTGTAACCGGTTAGGTAGCGCGCGTTGGAGTAGTATCATTGTATGGTCAAACGTAAGATTACGGTGACGGTGGACGCCGGAATCCTGGAGCAGGCCCAGTCTCTCGGTGTGCAGAACCTGTCGGCCGTGGTCGACGAGGCGCTGGAGATCCATATCGAACGGCTTGCCCGGCAGGCAGCGTTGCGCGAGCTGCTGGATAGCTGGGAACGCGAGACCGGCCCCGTTCCCGAGTCGGAGCAGGCCGCTGCGCGGGCTGCGTTCGATGAGCTGGACGGCCTCACGGATGGCCGCCAGACGGCATGACGCTCCCCGTTGTGCTGGACGCTGACGGGCTCGACGCCCTCGCGGACCCGTCGCCTCCCAGCGCGTTCCGCGCGCTCCTGCGCGAAGCTCTCGATCGCGGTCGAGACGTGCTGGTGCCCGCAGTCGTCTGTGCAGAGGCGTGCCGTGGACCGGCCCGGACCCGCCGCGTGGAGACGGCCCTCGCGCGCCACCGCCCGACCCGCGGTCAGCGTCCGCCCGTGACCGTGGTCGACACGGACTTCGGGTTCGCCCGCCAGGTCGGCGCGGTCTTGCACGGGGCCGGGGCCGGGTCGGCCGATCTCGCGGACGCGCACGTCGTGGCTGTCTGCGCTCGCCGTGGGGGCGGCCTGGTGATCACCTCGGATCCAGATGACATCGTGCGGCTCGCGGCCGCCGTTCCGGCGGCGAGGGTGGTCACCAGACCGGCCCGCTGAGCTGAAGGCACTCTACGTCGAAGCCCGGGTGTGGCGGGGGCGCCCTGAACACCCAGCTCGAGCCGATTGCCGAGCGTGCGAATAGAAGGACGTACAAGGGCTCATTCGTTACAGCGAGAAGCTTGCAATAGGACGGTGGCGGAGTTAGCCTCGCACAAGGTGATCGTTCAGGTGTTCTGCGGGCGCCACGCCTGCGCCTCCTCACTTGATCGATCCAGGCCCGCCCGCTAGGCGCACTAGAGGGCGTACCACGGCGCCGGTAGTTCTCCCATTCTGCCGGGGCCGTGGTTTGTATACCAGCCGCACGGCTGAGCGTGCAGAAAGCGGGCGCAGTCGCCAGCGTCGGGGGGCGGACTGCTGTCCTGAAACCTATGTGACCGATTTGTCGCGTAGGGTCCTACTGTTCAGTGTGTGTGCTCGTGAGCGTCCTCAACATCCTTGTCGTGGACATGTGGGTGAGCGTGGGTCTGCGCATCGTGACTGTGTTCGTGCTCATGTTCGATGTGCGCATGATCGTGCAGGACGTGCGCATGGGAGTGCGTGACGTCGTCGTGTGCGTGCTCATGGGTGTGCTGTGCTGTGGTCATGGATTTCCCGTCCTTGATGATATCGCACTAGAATCCAGCGTCAGGCAAATTTATTCGGCCCCTCGTTAACGACGATACACGCCGCGCAGGAATTGTGCAGCGGATGTTTCAATCACGCGATTAAATGCACTCCGCTGGCAACTAGCTAACCGGTGTAGCTACCTTTCTTTATTGCCGTCTGTGTCTGGTGCACCGGCGCTCTTCGCCGACGAACCGAGCGCGGCATTGGACTTCGATTCGGGCTGGCTGTCTGGGCACCGGGTGCGATGTCGCGGCCGCTGCCGGGCGCTGCGATTGCTGCGGTCTTCGCGCCTGGGCGCATCGAGCTCACTCGAGCCGGTGCCGCCGTCGGTGACGTCTCCCGACGTCGTTCTTCCGGCCGGCGGTCCACGGCGGACCGCTCGCCGGCAAGTTCGCTAGCGACAAGCCGACCTCGTCGAGCATCGGGGACCAACGGAACGCCTGCGGTCTGAGCTCCCACCCGCAGCGACACCCGCCGGGCGCGGTCGAGCTAGGTAGATCGACGCAATTATCCTGACCTGACATCGCCGCTCACCTCCGTTCCACCAGGCCCTACAGATTTGTTGCCAGTAATATGCAACAAAGTCCGCGGTCTGTCGAGGGATTGGCGAGCGACGGCGCCCAACCCGCAGCGCCAGCCGCGCCCCGGTCGATCTCCGCCAACAGCTATCAGCCGCGGAAACGCGGGGGCTCACAAGACTGCTGCACTCCGGTAATCACCTCGCGCCCGGTCGCTCGTCAACGCCGGAGCTCCCGAACTCAACAGCAGAGCTGTTCCACGCCAGCACGACAGCTCTGCTGTTGAGTTCGGGAGAACCAGAGCTGGACAGCAACCCCGTGAGGGCCGGCGACCGGTCGGCAGGTGTCGTCAGGTGGGCTGATCCGGACCGCGACGCTGCGCCGGCCGAGGCAGCCAGTGACAGCGAGTCGGCCCTCAGGCGGCCTCGACCGTCGCCGCCCTGGTCGACGCAGGTGGGATGGGCAGGCCATCCGCGCGCATACCCTCTAGGTGGAAGGCGACGGCCTCGCGCATCTCGGCCACGCACTCTTGGTAGGAGTCACCCAAGGCAACGCATCCCGGCAAATCCGGTGCCCACGCTCCGAAGCCCCCGTCGGGGGTTTCGTCGATCAGAATGACGTAGCTGGTCACTGCGGCTTCCTCCTCGAAAGACCGGCCTGCTTCAGGATGCTCCTCTCCAACTCCAGGTACAACTCTCGGCTCGGCTTGCCCGGCACCGTCACCCGGCCCACCTTCGTGGGATGTTTGAACTGGCGGTGGCTTCCTCGAATTGCGACCAGATACCAGCCATCAGCCTCGATCAGCTTGATGATCTCACCTACCTTGAGCGGCACACCGGCAGCTTCCCAGCCAGCACCGACAATGAACGGCTAGCGGGAGCGCCGGAGTCAGGGAGGCCCGAAGGCTGGCGCAGGGGCGGGGGCTTATGTGACCGATTTGCCGACCACTTGCTTCTGTCAGCAACGCACCTAACCTGCGGCCAATCCGCTGTCGGGGCTACCTGCGAGCAGCCAGGTAGGACCCTGCGGGGTATCGCGAATCTCGATTCCCGTCGCGATCAGCCGATCGCGCAGCGTGTCGGCGAGGGTCCACGAACCTTGCGCGCGGGCCCGTTCCCGTTGCTCGAGGAGTGCCTCGACGAATGGTGCGACGATGTCCCTCGGATCGCGTGCGCCCACCACGGCGAGCTCGGCCAGTCGGGTCACCATCCGTCGCAGTATGGCCCGGGGGACCTCTGTGCCGTCCATCTCCTCGGTGTCAGCCGACCAGTCGACGATCGCCTGCTCCAACTCGAGCACGGCGGTGACGGCGGCGTTGACGTCACGGGCCCGCAACCCGGTGTCGAAGAGGAGCTCCAGCCGTTCGGCCTCGGCGCGCAGCGATGGCGTGGGGGAGGCGGCCTCGGCGGTCGACGGCTGCGCGTCCGACGGGCGACGTGCCGAGCCGCCACCTCGGGCGATCTCGCGGAGCTCGTCGATCGCCATGGTGGTGCCCGACGCGAACACCGTGCGCACGCCGTGCCTGCGGATGGTGAGCGTGGCCCGACCCAGCACCGTCACGGTGTCCGCATCAAGATCGAACAGGGCAGCGGTGTGTTCGTCCACCCCGAGAACGACCGTATCGGCGTCCAGCATCGATTCCAGAAAGCGCAGCCTCCGCTCGCCGAGGTAGCAGAACCGGGTGTCGTGGGTGCCGCCCTCGGCGTTGTCGTAGTGCGGGATCACCGCCGCACGCAGGCCGATCTGTGCCATCAGGTCCAGCCCCGGCGCCCAGTACGGGGTTGCGCCTACCTTGTAGATCTCGTACACCGGCACGGTCGCGACTCCCAGGGTCGCTGCCGCCGCACTGGAGAACGCCACGCACCCGCCGTTGGCGAGCTTGTCGCCCAGGACATCGCGCAGTCGACTGCCTTCCCAGACCCCGAGCGCGTAGGTCGGGCTACGGGGCCGGCGAAGACATAATCGGCGTCGTTGATCCGCACCAATGCCCGCTCGCGGCTCAGAACATCGTCCACGGCACGCCACGACGCGACGTTGATCGGAATCTGAAAATTCCGGAAATAGCCGACCGCGCGTGCGGAGACCTCGTCAGCGTTCTCCTGGAAGCCATACGGGCTGTCGAGCAGCACCGCATCGACGGGGGCAGGGCCGAGGCGCTCGACGAGCAGTCGATGCACCCGTGCCATTGTCGGGGCGGTCTCTCCGGACCCCATGATGGCCAGCAGTCGAGGACGGGGTGTCACGAAAGGAGATCACTCCTTCACCTACGTTCGGCTCCGGAGTCAACGAGCTGACCTGCCACATCGGGGATGTGGGCTACCACAGCGTGCCACAGCAGCGGGTGTGAATCGACCGCCGCTACCACCGCGGGGCTGGTGCGGGCCACCAGCGATAGGTGCCGCAGCGCATGGGCCAGGACGTGCTCGACCGCGACCGCCGGCGGGGTGGGAGCGGCGGCGTCGGCCGAGCAGACGATCGTGGCGTCAGCCGGAACAGCACGCACGGTGGCTTCGGCGGGGTTCGGATCCGGCAGGACCGCGTAGGTGAGGATCAGGCCATCTGCGTTGGGTCGCCAGGACGTCGAATGCACGACTGTCGCGGTAGGGACGTCGGCGGCCAGGCCGGCGAGTTCGCACGCCCGAAAATCGGATCGGCATCCCGATGGCAGGTCGCCGTCCTCCACCCGCCAGCTCAGCTGATCACCGTGCGTGACCGAGAGCAGTAGCACCTCAATCCGTACCTCGTGCACGTGGACCCCCTCCACAGCTGCTGCCTGATTGCAATTGCGATCCTAGGGCAAGGCGGGCGGAGTGTCGCTCGTCGGCGGGAAGTACACCTGCGCGGATGGCGCGTTACCCTTGCCTTGGCTGGCCACCACTCACTAGGGGAGTGCGACATCCCACCGCTGACCTGGCACACCGCTGTGACGACCTGGACTTCGGCGCCTGTCGTCGATGTACTCGCCGCGCTCGCGGTGGTCGGTTACCTGATCGGCATGATCCGCCGTACGCGGGCGACCGGGGCTGGCTGGCCGCGGTGGGCAACGGCATCCTGGTTCACTGGCGTGGCCGTGTTGCTGCTTTCGGTGCACAGCAGCATCGAGGCTTACGGGCACGCATTGCTGTGGGTGCACATGATCCAACATCTGTTGTTGATCATGATGGTGCCGGTGTTGCTGATCTGGGGGCAACCGGTCCGGCTGTGGTTGAACCGCCCCCCGCGGGGCCGCCTGGTGCGATGGTTGACCTTCCCCCTGCTGACCGCGGGCTTCTACACCGCAGCGCTGGTAGCCACGCATCTCACCGGTTTCCAGGAGGCGATGGCCACCCAGCCGCTGGTGCACCACGGCGAGCAGATCCTGTACCTGGTCAGCGGTTACCTGCTGTTCTGGCCGCTGGCCGGCTCGGAGGCCAGCCCGTGGCCGGTGCCGCACATCGTCCGGTTCGCACTGCTCGGATTGGCGATGGGGGCGGACACGCTCGTGGGTGTGGCGCTGATGCTCACCGGCCACCCGCTGGCACCCAGCACAGCAATGATGCGTCCGGGCTGGGGTCCTTCCCTGCTGGAGGACCAGAACCTGTCCGGGGCGATCATGTGGGTTGGCGGCGACGTCCTGATGATGCTGCTGATGCTTGCTGTCGTCGCCCAGTGGAGCGCCACCGGCTCCCGAGCTCGGCTCGGCGACTGGCTGGAATCGGCTCGTCGCCAGGCCCTGTCCGGGGTCGGATCAGCCACCCGCGGTGACGACAACGTGACCGTCGGAGTCAGCTCCGATGTCGACGACGACGAAGAGGCGCGCCAGGCCTACAACCGCATGCTGGCTGCCCTACACCGGCGTTCGCCACCCAGCTAGAACGGTTGTCGAGTCATTTTCCTGGGCACGCCCACCGTTGGCCAACTCGCCCATCGCCTGACCGGGTCACCCGCTGCCGTGCTAGAGGAACTCTATGTGATTGTTTCGGGAAGTTGCCACGATCGGGTGGTCTTGCTCGCCGATCGGCGCTATATTTAAAGCTACTGCATCTAGGTTGCAACAGCGAGTTCACTCGCGATCGAGCTCCTCGGGCTTGAGCAGCCCGCCGGGTTCGTGGCGGTGACCGAACGGACTGCACGCCCGTGCTCAACATGGCGCTGGGCCATGGCGCCGGTCAGACCAATCCTCCCGCCAGTATATGGCAGAAAGTTATCGCAGCTACCTTGCACATACCACACAATGGTATCTATCATCACTCGAACGCATGACGATGGTCGCTCCTCAGAGTGACGTGACGAAGTGAGGGAGCTCATGAACGCTCCAGCCTCGGCTGCCTCCGGTTCCGGATTTGCCCGCTTCCGCGGCACCCTCAACCGGGAAGATCGGATCTCCATCGCCGGTATGTACGGATTTATCATTTTTCTCCACGTGATCGGCTTCGGGGTGCTGCTCGCGTTTGTCGTCCCGCACGGCTACAACCTCGGCGCCACCGGTGTCTATGGCGTCGGGGTCGGCGTCCTGGCCTACACCTTCGGGCTACGGCACGCCTTCGACGCCGACCACATCGCCGCGGTCGACAACACCACCCGCAAGCTGATGGCCGACTATGTGGAGGCAGGCAACCCCCGCAAGCCACTGTCGGTGGGGTTCTGGTTCTCCCTGGGGCACTCGACGATCGTGTTCGGACTGGCCTTCCTGCTCTCGCTCGGGGTGAAGGCCCTCGCCGCACCGGTCGAGAACGACTCCTCGGCACTGCATTCGGTCACCGGCGTCATCGGCGCGTCGGTGTCCGGGGTGTTCCTGTGGATCCTGGGAATCCTGAACCTCGTCGTCCTGATCGGCATCATCAAGGTCTTCGCCAAGATGCGCCACGGCATCTACAACGAGCAGGAACTGGAGGACCAGCTCAACAAGCGCGGCTTCATGAACCGCATCCTCGGCGGCCTCACCAAGTCGGTCCGCAAGCCCTGGCACATCTACCCGATCGGCGTGCTGTTCGGGCTGGGTTTCGACACCGCCACCGAGGTCGGCCTGCTGGTACTGGCCGGTGGGGCGGCGGCGTTCAGTCTGCCGTTCTACTCGATCCTGATCCTGCCGATCCTGTTCGCCGGCGGGATGTGCCTGATGGACACCACCGACGGCGTCTTCATGAACGCCGCCTACGGCTGGGCCTTCGCGAAGCCGGTCCGCAAGGTCTTCTACAACATCACCATCACCGCGCTGTCGGTGGCCGTCGCGCTGGTCATCGGCACCATCGAGCTGGTCGGGGTACTCGACGACCAGGCCGGCATCGATTCGGGGCCGCTGGCGGCGATCGGGTCGATCCCGCTGGACTACGCCGGCTACGGCATCGTCTCCCTGTTCGTCGTCGCCTGGCTCATCGCGTTGGCGGTCTGGCGGTTCGGCCGGATCGAGGAGAAATGGTCAGCCAAGCTGGCGCCAAGCCCGGGCACCGCAGAGTAACCAGGGCAAGGCGCGGCCAGACGGTCGCGGTGGCTATTCCCACGGCCTCCATGTCGGAGAGGGTGTGGCTGATGTCATCAGTCGAGAGCCGGGGGTCGACAAAGACGCCGGAGTCAAGCCGTTACTTGTCGGTCGATCCCGAGACTATCGGGAAGCTGCGGATCCTGAGAGTCGGTGACGTGGAGCTGCAGGTCGATGGCCACCGGCTTGTCGTCCGAGGAACACCGGTTCATCTACCTCACAAAGAGTTCGTGATTCTTCGTCAGCTGATGAACAATGCGGGTAGGGTGGTCACCCGGCGTAACTTGTTGGACAATGCATGGGGTTCGGATCGGGCGGGCGCCCAGAACTGTCTGGGGGTGCACATCCGCCGGCTCCGCATGAAGATCGAGAGTGACGCCGACAAGCCGACTCGCATTCGAAATCTGGGTAAGGACTGTCGTGCTGTGCGTATGTGCCGTAACCGGCAACCCTTCGCTCGTAGTTGCCGGCTACGGCAACTACGTAGTGGATCCACCCACCTCTTCGTGGGGCAGAAGTGGCGGAGCAGACACCCCGCCGGGCGACACCCAGCCCGTGCCGGTGGTGAGGTAGGGGTTGATCAGTTGTCGAGTGTCTGCCGGACCTGTCGGGGTGGGGTGAACGTGTACAGGTCGAGGACATTGGGTGGGTCGGCGATGCCGGGGCCGCCAGCTGTGATCCAGGTGGTGATGTCACTTATTGCGTTCGGGTAGTTGACCCAGCCGAGCCAGACGGGGTGACCGCCGGCCTGGCGGCCCTGGGCGGAGGGCTGGATGACCATGACGTTGGCGTGGTCGCAGGCGTCTAGGCAGTCGGTGGTCCGGACGGTGGCCATCCCGGTGAGGGATTGGCGTAGGTCGGCGAGTTGGGCGATGTGGTCCAGAAGTGGCACTTTGCGTGTGCCGCAGCAGCAGCCGCGGCACACGGTGACGGTGGGGCGGGCCACCCCGGCACCTGTGGCGGCTCGGCGTGTGGAGGTGCCGCTCACTGATGGCTCCTGTTCGGGGTGGCGTGGTGCCAGGCGGTGTTGCGGAGCAGTCGTAGGCCGTTGAGGCCGATGATGACGGTGGAGCCTTCGTGGCCGGCTACGCCCAGGGGTAGTGGTAGGTGTCCGAGGAGGTCCCAGAGCACCAGGCCGGTGATAAAGGTGGCGGCGATCACCAGGTTGGCGCCGACGAGGCGGCGGGCGCGGCGGGACAGCGCGATGACGGTGGGGATGGTGGCCAGCTCGTCGCGGACGATGACGGCGTCGGCGGTGTCCAGGGTCAGGTCTGATCCGGCTTTGCCCATCGCGATGCCGGTGTGGGCGGCGGCCAGGGCGGGTGCGTCGTTGACGCCGTCGCCGACCAGCGCGACCCGCTCGCCGTGGGCTTGCAGGGCTCGTACCGTGTCGAGCTTGTCCTGGGGAAGCAGCCCGGCCCGGACGTCGTCGATGCCGACCTCGGCGGCCAGTGCGGCGGCGGCGCGGGGGTTGTCCCCGGTCAGCAGCAGTGGTGTGGCGCGGGTCAGGGTGCCCAGCGCGGCCACCGTCGCGGCGGCGTCGGGGCGGAGTCGGTCGACGATGCCGAGCACTCCGACCGGAGCACTGTCGCGCAGGACCAGCGTGGTAGTGCGGCCGGCCTGCTCCAGTTCGGTCACCACCTCGGTGACACGATCGGCGCAGCGTTCGGTGAGGTCGGCGATCAGCCGCGCTGGGGCACCGACCGTCACCCGGGCACCGGCGACGGTGGCCTGGACACCAACCCCGGGAGCGGAATCGAAGTCCTGCACCGGCGCCAGGGCGAGGTCGCGGTCGCGTGCGGCGTCGACGACCGCGCGGGCCAGCGGATGCTCGCTCGGGTACTCGGCCGCCGCGGCCAGCGCCAGCAGCTCCTCTACGGTGAGCCCGGATCCGGTCAGCGGTCGAATGTCGGTCAGGCGGGGGGTGCCCTCGGTCAGGGTGCCGGTCTTGTCGAAGGCGACCCTGCTGGCTTGGCCGAGTTGTTCCATCACCACCGCCGATTTCACCAACACCCCGTGCCGGCCGGCGTTGGCCATCGCGCACAGCAGCGGCGGCATGGTCGCTAACACCACACCGCAGGGCGATGCGACGATCATGAACGTCATCGCCCGCAACAGGGTGGGCTGCAACTGGGCACCGAGGAACAACGGGACCAGGAACAGTGCCACGGTGGCGGTGACCATGCCGATCGAGTAGCGCTGCTCGATCTTCTCGATGAACAACTGGGTCTTGGCTTTGGTCGCGGAGGCTTGTTCGACCATCGCCACGATTCGGGCCACCACCGTCTCCTGCGCCGGCCGGTTCACCTGCACCCGCAACGCGCCGCTGCCGTTGGACGTGCCGGCGAACACCTCGTCACCGACGGTTTTGGCCACCGGCAGGGCTTCGCCGGTGATGGTGGCCTGGTCAACGTCGCTGGCCCCGTCGGTGACCTGCCCATCGGCGCCGATCCGCTCACCCGGCCGGACCAGGATCACGTCCCCCACCACCAGCGACTCGGTATCCACGGTCTGTTCACCGGTGTCGGTGAGCCGGGTCGCCTGGTCTGGGGCCAGGTCCAGCAGCCCGCGCACCGACTCCGCGGTGCGGTGGGTCGCCACGGCTTCGAGCGCACCGGAGGTGGCGAAGATGACGATCAGCAACCCGCCATCGAGGACCTGACCGATGGTCGCCGCGCCGATCGCGGCGACCACCATCAGCAGATCCACGTCCAGGTTCTTGTGCCGTAGGGCCTGCAGCCCAGCCCATCCCGGCTCCCACCCGCCGGTGACGTAGCAGGCCGCGAACAACACCCAGGAAAGCCAACTCGGTCCACCGGCGAATGGCGCAAGCAGTCCGAACCCGAACAGCACAGTGGCCGCGACCGCCCACCGGACCTGCGGCAACGACCATGCCCCCACCCGGCGACGGCCCGGGACGTTCTTGGGCCGGGCGGCAACGTCGGGTCCTGCAACGGTCACAGCCACCGGCCACTCCTTCACGACTCGCGCGGCGCATCAACCACGCCCACCGTACAGGAGTTTATGAAGAGCTGTTCACTCATTTGTAGCTGTTAGAGTGGGCACCGTGGGTCATGGCGTGCAGGGCGCAGACACCCCGCCAGCGGTGCTCGGCGGGAACGCGACGGTTCAGCTTCGCTCGAGTCGGCCACGCGAACAGCGTTCAGCCCCCACTGAGATCCAGACGTCACCACAGAGCGGCGGTCGCCCTGCTCGTCGTGGCGGTCCATCGCGCCGCCCGGGTGCGGCACCCGCACCGGCGTTGAAGCCGATCAGCTCTTGCATTCCGTGCCAGCATCGGGTCAAGATAGCAGCAGTTGCAAGTTGATGGCGATAATGAAATGCGATGGGGCTCTGCCGAAGCCGGCCACTGGTCGCCGCGACCCTCTCCCGATCGATTGCTACCCGCCAGAGCGAGGCTTACCAGCACTCACCCGCAATACGGGCTCGGCTCGCGGTTGGTCAGGAGCGCTGGCCTGACGCCCTGTGTGGACCCGCACCCTGCCCGACCTGCCCTACCGCAACGTCAAGCCGGACTACGTCGAGGCCTGGTGGAACGTCGTGAACTGGGCCGACGTCGCCCGCCAGTTCGCCAAGGCCCGGTTGGTGGTACTGCCTAATACGCCGATGGGCCGAAGGGGCGACGATGAGCGTCGACAATTCTGATGAGCTGCTGCATACGGTGTTGCCGTCGGCGCTGGAGGTGCTCACCGCGTGGAACATTGCGGAGACCGAAGCCGATCCGTCGGTCTTCTGCCAGGCCATGGACCGCGTTATCGGCGACCTCGCGGCCGCTCAGGACACGCTGCGGGGGCTGGCCGAGATGATGTTCGGATTGTCCTCGCTGTCCGGCATCCTGCTCGATGAGCTCGCCGATGTCACCGACCGCTCCCGCGGCGAGGTCCTGCACGCCGTCCACCTGCGCTACCTCGACCCGAGGGTCTGACCATTGCATTGGAGGAGGTAGCGCACGGCGCGTTGCTCTGTCGTTTGCTCGGAGTGGCCGTGGGGACGGGTCTCCTTTGTCAATGATCGGATCGGCGGCCGAAGTACACGGTCTTCGCGGTCAGCAGAAACAAGTCCGCGCGCCGGTCGACACCCGCCGGGTCGGTCGGGTCGAGCAGCCGGTCCAGCGTCGTCACGTCCTCTGCGTCCATGCGCTCACCGAGCATCGCGCGTTGCCGCTCCAGCGAGCGCCGCACCCACTGCCGCGGCACCTCGGCCAGGGGCGCGGGATGGTCCACAAGGAAGGTCTTGCTACGCACCTCGTTGAGTCCCGCGGCCCGCAGCATGCTGGGCCAGTCCTCGACCACCGCCACCGATCCGGGCAGCTCGGCCCGCATCTGGCTGAACCGGTCCGCCATTGCCACATCCAGCCGGGCCTGCAGTGCGGGACGCCCGAAGCCCAGGTCGCGCGGCAGCAAGCGGGTGGGCAGACCGCCCTCGACGATGGCCAGCACGCCGCCGGGCCCGAGCAGTCCGACGAGCTGGTTCAGCGCGCCCTGCTGGTCGCCGACGTGGTGCACGACCTGCCCTGACCAGACCAGCTCCGCTGGCCCCAGGTCAGTCAGGCCCTCCGGGAACTCGGCCACCTGGGTCCGCAACCGGACGCCGAGCCGCTTGGCCCGTTGCGTCGCGCGCGCCAGCAGCTCCGGCGCCCCGTCCACCGCGGTGACCTCGGCCTGCGGGAACACGGTCGCCAACCCGCAGGCCGCGACGCCTGGGCCGCTACCGATGTCCAGGATTCGCTGTGGGCTCAGGTGCTTGAGCTCCT
>QHBZ01000120.1:0-17802 GCA_003244055.1 Pseudonocardiales bacterium | reverse complement strand
TGTTTCTGCAATGTGGGAATGGAGGTCGTGCTGGACGCCGTTGGACGGAGGCTCAAGCGCATCCGACAGCAGCGCAAATGCACCCTCGCGGCGCTGTCGGTGACTACCGGGATCTCGGTCAGCACGCTGTCCCGGTTGGAATGCGGGCAGCGAAAGCCGAGCCTGGAGCTGCTGCTGCCGATCGCGCACTCCCACCAGATGCCCCTGGACGAGCTGGTCGGCGCGCCGCCGGTCGGTGACCCGCGGGTGCGGTTGAAGCCCGTGGAGCGCAAGGACTCGACGATGGTGCCGCTGACCCAGCAGCCCGGCGGGTTGCAGGCGTTCAAGATGATCATCGGCATCACCCGCAGCGAACCCTCTACCTCGCTGCGGCCGGACTTCCGCCAGCGCATCTCGGTCATGTCGCAGAAGTCTCCGCGTGCGGATGCCGGACCTGCGGCACGACGGCGCCTCAATGCGCCTTGGTGACGGTGTTCCACAATTGCGCGACAGCTGTCAAACAAGCGTGGTACTCTTGGACGATGGCAACCACGATCGGCTTCCGGCCTACCGATGAGGACGAGCGGATCATCAAGGCTGCGATGCGCCCTGACGAGCGCACCAGTGACGTGATCCGCCGCGCGCTGCGACTACTCGAGCGCGAAGTATGGCTCGCCACCGCCCGATCCGACGCTGAGCGCCTCGCGAGGGAAGACTTGACAGGCGAGGCTGATGCGTGGTGATTCGTGGCGCGGTCTACCGAGTGGATCTGGGTGACGCGAAGCGTGGCCACGAGCAGCGCGGCAGGCGCCTTGGTCTGGTGCTAAGCCCGAGTTCAATGCCATGGAGTGTCGTCACGATCGTCCCCACCTCGACAACTGCGCAGCCAGCCGTTTTCCGCCCATCAATTGAGATCAATGGACAGGAGACCAGGCTCCTCGTCGACCAAATCCGCAGCGTTGACACGGACTACATCATCGGTGACCCGGTGCACTACCTCGAACACGACGAGCTCGCTGCAGTCGAGCACGCCGTCGCTCGGTATCTCGGCTTGTGAGGTCGAGGGTTCTTCCGCTGGCGGCGGCTTCGACCTCGGCGTCAGTCGCGTCTGGCGAGCAGATCGTCGTGGTCGCGGCCTGCTGGGAGCGGGATGCTCCTACTTCGCTTCCGGACGCGCGCGATACGGTCCCGGCGTGGGGTCCGTCGACGACATAACCAGCACTATCCGCCATACCGAGCCCGAAGCCCTCGCCAACCTGGCGGCCGTCCTGCAACTGTGCGCCGCCGGGAAGCTTCGGTGCAGCGAGAAGACCCAGCGACCCTCGGCCGCCACGGTCCGAACAGTCACCGAATCCCTGGTCGCCGGTGACTTCTACCCCGACGACGCCATCGTTTCGTACGCCTGGCCACTGCTCCTGCAGGCCGGCGGGCTCGCCCGGCTCGACGGGCCACGGCTCGAGCTCACCCCAAGGGGCCGGGCGGCGCTGGGCAAGCCCGCGCACGAGGTGATCCGCGGGCTGTGGGAGCGCTGGCCGCGGCACGCCCCGATTGACGAGCTCAGCCGGGTGGAGGAGATTAAGGGTCAGCGGTCGGCCGCGGCGCTGAGTGCGGCGGGACCGCGCCGCCAGACCGTCGCCGCGGCACTGGAACTGTGCCCGCCCGGCGAGTGGGTCACCGTCGACGACCTGTTCGGGCGCATGCGCCACGCCGACCTGAACCCGGCGGTGGCCCGCAGCGAGCGCGGCCTGTGGAAGCTGTACCTCGGCGAGCCCGAGTACGGCAGCCTCGGTTACGACGGCCACCACGACTGGCCGATCCTGGAGGGCCGTTACACCCTGGCCGTACTGTTCGAGTACGCGGCGACGCTGGGCCTGCTGGACGTCGAGTACGTGGCCGCGGCGCATGCGCGTGACGACTTCCGGCACATGTGGGGCGCCGACTGGACCGATGCACTGAGCCGCTACGACGGGTTACTGACGGTACGCCGAACCCCGCTCGGCGCGTACGCCACCGCGCTGACCTCGGCCTATACCCCGCCGCCGGCGGTCATCCCCGGCCGGGGGATCGAGGTGCTCGCCAACTTCGATGTCGTCGCCACGGCGGAGCTGGCCGCCGCCGACCGACTCATCCTCGACGCCTACGCGACCCGCACGTCCGACCGGGTCTGGACACTGACGGCCGCCGGCCTGCTCGCCGCCGTCGACGCGGGGCGCCCGCCGGCGGATTTCGCGGCGTTCCTGGCCGACCGCGCCGTGCACGAATTGCCGTCGACCGTCCGTACCCTCCTCGACGACGTCGGGGCGCGGGCCCGGCAGGTGCGCGACCTGGGCATGCGCCGGGTCATCGAGTGCACCGACGCGACCGTAGCCACCCTGCTCGCGCGGGACCGGACGCTGCGGCCGTACTGCACCCGGATCGGCGACCGGCACCTGCTGCTCGCCCCGAATGGTGAGGCGAAGGTCCGCACAGCGCTGCGCAAGCTCGGTTACGCCCTTGGCGTCGAGGCTTGAGCTGGGGGACCTTCGCTGCGATGTCCCACTCGCGACTGCCCCCGACGATGCGAGATACCCGCTTCATGCCTCCTGGGTCTCAAGCTCGACGAGGACCTTCCGCAACTGCTCGACGAAGGTGCCGAGTTGCTCCGCCGCTGGTGTGCAGGATTTCGACGTCGACTGACCGGTGTCCGTGCACAACCCGGTTACGCAAGCTCACCGGATTTCTCCATGGAATGTCCGGGTATCTAGCCTTCACCTCGGGTGAGACGAGCCCGGTGGCTTCACCTAAGATGTGGATGCCCCTCCGCGNNCGCGGGACGCTCGCGGGTGGGTGAGAGTAGGTGCCACATCGGTTACACCGGCCACTTCAGCCTCACTGGAACCTACTCACGTCTCAGACCGTGAAGTTCCCACAGGAGAGCTTCGCGTCGAAGTCGATCTCCTTCGACTCCTTCGGCGGACAGACCTGAGACCAACGCTCGGGCCTGCTCGGCCGCGTCGACCATCTCGCGAAGGAAGAGGACGTCACGCTGCATACAGCGGTCTTGCGTCGCGGAGAATAGCCGCACCGAGGTGCGGATTGATCGCCCGCCGCGAGATCAGGTCGACCGGCCGCCCGAACAGTTCGGCAAGGTCTTCCGACAGTTGCTCGATCTCCCAGCCGAGCCGTGCGCCGGGCCGAAGCTCGTAGAGCAGGTCGAGGTCACTGTCGGGCGTATCCTCACCGCGCGCTGCTGAGCCGAAGACGAGTAACTCTGAGATGCCGTACCGACGGCACAGCTCGTCGAGGAGCTCAACGTCCACATCTGACCAGCGTCGCAACGCCATCACCTCCACCTCTCTCGGTAGGGCGGCCGCGGGTTGGCACCAGAACCTGGCGGACTCGTCCGCACCTCTCCGGAGACGCTCGCCAGGATCGGACACCAGCTCCCCCATCTGCACCGCGCCGGGTCACCGTACCGCGTTGGCACTCGTGAGAACCTCGTCCGGGTGTGGCCGTTGTCTGTCGATCGGCCGTCGTAGCCGACCGCACAGACGGGCGGCTACGCTCGAACGGGAGTGGCCAGCCAGAAATGTCGCCTCGACATCGAATCGCTGTTGCGCGACCGGTTGGTGCAGCAGCGGCCTGGCGCCGTTCGCGCCCGATTTAGCCAGTCTGCAGGTTTCGGCATCCCCAGCTTGGCTCCCCGCGAGCGGCTGATTTCACATCAGCAGTCCACGGCTGCGACTGGGAGCCCCGTTGGCCGGGTGCAAGAGTCGAACAGGCTGCAGACGCGCAAGCTCCACGAGTCACCTGCTGGCACCCGCCACTGAGGCCGTTGCAATCATGAGCCCAACCGGCCAGAACGCCACAGCAAAGATGCCAAGTACCAGCCCGGCGATTGCCATACCCTTGTTGGTGGCTTTGCCTTGGCTTGCGTAATACAATCCGATGCTTCCGAACACGATGCCCAGGATGCCCAGGATGAAACCCAGACCGGGCACCCATGCCAGGCACGCGCCGATGATGCCGTTCACCAGGCCGGTGACGCCCATACCGTTGGACGGGGCGTATTCAGGAACTGTGGTCATCGTGGGTCTCCTTCAGGAGTAGTAGTGGTATGTAGGTCGGGGCGGCGCCGGCCCGCTTTCATGCTTCGTATGTTCACGCTGCTCCAGCGAGCGCTACCGGAAGGCGTGCAGATCACCTCTTGACCCAGGAAACAGGTCAAGAGGTGACTTTTCTGTCCGGTGCGTCCAGCGCGCTATGACGGCTCGTAGCAACTGAAAGAATCGCCACTCTGATTTTTGGGCACCGTGCAGGTACTTTGGACAGTACTGTGATCATTTTTGTACCAGGTGATGCTGACCGGGCCAACCCACCAGTAGCCCTCATCTTTATTGGAGCCTATCACCGTGAACGTGGTGCAGTTTCTGATGTTCGTACCCTCTTGACTCGTCCCTGTCGTGCACTGACCATACGAGTCGTGGTTGTAGTAGGTGATTTGCTGTCCGTTCGTTCCGGCCGTAGCTGTTCCCACTCCGGCTCCCAGCAGGCCACACGCTACGACACCCAGTGTTGCCGTAACCGCGACCAGGCGCTTCCGATACCAGTGTGACGCCGCCGGCCTCTCGTCCCCGGACTTCTCTACCTCGGTCAGCGGAGCCTCCGAAGTACGCATGTGATCCTCCCGTGCCGTTGGTGGTGGTTGCTCCGGCGAGTTGCTCACCGGATGGACTCCAATCTTGGGAACGGGAGCCACGTCTGGCTGCTTCCCGCATACGGCACAGTCTTGACCAGGGTCTTTGCGGTAGGCTCGCCGCCACCCGTACCGACGAAAGGGCCCGAGTGGCGCGTAACCTTCGCGGCTCGCCACCTGATCCCTGGTCAGCTTCCGACCAGGCCGAGTTCCGAGCGTTGCTGCGCGCACTCCAGCAGTGGGCGGGTTACTCCTCGCTTGAGCGGCTTGAGGAGGGCGCGGCCCACCGGCGCACGAGCATGCCGCCCTCCACCGCCAACCGAGCGCTGAACAACGACAAGCTGCCAACAGCCGATTTCGTCCGGCGGTTCGTGCTGGCCTGTGACGCCGACGTAGCCCGATGGACCGCCGCGCGCGACGCGCTCCACGACCTGAAGTATTCACGTGATACCCCGGCCACCGGTCCAGTCGAGAATTCCGTACCAGATTCTCGGGATCTCTCCGACCTGCCGAGTTTCTGTCCATATCCGGGATTGGCCGCTTTCAGGCCGGATCAGGCGCAGTGGTTTTTCGGTCGAGAGAAGGTCACCGCGGAACTGCTGAGCCTGCTCACCGAACGAATGATTGACACCGGACCGCTCGTTGTCGTCGGACCGTCCGGAACCGGAAAGTCGTCCCTGCTGCGTGCTGGCCTGCTGGCCGCGTTGAGCGAAGGGAGACTGCCCGGATCTCGAGATTTTGCGCGGCTGGTATTCACCCCGACCGCGAATCCCATCGATGCACTGGGCGCCCAACTCGCCGTCGCCACCGGCTCCGACGGGCCGGAGATCATCGCCGCATTGTCTGACGACCCGCGACGGGTAGTAGAGGTCATCAGGAAGCTACCCGGCACAGATGAGCCGAATTCGATCCGCGCGGTCATCGTGGTCGACCAATTCGAGGAAGCGTTCATACTCTGCCAAGACGAGGATCGTCGGCAGGCATTCATCCGCGCTCTGTGTGTTGCGGCCGCTGAGGGCGGTGGAGCGCTGGTGGTGCTCGGATTACGAGCTGATCACTACGGTCGCTGCGCCGCTTACCCGGAGCTCATCGAGGCGCTGCGGATAGGCCAGGTGCTGCTGGGCGCGATGACCAATGCGCAGTTGCGCAGCGCGATCGAGAAACCGGCGTTCGCCGCCGGGCTTGAGCTGGAGCCCGGTTTAGTTGAGGTGATGCTGCGTGACCTCGGCCAGGGCGACACAGCGGTCGACGTGCCTGGCTACCAACCGGGTGCACTGCCCTTGCTGTCCCACGCCCTGCTAGCGACCTGGCAGCAGCGCGAGGGCCGGACCCTCACCTTGGCTGCTTACCGACTGGTCGGCGGCATCAGTGGTGCGATCACGAATACAGCCGAGCGCGCTTACCGGGTGTTGGAGCCGGCTCAACAGGAGGTCGCCCGCAGCGTTCTGGCTCCGCATGATCCAACTCGGCGACGGCGCGGACGACACCCGTCGTCAGGTCGAGCGTGCCCGTCTGGTTGCCGAGTCGTCTGACTCGGCGGGTGTCGAGAACGTTCTGAACGCACTGATCGACGCGCGTCTGGTCACCACCGATGACAAGACTGTCGCGATCGTCCACGAGATCCTGCTTCGGGCGTGGCCGCGGCTCCGCCAGTGGATCAACGCCGATCGCGAGGGTCTCCTGCTGGAACAGCGGCTCGACGAGGCCGCCAAAGCGTGGGACCGCGATGGGCGACACGACTCAGACCTCTACCGGGGACACCGGCTGGCTGCCCTCAGGGAACGTCTCGATGCCGCCGATCCGCGTCTTCCTGCCCTGACGAGTGCGTTTCTCCACGCCTCGGTAACTCGAGAGCGGGCTGAGGAACTTGGAGTTCTGCGGCGGGGGAGGATGCGCAAACTCATTGCGGTGCTCAGCTCACTGGTGCTTGCGGCAGCCACCGCCACCGTGTTCGCCGTTCAGGCGAGAAACCATGCGATCGGGTTGGCGACGGCGGAGCTGTCAAGCCGGGTCAGTGGGACGGCGGTTCAGCTGCGGACTTCTGACCGGGTGCTGGCCGCGCAGCTCGCCGTGGCCGCCTGGCACCTCTCCCATACGCCCGAGGCCCGTGGTGCTGTCCTGAGCGCGCTGGTGAACCTGGACCCCCCACGTCGATCAAACGCCGACACCGATAATCCGGCTGACGCTGTCGCGTTCAGCTCCGACGGGCTGCTGCTCGTTGCCAGAGGACTAGAAGCAAGCATCTGGAAGTTGGGCAACGAACCGAGGTTCACCGATTCGCCGATTGCCCTTCTACAGTCTGGCCAGCTCCGGTCCGCGGTGTTCAGTCACAATGGGCG
Organism: Pseudonocardiales bacterium; assembly: GCA_003244055.1. Lineage (GTDB taxonomy): Bacteria > Actinomycetota > Actinomycetes > Mycobacteriales > Pseudonocardiaceae. The sequence goes on along the minus strand of QHBZ01000120.1, from coordinate 10,809 downwards.
ATGGTTGGCCACCTCAAGCGTGGACAACGTCGTACGACTGTGGGCTGTTGACGACGCCCTGCGGGGTAAAGTGCAGCTGACACCAATCTCCCCCATTCCCGCGACCGCCGGATCGGTCGTATTCAGCCAGGACGACAAATTACTGGTCACTGGTGGCCGGACGCCCGAAACCATCCAGCTGTGGGATATGACGACGGGCAAGCCACAGCCAGCGGGCATGATCCACGCGCACGACCGCGAGGTGTCAGCGGTTGCAATCAGTCCCGACGGGCACTACTTGGCCAGCGCAAGTGCCAATGGGACGGCGAAGTTATGGGATATCGCTGAACCGCATTCCCCGAAGCCACTATCACCGGTCGGGCAAGACATGGATGGCGTCTATTCCGTCGCGTTCAGTCCCAATGGCAAGACCCTGGCCACCGCGAACTCGGATACGACGGCAAGACTGTTCGATGTCAACAAGCCCACGGCGCCTCGGCAGCTCTGGACTCTCGACGGCCATCTACGTCCAGTCAGTGGGGTCGCCTTCTCCGCCGACCGCCATACTCTCGTCACCACAAGTCAGGACTCCACGGCCCGATTGTGGAACGTTTCGGATCCGGGCCATCCCATACTGTTAGCGACACCCCTCGCTGGGAAAAACGACACAATCCGGTCGGTGGCATTCAGTCCTGACCGCCATACTCTTGTCACGGTGCAAGGAAACAACGTGATTCTCTGGGAGACCGACGTAGACCTCGCCATCACCGAGATCTGCGAGACCGTGCCCTCGTCCATCAAACCTGACCAGTGGGACCGCTATTTTCCCGAGCAAAATTATCAGCCAACCTGCCCGGCGCATGCCGATTCCCCGTTCCGCAACCCCACGATGACGGCACCGGCCAGCAGCACACCGTTGATCGCATTGAATAGCAAAAAATGCATCGTGATCAAAGATGATGGTGCCCCGATCGGGGCTCCGGCCCATCAGGTCAACTGTGCCAATGCGCCCGGTGAGAAGTGGGCACTGCTGCCCGCGGATCCCGCTGTCGCCGCCGGAAACGCCGGGGATCGAGTCTTTTACATCCGCAACGCCGTTTCGAATATGTGCCTGGAGTCCTCCGACGCCGAGCGGAGGTTCGGAGATGCGACCCAGGTTGTTCAGCGGCGGTGTGGCAACAACGACGTGCAGCGCTGGATCTTACGCGTGCTGAGCCGGGGCGCGGACTCGCTCGACGTCGTGTTCATGGGACTCAGACACAAGGATTGCCTGAATATCAACGGTGAATCCATTGACAATGGTACTTACGTTATTCGATATCCGTGCCATGAGCCGAATCATACAAACGAGATTTTCCAAATAAACGCGGACGCTTACCCGCACTGATCACGGGTCCCCTCCGTCACCGCATGTGGGACGAGGCCGTCTCGGGAATGGCCATTGCCATCGTTGCAATAGCGAGGAAGGCGGGTGCCCGTGCGAATTACTCGGTACGGGCGAAGCGTGCCACGGCGGCCGCGTCGCCACGGCGGAGCTGGCCGCCGCTGACCGGCTCATCCTCGACGACGTCGGGGCGCGGGCCCGGCAGCTGCGCGACCTGGGCATGCGCCGGGTCGTCGAGTGCACCGACGCGACCGTGGCCACCCTGCTCTCACGGGACCGGACGCTGCGGCCGTACTGCACCCGGATCGGCGACCGGCACCTGCTGCTCGCCCCGAATGGTGAGGCGAAGGTCCGCACAGCGCTGCGCAAGCTCGGTTACGCCCTTGGCCTCGAAGCTTGAGCTGGGCGCTTCAACAGGAGAACACGACGGGAATCCGAGCCTCCCGGCGCGACGGCTTGATGGTGTTGTAGCTTGTTCGGTCTACTTTAGCGTAGACTGTTCGCTGTGAGCACGACGATCCGAGTCAGCGAAGCCACCCGCGCGCGCGCCGCCAACCTGGCGGCGCGGACCGGCCGCCAGATGCAGGTGGTCGTGGACGAAGCACTCGCCGCATACGAGCGTGCCCTGTTCTGGGAGTCCTTCGAGGACGGATACCGGCGGCTGGCTGCGGACCCCGACGAGTGGGACGCGGTGCAGACGGAGCGGCGCGGCGAGGAACCCGCGCTGCGCGACGGCCTCGGGTGAGCGAGGCCCCCGACCCGCGGCGGGGGGAATTGTGGCTGGTGGACTTCGGGACCCCGGTGGGGCACGAACAGGGCTACCGCCGCCCCGCCGTTGTCGTCTCCGCCGACCGGATGAACACCAGCAGAGCCGGGCTGGTAATCGTGGTCCCGGTGACCCGGACCCGCCGGAACCTGCCCTCGCACATCGAGATCGAGCCCGAACCGTCCGGGCTTCGCGAGACCAGCTACGCCAAGTGCGAGGACGTCAAGTCGGTGTCCAGCGAACGCCTGATCCATCGCATCGGCCGTGCGCCCGAGTCCGTACTGTGCCAGATCACAGCGGTGCTCCGGACTCTGATCGACCGCTGACTCGACGGTCGCATGCGCGCGGGCGATTATCCGTCACTGACTTGAGTCCAGCGGCGCCCGAAGCGCTGCGTTGCGGTGCTCACGGAGGTGCAGCCCGCACCCCGTCGACGATCTTGACGTTGTGGTTCGGCTGAGAGCTCCGCACGCACCACAACGTCAAGATCGATATAGCTGGCCGTCGCCGTGCCGATTGCGCCATGTGGATGACAGAGACCGCATATTTGACGCAATTGCAACTAATTCGTGACAGCATCACTCGGTCGGTCGCCGACCAGCGGGAGGGCGCTGCCGTGAACATTCATCGACGGCTGCTGACGATCGCGGGTCCAGTCTGGCGGCAGGTGGGGCTGACCCTCGCGGCGAGCCTGGCCATGTCCGCAACGCTGTTGGCTCAGGCGTTCCTGGTCGGTGTCATCCTGCAGCGGCTGTTCGCGGGCCGGCCCTTCGCGCAGGTCAGCGGGCTGCTGGTGGCGGTGGCGGTGCCCCGGCTGGTCGACCAGGCGGTCGGACGCCGCGGCAAGGAGCACTGGCAGGCCTACCAGGACCTCGGCGCCGAGTTCGTCGACGAGTTGCAGGGCATGACGACCGTCAAGGCGTTCAACGCCACCCGGCGGCACCGCCGCACGCTGCTCGACCGGGCCGCGACGCTGCACCGGATGACCATGCGGCACATGGCGGTCTCGCTGCCCGACGCCGACGGCCAGCGCCGNNCGGCGCTGGCCGTCGGCGTCGGGGCGGTCCGGGTGATCGACGGCTCGCTGGAGCTCCCGGCACTGTTCCTGGTGCTGGTGCTGGCCAACGAGGGGTTCCGGCCGTTTCGTGAGCTCACCGGTTATTGGCACGCCGGCTACCTGGGGATCGCGGCCTCGGATGCGATAGCGGAGATCCTGACGGCTGTCCCGGAGGTCCGCGAGCGACCCGGCGCGATCCGCCTCGACCCGTCGAGCGGCCCGCCCGCGGTGGCGTTCGAGGACGTGACCTTCCGCTACGAGACCCGCGACCGGGCCGCCGTCGCCGACGTGTCGTTCACCGCCGAGCCTGGGCAGACCGTCGCCATCGTGGGGCAGTCCGGGGCCGGCAAGTCCACGATCGTCGCGCTGCTGCTGCGGTTCTTCGACCCCGACCGCGGCCGGATCACCATCGGCGGCACCGACATCCGGGACGCGACCCTCGACTCGCTGCGCGAGCAGATCGCGGTCGTCTCCCAGGACACCTACCTGTTCTACGGGTCGCTGGCCGACAACCTGCGGCTGGCCCGCCCGGACGCCACCGACGACGAGCTCGTAGAGGCGGCGCGAGCCGCCAACGCGCACGCTTTCATCGCCGCGCTGCCCGCGGGTTACGACACGCTGGTCGGGGAACGCGGCTTGACCCTGTCCGGGGGGCAGCGTCAGAGGATCGCGATCGCCCGGGCGCTGCTGAAGAACGCGCCGATCATGGTGCTCGATGAGGCCACCTCCAGCATCGACGCCGAGAACGAGCACGCGATCACCGAGGCGGTGGACCGGCTGGCCGCCGGGCGCACCACGCTGGTGATCGCGCACCGGCTGTCCACCGTGCGCCACGCCGACCGGATCGTCGTACTCGCCCATGGGTCGGTCGTCGAAATCGGCGAGCATGCCGAGCTGGTCGACCGGCAGGGCCGCTACGCTCGGCTCGTCGCGGCCCAGGGAGATCCTCGATGACCACGACGACATCGGCGGTCCGCCCCACCGCGGATGTCCGGGAGAGTCGCCACCCGATCCTGCGGCTGGTCCCGCTGGTGGCGACCCACCCGGTGGTGTTCGTGCTGACGGTTGCCTCGATCGTGTTCCACCAGGTCTGCTCGATCGGCGCGGTGGTCACCGGCGCGGTCATCGTCGGGCAGGTCGCCTCCGGCGCGGGTTTCGCCGGCATCCAGGGGTGGCTGATCGTGCTGGCGCTGCTGGTGATCGGGCGCAGCGCCGGGCACTGGGCCGAGATGTGGATCGCCTACGATCTGGCGTTCCGGCTGCTGATCACCATCCGGCTGCGGGTCTATGACGGGGTGGAACGCACCGCACCCGGTGGGCTGCAGGACCGGCGCACTGGCGATCTGGCCAGCGGCGCGCTGTCCGACGTCGAGACGCTGGAGTGGTTCTACGCGCACACCATCGGCAACCTGCTCGCGGCGGTGCTGGTGCCGGTGGCGGCGCTGGTGGTGCTCGGCACCGTCGACCCGCGCCTGGCGTTCGTGCTGGCGCCGGCCCTGCTGGTGGTGGGAACGGCGCCGTTCACGCTGCGCCGGCTCGCCGACCGCCAGGGCGCCCGGCTCAAGGAGCGGCTGGCGACGGTGCACGCGGAGGTCGTCGACGGCGTGCAGGGGCTGCGCGAACTGGTCGCCTTCGGTCGCGGCCCGGCCTACGTCAGGTCTTTGCGGCGGCACAGCCGTGCGCTGTACGCGGAGCAGCTGCGCTTTGGGCACCGCAGCGGGCTGGAGGCCGGGATCGCCGAGGTGGCGATGGCGCTGGGCATCGTCGCGGTGCTCGCCCTGGGCGCCCAGCTACTGTCCGCGGGTCGGATCCCGTTCGCGGACTACCCGCCGGCGATCGTGCTCGCGGGGTATGCGTTCATCCCGCTGCTCGAGGTGAGCGTGCCGCTGCGGATGCTCGGCCAGATCCGCGCCTCGGCCGCCCGGGTGCACGCCATCACCGACGCCCCGGCCAACGTGGCCGACACCGGTCGTGTCGAGGTGCTGCCGGCGGGGTCGCTGGACGTGCGGTTCGACGCCGTCACCTTCCGCTACCGGGTTGGTGACCCGGATGCGCTGCGAGGGGTCAGCTTCACGATCCCGGCCGGGGCCACCGTGGCGCTGGTAGGCCAGTCCGGGTCGGGCAAGTCGACGTGCGCGAACCTGCTGATGCGGTTCTGGGACCCCGACCACGGGGCGGTGCTCGTCGGTGGGATCGACAGCCGGACGCTGCCGGTCGACCGGTTGCGCGATCTGGTCGCGCTGGTCCCGCAGGACGTCTACCTGTTCAACGACTCGGTGCGGGCCAACATCCGGCTCGGCCGCACGGAGGCCTCCGACGCCGAAGTCGACGCCGCAGTCGCCCGCGCACTGGTCGCCGAGTTCGTTCCGGAGTTGCCTGATGGGCTGGACACCGTGATCGGGGAGCGCGGCGCCACGCTGTCCGGTGGGCAACGCCAGCGCATCGCGATCGCCCGCGCGCTGCTGAAAAACGCACCGATCCTGGTGATGGACGAGGCCGTGTCCAACCTCGACACCGAAAACGAACAGGCCCTGAACACCGCCATGGCCGAGGCCCGGCGCGGGCGCACCACGCTGCTCATCGCCCACCGGCTGTCCACCATCCGCAGTGCCGATCTCATCGTGACCCTGTCCGACGGCCAGATCGCCGAAACCGGCAGCTACCAGCAGCTACTCGCCGCCGACGGCGCCTTCGCCCGCCTCGTCGCCGCCCAACGCGGCGGCAGCCTGGAACGATGATCAGCCCGATGCCAACCGGCTCAGCGCGAGATCCAGCGGCTCGTGCCTAGCGCGTACGCTCGGCAGTTATGAGCGCCTCCGCCGTGGATCGGGTGCTTGCCACGGCCGGCGTCCGGTTCGCTTACCTGTTCGGCTCCCGCGCGACCGGCCGGCATCGTCCGACCAGTGACGCTGATATCGCAATCATGCCCGGGCGACCATTGGACCTGCTCGCGGAAGCTGGTCTGGCCGACCAGTTGGCGAACGCGCTGCAGGTACCCACAGTCGACCTTGTCGACCTCCGCCGGGCGCCGCTGAGGCTGCGCGGACGAGTACTCGAGGAGAGCCGGCTGCTGTACAGCGCGGACGAGCCCGCCCGGGTCGCCTTCGAGGTCCGCACCCGAGGAGAGTACTTCGACTTCCTCCCCACTCAGCGCGCCCACCGCGACCGCTTCCTACGACGGGTGGCCGCGGAGGGGCTGGATGGTTGACCTCGACCGGATTCACCAGCGCTTGGAGCTGCTCGCCGGCTACCTGCGCGAGCTGCGGCGGCTGCGTGACCTGCCCGTCACCGAATACCTGCAACACGAGGTGTACGCCGGCCGTTACCTCGTCCAGGTTGCGGCGCAAACCTGTATCGATCTGGCTAACCACGTCATCGCCTCGGAGTGCTGGCGAGCTCCGCGCGACTTCGGCGACAGCTTCACCGTCCTGCAAGAGCAGGGCATCATCGACGACGCGCTGGCCGGGCGACTCCGAGGCCTCGCCGGGCTGCGCAATCGGCTCGTGCACGTCTACGACGAGATCGACGACGCCCGTGTGCACGAGGCGCTCGCTAACGGGCTGCCCGACCTGGACGCGTTCGCCACCGCATTGGCCCGGCTCGTGAGCTGAGGGATCGTTCCGGAGTTCGAGCTCCGCATAGCCGTGATCGTGCATCGGGTTGATCGCGTGGGCCCTTGAGCTCGAGTCCTTGCAAGCAAATTGCATCCCTAGCGCGCGTCGGCAGGGCCCTTGCCGAAATGCCGCCTGATCAGGTTGGCTGGCGCAGGCAACCGTGCCCGTGACCGGGACGGCTGAAATCTGCGGGATCCGTCCACCGTGCGTCGTCTAGCCAGTAGCGTTGTCGGGTGCACGAATTGTCGATCGCCGAGGCCATCGCTCATAAGGTGAGTGAGCGAGCGGCCGGCCGGCCGGTGTCCGCGGTGGCCATCCGGGTCGGGCACTTCCGCCAGGTCGTTCCCGATGCCTTGGAGTTCTCCTGGACCATGATCACTGATGGGACCGGGTTGCAGGGCTGCCGGTTGGAGATCGAGCAGGTGCCGGCCACGGTGCATTGCCCGGGTTGCGACGTCACGACCACGCTTGACGTCCCTATTCTTGTGTGCGGGTCCTGCGGGGGGTCCGACGTGACTCTGCGGACTGGCCAGGAGTTTGTCGTCGTCTCGCTCGACATAGTGGAGGTTTGATCGAATGGGCCGTTTCCACCGTCATTCCGACGGGACGATGCATGTTCACGACCACGACCACGATCATCACGATGGCGAGGGCGTGACTGCCCGGGACGTGGGAGACCACAGCGGCTACCCGGAGACGGGGGCGGCACGGATCGAGGTACTCGAGAACATCCTGTCCGAGAACGATCGGGTTGCCGACGCCAACCAGAAGGATTTCGCCGAGGCCGGCGTCCGGGTCGTCAATTTGATGTCCTCGCCGGGGGCAGGTAAGACCGCGCTGTTGAAACGCACCCTCGCCACCCTCGGCGCGGGGACCCGCGTCGGCATCCTGGAAGGCGACATCGCCACCAGCATCGACGCTGATCAGCTCAGTGGATATGGCGCCGCGGTGTCACTGGTCAACACCAGCGCCGGCTTCGGTGGAGAGTGCCATCTGGATGCCGTGATGGTCCGTTCCGGCCTGTCCCGGCTTCCTCTCGCCGAGCTTGACCTGCTGCTGATCGAGAATGTCGGCAACCTGGTCTGCCCGGCCGAGTTCCAGGTTGGCGAGCACGCCAAGGCGATGGTGTACTCCGTGACCGAGGGGGAGGAGAAACCGCTCAAATACCCGGTGATGTTCCGGGCCGTCGACGTGTGCGTGATCAACAAGATCGACCTGTTGCCCCACCTCGACTTCGACCTGGACGTCTTCCTGGCCAACCTGCGGGCGGTCAACCCGGCGGCGACCACAATCCGCACTAGCGCCCGGACCGGCGAGGGCATCGAAGAGTGGTGTTCCTGGCTACTCGGGCAGGTCGCAGCAGGCTCCTGACCGTCGCTGTCACTCGCCGCGGAGGCGACGTCGGCGCTGCGGCGGCGGATGACGAGCGCTGGTGCGAGTCGCTCCACGACGTCGAAGAGGTTCTGGCGGACGTCGTCGGGGGAGAGGAACGAGGGTTTGCGGGTGTAGCAGACGTCGAGTTGCTGGCAGGCCACGATCGCGAGCACGACGATGGTGAGCGCGTTGATCCACGGCCACAGCTCGCCGGCTCAGGGGGCGGGCGGAGGCACGTCGTACCTGCCGTGTCGGTCCGGCGGGCTGGACGTCTTCTGAGGTATGCAGTCCGGCGACCCGTGACACGACTCGTCCGAATCTTCTCTTTCGCCTTTACGGCGGATCTTCTGAGCCGTACTGTTGCATATCACTTGCAACAGTACGGCTCTCACTTTCCATCTACTGGAGGCATGATGAACACCTCGTCCCCGATGTCCTCCGACGCCGAAGGCGGGACCGCCGGCCACAACGATGTGGCCAAGACCAAGATGGTCTACCACAAGTACGTCCGGCCGGCTGCGGCTCGGGCAGCGGGTACCTACCAGCAACACGTGCGGCCAGCGGCGGCTTGGGCGGCGGCGGAATTGGCGACCGCCGCGTACCGGAAGTATGTGGAGCAGCCGGCTGCGGCGGGAGTAGCGAAAACATCGGATCCAGAACAGGCGGCCGCCTCCGCTGCGTCGCCCACGGAGCAGGACGGCGACTCCCTCGATGGGTGGTCACGGGCTGTGGAATGAGGCCCCGGTCGGCGTCGGGGCGCGCTCGGGTTCGTCAGGTGCGCGAGGGCGCTGTCGATGCCGGGGCCGGGGTGGGTGGGGTCGGGGTTGCGCCAGTTTCACCTCTGGGTCAGCTCCACAATGAGGGTGAGGGTCGCGAGGTAGTGCCCGTGGTAGGGAGAGGTGGGCGCGGTGGCGGCGTCGGAGACGAACCAGTCCGGTGGGGTGGTTTGGGCCGCTAGCCGGCGTTCGAGTCCGAGCTGGCGGGAGGTGATCTCGGCGACGAGGTGCGCCTCACCCAGCCCGTCGAGCAGCGGCGCGATGGTGCTGTGTTTCCATCGGGCCTGGACGAACCAATCGCTCCGCTCATCATCGGTGTAGGCGAACGGGGCGATGATCGATAGGTGGCCGGTGGGTTCGAGGACGTCGAGACAGCGGGCCAGGAACGCGAGATCGTCGTGGTGGTTCCCGGTGCGGGTGTCAATGTTGTGGAACAACACGCCGGCCACGACGACCACGTTCCAGGTGTTGGAGTGGTTGATTTGCTCGTCAAGGAATCGGACGGTGTCGTCCTGGTGGAATCGGACGGCCGGGCGGAGCTTGCGGTGGTGGGCGCGGGCGAGCCCGATGGGATCGTGGTCGACGCCGGTGTAGGTGTCGTCCTCGTCGAGGTAGTGGGCCAGGACCGCGGCGCCGCAGCCGAGGTCGAGCACCCGCAGCGGCGCCGGGTGGTGGAAGCGGCGCAGCTGGTCGATGGCCGGGGTGTAGCGAGTGGCGTTCTCGGGCTGTTCGAGGTAGTCGAAGTAGCCGGTGTGGTATTTGTCCAGGTCATGCATAGGTTGCGTCGTGTCTTCGTAGGTCAGGGCGCTTGAGTGTCGTCGGGTGGGGATGTTGGTCGGGGTTGTGGGGGTTTCTGGGCGATGATCAGTGAGTTGATCACGTCGGTGTGGGGGTTGAGCACGACTAGGGGGCGGAATCCGGTCAGGTCGCGCAGGGTTAGGGGTGGGTAGAGCAGGGTCCGGAGCGAGTGGGCGCTGCGGGCGAGTAGCAGCGCTCCGGGTCGCATCTGTTGGGCGAGGTGTTTGATCACCCGGGATTTGTCGTCGGGGTTCGGGCCGACCATCGCTGCGACGTACACGAGGTCGTAGCCGGCGACGTCGGTGCAGGTCAGCACGTCAGCGCGGCGGAAGCGCAGCGAGTCGATCTGCAGCGCGCCGGTGAGTTGCTGGGCCAGTTGGGTGGCTTCCGGGTCGATGTCGATGTTGTCGATTTCGGTGTGGCCGTGTTGGGTCGTGAGCAGCAGCGAGGTCAGTGGGAGCGGGCCGGCGCCCACGAACAGCATCCGGGGTAGGGCGCGCTCGGTGACTCCCAGCACGGCGTGGTGTTCGAGGCGGGTGAGTTGCTCGTAGTTGGTGAAGTAGGGGAATTCGCGCAGTTCCCGCTGTGGGTCGCGGCTGGTGATGATCCGCCGGGCCCAGGCACGTTCGAGCTCGATCTCGCCGGCTGAGCACAGGCTGCGCAGTCCCGGGGTGATGCGGCGGATCGCCGGGTCCGCGAGGACCTGCTGGGTGATGTCGCTGTCGGCGGGGTGGGTGGCCACTGTGACCAGTTCGGTGAACAGTGCGTTGGTGTGCGGGTTGGGTGACAGGGTGGGCAACGCGGTCAGCTCCTGGTGCAGTCGCAGGAGATCGATGACGACATCCGAGCGTCGCCATCGCGCTGGCCCGGTGGTCGGGGAAGCCGGCGGAGAGTCGATTGGATCATTGGTCATCCCGGCAGTCTGATGGCATCGAGCTCGCGGGTAGTCGGGCGGTGTCGAGGTCGGGTAGTCGAGCGGCGTCGAGGTCGAAGTGGACGGTGTCCCAGGGATCGGGCCGGGCGTCGAAGACCTCCACCTGTTGACCGCCGTGGTGCGTGAG
>QHBZ01000119.1 GCA_003244055.1 Pseudonocardiales bacterium | reverse complement strand
GGCGCAGGCGGAATCGGGTCAGATACAGAACGTGAGCGGCGATCCGCGCGTGGGCCAGAAGTTATGGTTTGTTCATGCCCGTTCGCCCGCTATGATCGGAGCCTGTGAGCGGATCACCGGATAATGACGACTTGGTCCCGCTGCACGAGCCGTTCGAGACTGCTCTCCGCGGCTTCAACCGAAGACAGGTCCTAGAGCACCTCGAATCCCTCGATGGCCGGATCGCGGTGGTCGCGGCCGATCGCGATGCGGCTCTGACCCAGGTCGCCGAGCTCAGCAAGGTGATGAATCATCTCCGGTTGCAGAGCGAGTTGCTGGAATATCTACGCCGGGAGTCGCACGAGGCGAGTATGCGGGTCGAGCGCGCGCTCGCCACGCCGATGGCCGAGGCCAGCGCCCGGATCCAACGGATCCTGCGGCTTGCCGAGGAGGAGTCGGCCGAGCTGAGAGCCACTGCCGAAGCGGAGACGGCCGAGCTCAGAACCACCGCCCAAGCAGAGATCGTCGCTGAAAGGGCTCGGGTCGACCAGGAGCTCGTCGAACTCAAGGCCAGCACGGATGAGCAGATCACGAGCCAGCGGGCACACGCCAGCCGCGAGGCCAAGTCACTGCTTGAGCATGCGAGGCGCCAGTGCGATCAGCTCGAGGCAGACTCCGCCGCCCGCCGGAAGGCCGCCGAGCAGGACGCGGCGAAGGCGATCGCGGAACGTGAGGCCGCAACGAACGCCGGGATCCGGGACAGCGAGCTGCGCAGCATCGCCCATTTGCACCTCATGCACCAGATGATCGGCCAGCAGCTGTCGACTCGGGCGTGCGCGGTTGAACGCGATGAGTCGACGTTGCGCGATCTGCGGACCCAGGTCGTCAACGACGTGACCGCCCTCGAGGCGTTGCGCAGCGAGGTAACGGCTACGTTGGCCGCGACTTACCAGGTCTTGACCGAAGCGCTCGGGCAGGTCGGCAGGACCACGGTAGACCGGGCTGCGGTGGAGGGGACCACGGCGGAGAGGACCACGGCGGAGCATGCCGACAGTCCGGTACCCATCCAGCGCAATGCCGAGGGCGGGACGGTCTACCTGCTCAACGCCGGTGCCGAGGATCGGCGGTCGCCACGCGCTCCTAGCTGACCGCCGACCTGCCAGCCGCTATTCGTCAAGCCATCAAGCCGGATCGTGGCCGGTAGGGATCATGCTCACGGCAGGCTCACCGGGAGGATGTCAGCATCGCCAGGCCACCGCCGACCTGGATGCGAGGAGAGTCTGTGCGCCACCGGATACTGCGGTGTCTGTGGGTGCCCATGATGCTGCTGGCGTTGCTGATGGGCGGCTGCACGGCAGGACCCTCGGATCGGCCCGCGGTGGCGGTGCGGGACGCCAACCTACCTCCGCAACGCTTCCAGCAGGCATTGCCCAGCAGCCCACCGTTGCCGCCCGCTGGCGACTACTATCGCAATTCGCTGCCCTGGCGAGACTGCACCGGCGCGATCAGCACTGGGCTCGGCCTGGCCAGCCCACGGCGGGTGGAGTGCAGCGAGATTCGGGTCGATACCGCCGCTGACAGACCGGTGTTCGGGAACTCGCTTCATCTGGACCTCACCAGGGTCGGCGACGGCCCGGCTCCCCTTGTCGTGGTCGGCGAGGCATCCGGGGAGCCCGGAACGGTCCGAGCCGCCCGACTGGCGCAACAACTGCCCCCTGCCCTCCTGGACCGCTTCACCCTGATCGGGATGGCCCGCCGTGGTACCGGGCCGAGCGAACCGCTGGATTGCATACCGAAAACCACCCGGAACCAGATCATCGGCATCGATTCCGACCCGACCCAGGCCGGCCAGCTGGATTCGCTGCTCGACATCACCCGCGTCGCCATCGAGACCTGTGTGCAGGATCTCGGTGAAGTGCTCACCACGATCAACTCCACCGGCGCAGCCGACGACCTCGAGCAGCTCCGGGTCGCCCTCAACGCGCCGGTGCTCAACGTGATCTCCCAGGGTGAGGCATCCCGGACGGTCACCGAATTCGCGCTCCGCTACCCCTCCTCGGTGGGGCGCGTGGTACTCGACGGTGCCGTTGATCCCACGCTTGACGACGTGGCCGCCGCGGAGGCCTCACTGGTCGCCACGGATGCCGGCTACACCGCGTTCGCCGCCGACTGCGTGGCCCGCGGCTGCCCGCTGGGAGCCGATCCGCGCGCCGCCCTGCTGACCTTGGCCGATGGGCTGCGCCGGAACCCACTACGCATCGGCTGGCAACTGATCACCGCGGGTATCGCCTACCAGGCTGTGCTCGACACCGTCGGAGAACCCGAGCGCTGGCCGCAACTGGCCCATGCCCTGGCGGCCGCCCGCAGCGGCGACGGCGCCGAGCTGGCCGCGATCGTGACGCCGATACTGACCACCGACCGTGGGCTGCCCGCGCGCTTCGACCCAGCGTTGGCTACCCACTGCAACGACACCCCCACCCGGGTGCCCCCCGAGCGCGCCCAGCAGCTGGCACGGCAGTGGCAGCAGCGATCCGCGCTGTTCGGCCCGCTGTTCGCGGGCCGGCTGCTGCTGTGTAGCGCGTGGCCGGTGCCCTCGCCACCACCTGAATCGGAGGTTCGAGCGCTGCCCCCGGTGCTTGTGGTGGCCACCGCCGGGGACCCGGTGACCCCAGCCGAAGGCGCCCGGCGCACCGCCCAGTCCATGGCCTCGGCGACGCTGGTGACCTGGCAGGGGCAGGCACATGGCGCGCTACCTCGTAGCCCCTGCGTCGCCGACCTGGTCACCCGCTTCTTGATGGATGCCTCAGTACCCCGGCAGGGCACGCTGTGCCCGCCGTAGCCGCCCGCGCCCGCTATACGTCCAACCTAATCGCTGTTAGGGCGCTTGGCGCGGCTCGGCTGAACCCGCGGGGGCTCGCCTGGCATTTTGGGGTACTCGGGGGGGTAGGGCAGATCACCGAGGCCGTGGTCGCGCTCATCGCGCACGGCCCAATCCAGCAACGTCTCCAGACCGAAGGCTTCGCCATCCAGCTCAGCGTGCGGGTCGCCCCGCTGCGCGAGCAGGGCGGGCACCGTGAGTACGTCGAAATCGTCCGGGTGCACGTCCATCAGGTCGTTCCAGTGCACCGGCATCGACACGGTGGCGCGGGGGGTGCCGCGCACCGACCAGGCCGAGGCGATCGTGCGGTCCCGCGCTGCCTGGTTGAAGTCGAGAAACACCCGCTGGCCGCGCTCCTCCTTCCACCATGACACGGTGGCCTGGCGCGGGACCCGCCGCTGCACCTCCCGGGCCAGCGCGATCACCGCCCGGCGAACCTGCACGAACGACCACTGCGCGCGGATCCGGACCGCGACGTGAATCCCCCGGCCGCCGGAGGTCTTGGGGTAACCGACCAGTCCTGCTTCAGCCAGCACTTCGCGCAGCACCGCGGCCACCGCGGCGGCGTCGGTGAAGCCGGTCCCCGGCTGCGGGTCGAGGTCGACGCGCAGCTCGTCAGGATGATCCACTCGTGGTCGGCGCACCGGCCACGGATGGAAGTCGAAGGTGCCCAGGTTCGCCGCCCAGGCGAGCACGGCGGGCTCGGTGGGACACACCTCGCGGGCAGTGCGCCCGGACGGGAAAGTGATCTCCACCGAGTCCACCCACGCCGGGGCGCCCCGGGGAACCCGTTTGGCGTAGAAGGCTTCTCCGGTGACGCCATCCACGAAGCGCTTCAGCGTGACCGGACGCTGCGTGAGCACTCCGAGCAGGGGCTCGGACACAGCGAGGTAGTACTCCACGATCTGCCGCTTGGTGATGCCGCGCTCCGGGAAGTACACCTTGTCCGGGTTGGACACTCGCACAGTGCGGTCGCCTCCCGGACCAGGCACCGTGAATTCCAACGCCTCACCGCGGGCCACGATCGGAAAACTACCGCATAACGGTTACCGTGAGACCGTGGTACGAAGCGAACCGCAACCCGCCTGGCCGGGCGGCGAGTACGGAGACAGCCGGCAGCCTGATGCGCAGGAGCGCCGTCGGCTGGACGACGACCTGATCGGGCTGGACCGCAACGATCCCGAGGTGCGGGCCTTCTCCGAGCACCTGGATCGCGCCCACCGGCTGCGGTCCGGGTTCACCGTCGAGGGCTACCTATCCGGGGTCAGCGACTTCGCGGAGTCAGTCAACCGGGCGGAGGGTCCGCGGCGGTTAGCCGCCGTCCTGGTGGTTGTACTCATCCTGCTCGGCGTAGCCGTCACGCTGTGGCAGGTAGCGACCTTCGTCCTCACTGCTCTGCTGGGCTGACTCCCGCGTAGCGTGTTTGGCATGGATCCGGTTAAGGGTGTGACACCCAAGGTCGTCAAGTCCGACGCCCAGTGGCGAGAGCAGCTCACCCCGCAGGAATACGCCGTGCTGCGCAGGGCCGGCACTGAACCGCCGGGGACCGGCGAGTATGAGAACATCAAGACCCAGGGCGTCTACGAGTGCCGGGCCTGCGGTGCAGAGCTGTTCCGTAGCGACCACAAGTTCGAGTCACATTGCGGGTGGCCCTCATTCTTCACCCCGTTGGCCGGTGACGCGGTGTTGCTGCGCGAGGACCGCAGCATGTTCTCCAAGCGCGTCGAGGTGCTCTGCGCCACCTGCCACAGCCATCTTGGGCACGTTTTCGAGGGCGAGGGTTACCAGACCCCCACCGATCAGCGCTACTGCATCAACTCGATCTCATTGCGGCTGGTGCCTGACGAGGCCGCGACCTAAGGCCCTTAAGGCAGCCCCGTCACCAGCTCGGCGACCGGCACCCGAGGACCGGTGAAGAACGGCACTTCCTCGCGTACGTGCCGGCGGGCCCGGCTGGCCCGTAGCGCGCGCATCACGTCGACGATGCGGTGCAGTTCATCGGCCTCGAACGCCAGGATCCACTCGTAGTCGCTCAGCGCGAAGGAGGCGACCGTATTGGCCCGCACGTCGGGGTAGTCACGGGCCTGCATTCCGTGCTCGGCGAGCAGCTCCCGGCGTTCGGCGTCGGGTAGCAGGTACCACTCGTAGGACCGGACGAACGGGTAGACGCAGACGTACCGCTTCGGCTCCTCACCGGCCAGAAACGCCGGAACGTGGCTCTTGTTGAACTCTGCGGGACGGTTGCACGCCACCGTCGACCACACCGGCACGCTGGCCCGACCCAGCGCGGTGGTGCGGCGCAGGTCGGCGTATCCGGCTTGCAGCGCCTCGATCTCCTCGGCGTGCCACCAGATCATCCAGTCCGCGTCCGCGCGCAGGCCGGCGAGGTCGTAGACCCCGCGCACCGCCACTCCCTTGCCTTCCAGCATCTCGAGGTACTGCTGCGCCTCGCGGGCCGGCTCGGCGCGATCGGCGACGAGCTGCCCGGGCTGGACCCGGAAAACCGACCACATGGTGTAGCGGATGGTGGAGTTCAGCGCGGCGTAGTCCAGGCGGGTCATGACCCCATTGTCCCACCACGTGGCGCCGAGGTGACACTGCTCAGGTATCCGGCGATCCGGTGGGCCGCGGCGTCGGCCGTAGCGATGCAGGCGGGCAGGCCAACACCGTGCAGGGTGGCGCCGGCAACCGCCAGACCGCCCCACCCGGCAATGGCCCGCTCCAAGGCAGCCACAACCTCGCCATGCCCAGGCGCGTACTGCGGCAGGCCTCCGCCCCAGCGGGCTACCACGGTGGCCACCGGCTTGGCGGTGATCCCGGTGAGGGCGGCGAGATCGGCGCGCACCGCGTCGACCAGTGCCGCGTCGTCGCGTTGCAACACCCGGGCCTCACCGTGGCGGCCCAGCGAAGCCCGGACCAGCACCACCTCTGGCGACGAAGCGTGCGCCCACTTACGCCCGGAGAAGGTGAACGCCTTGACCGACAGTCGTTTTTCGGTAGCGGCCACCAGCACACCGGACGCCTCCGGCAGCGCCTGCGCGGCATCCCGCGGCAACGCCAGCCCAACCACCGCGCAGGAGGCGACCTCGACCCGGCCTGCGGCAGCAGAGGCAGCGGGCAATGGATCGGCCAGAAGCCGCCACAAAGCGGGAGCTGGGATCGCGAGAACGACAGCGTCGGCGTCGAGGTGGTCGGGCTCACCGGCCCCGAGAAGACGGCTGCCCAACTCCAGCCGCCAACCGGCGACGGTGCGAGCCAGCCCACAGACCGGTGTCCCGAGCAGTGGGCGCACCGCTGCAGCAGACACCAGCGCGTCCACCAGGCCGCTGAGCCCGCCCCGCAGGGTGGCGAACACCGGAGCCGGCCTGCCGGGGGCCGATCCGGCGGCCAGCACCGCGCCGGCGGCCGCCAGCAGCGACCCGGCACCACGGTCCAGCGCGGCGGCCACCGTGGGCAACGTGGCGCGCAGCCCCAGCGCGTCGGCACGCCCCGCGTACACCCCGCCCAGCAGCGGATCGACCAGCCGGTCTACCAGCTCGTCACCGGCCCGCTCGCGCAGCAACGTCCCGACGGCGGCGTCACGCCCGGGTTCCCAGCGCAGCGGCACTGTGGGCTCCGCAGCCACCCTCGCCAGTCCCTGCGGCGACAGCAGGTCGGCGACGTCGGCAGCGGCGCCAGGCAGACCCATGATGGTTCGGGTGGGCAGCGGCCGGGTCCGCCCCGCAGCCCGCACGCTGGGAGCCATTGGGGTGGGGTGGACGAGCTGCCCGCCAAGTCCCAGTTCCTGGACCAACGCGACCGCCTCTGGCCTGCGCACGAGGAAGGCCTCCGCACCCACGTCGAGCGCGACGCCGGCCAGCTCGACAGTGCGCAGCGCCCCGCCGAGCCGGCGCGAACCCTCGACGAGCACGATCTCGACGGCGGGGCCGAGCAGCTTGCGCAACCGGTAGGCCGTGGTCAAACCGGAGATCCCCGCACCCACCACAACAACCCGGCAAGGCTGGGCGCTGTTCACCGCGAGTGCGCCAACTCCACAATGCGGGTCAGCATGTCCGGATCGGTTCCTGGCAGGACGCCATGACCCAGGTTGAGCACGTGGGCATCGGCTGCGCGCCCCTCAGTGATCACCCGGCGGACCTCCCGCTCGATCGCTGGCCAGCCGGCCAGCAACACGGCCGGATCCAGGTTTCCCTGGAGCACGATCGGGCCGTGCGTTCGTGCGGCCCGAAGTCGTTGCGCAGCTACGTCCAGGGGAATCCGCCAGTCCACCCCGACGACGTCCGCGCCGGCCTGAGCCATCGCGCCGAGCAACTCTCCGGTGCCCACCCCGAAGTGGAACCGAGGCAGGCCGGTGTCGGCCAGGCCAGCCAGCACCAGCTCCGAGTGTGGCAGCACGAACTGCCGGTACTCGCGTTCCGACAACGCCCCGGCCCACGAGTCGAACAGCTGAACCGCGTCCACCCCGGCAGCGGCCTGCACCCGGAGGAAGGTCAGGGTGAGCTCGGCGAGCCGGCCCAGCAGGGCGTGCCAGACCTCGGGCTCGGAGTGCATGAGCGCCTTGGTGCGCTCGTGGTGGCGGCTCGGTCCGCCTTCGACGAGGTAGGACGCCAGAGTGAACGGGGCTCCGGCAAAGCCGATCAACGGGATCTGCCCCAGCTCTGCGACCAGCATCCGCACCGCGGCGGCCACCGGCTCCACTGCCTCGGGTTCGAGTACCGGCAACGCCATGACATCGGCGGCGCTGCGCACGGGATTGTCCACAACCGGGCCAGTGCCCGGCACGATGTCCAGCCCGACGCCTGCGGCGTGCAGCGGCACCATAATGTCGCTGAACAAGATCGCGGCGTCCACACCGTGCCGGCGCACGGGCTGCAGGGTGATCTCGCACGCCAGCTCCGGAGTCATGCAGGCGTGCAGCATCGGCTGGTCAGCTCGCAGCTTGCGGTACTCGGGAAGTGATCGCCCGGCCTGCCTCATAAACCACACCGGCAGACGATTCGGGCGCTGTCCCCGGGCAGCGATCAGCAGGGGTGCGTCGGCGAGCAACCGGCGACCGGTGGCCGGCTCAGTAGTCCTGGTCATCTCGGCCACCATCGTCGCATGGCTCAACTCTCCCGTATCGAACGCCCTGGCTATCCACTACCGCGTATCCAATACCGCTGGGCTGCGGCGTTTCGGCGAGACTGTCGGCCATGGTCCTCCTACAGTTCCGGGTGTGCCCGATCAAGCGGACGCCCCGGAGCTCTTCCGCAGGGCAGTGGTCTCGCTCAGCGCTGTGCGGCCGCGGGCCGAGATGCGGCTGGAACCGATCCCGGCCCCGCGCCGGCTTGCACCCTGGGCCTACGCCTGGGGTCTTGAACTCCCCGGCGCCGGCTACGCCTCAGCGACCGGTCGACTTGTACTCCTGCACGACCCGGATGGTCAAGACGGTTGGGACAGCACTCTGCGGATGGTCTGCTTCGTCCGCGCCGAGCTTGACGCCGAATTTGCCGATGACCCGCTGCTTGCAGCCGTGAGCTGGTCCTGGCTCGCCGACGCGCTGGACAGCGCGGCCGCTGAGTACACCGCCCTGGGGGGCACCGTCACTCAGACCTCATCAACCCGGTTCGGCGCTATCGCGGGTCGCGAGCGGGACAACGACATCGAGCTGCGGGCGTCGTGGACCCCCGTCGGCGACAGTCTGACGGCGCACGCGGAGGCCTTCTGCGAACTGATCGCGGCAGCCGCCGGACTCCCCCCGGTCGGAGTGGTTACTCTCAGCAAGCGGCTCGGCCTGAGTATGTAACCAGGAACCCTCCGCACGGTGGCGTGCCACGAATGCGTGAATAGACTGAATCGCCCATCATGCCACGGGCGTTAGCTGGCCTTGCCCCCTTCGCCTGATCGGGCGACCGCCGATGGCGGCTTTACGGGCCGATCGGCAAGAAGGTTCACGCAGGGGGCCCCGTTAGGCCGCTCGGGCGGCTAGTCTCGCCCGTACGACACCATCCTCGCTCGAGTGGCGGCGCGGTTACTCGGACGGGGTCCCGGTGCGGTCGGGGGCACGACCGACTCCAGGAGGTAGCTACGTGGCTGCTGTCGGATACGGCTCGACCGTGAGGTCAGCGCCGTCCGGCGCCGTGCCGGCGTCATTGGTCCCGCATCCGCGGGAGGAACTGTTCACCGTGTTGGTGGTCGACGACCATCCGTTACTGCGTGAGGCCATCGCCTCACGATTGGTGACGATGGGTGCGGTCACCGTGCACGAGGCCGCATCGATAGCCGAGGCGAGGGTCCGCGCCCAAGCCTCGGGTCCGTGCGACCTGGCAATACTCGATCTGACCCTGCCTGACGGTAGCGGGCTGGACCTGATCGGGGAGCTGCGCGGATGGGGCTGGACCCGCATCGTGGTGCTTGCCTCATCCGACGACCCGCACGCCGTACGCACCGCGTTCCAGACGGGAGCGCAAGCCTACCTACTCAAATCAGCGTCTCCGTCGGTCGTCACCGACGGCGTGCGTCGAGTCCTTGAGGGTGGGGTCTACGCAGACCCGACCGTGGCGCCGCTCTTGGCGTCGGGCACGCGGGTGGCGGGAACCGATAACACACCGCGAGAGCTGTCAGCCAGGGAGGTGGAGGTGCTTCAACTGGTCGCCAACGGCCAGTCCAACAAGGAGATCGGTGAGGCGCTGAACCTGTCCGCGCTCACCGTCAAGAGCCACCTGTCTCGTATCGGGCGCAAGCTCGGCACCGGTGACCGGGCGCAGATGGTCGCTCTCGCCATGCGCGCGGGGGTCATCCGCTGACCAACACAACGCCGGTTCCGCTGCTGGAGCCGGCCGCGGGGGTGCCACCAGTGGTCGACTCCGCGGGAGCTCTGGACGCCGCGGTCGCGCTGCTGCGCGGCGGCACGGGTCCAGTGGCCGTGGATACCGAACGGGCCTCCGGCTACCGCTACTGGCAGCGCGCCTATCTCGTACAGCTTCGGCGAGAGGACGCGGGCACGGTACTCGTCGACCCGATCGGTCTTGACGACCTGTCCGACCTGGCCGGCGTACTCAACCCCTTGGAATGGGTGCTGCACGCCGCCTCCCAGGACCTGCCCTGCCTCGCCGAGCTGGGACTGCATCCGGCCGCGGTATTCGACACCGAGCTTGCCGGTCGGCTGGCCGGGTTCGAGCGAGTTGGCCTGGCGCCCCTGGTCGAGGAGCTATTGGGCTATCACCTGCAGAAGGGACACGGCGCCGCGGACTGGTCGCGCCGGCCGCTGCCCGCGGACTGGCTGACCTACGCAGCCCTCGACGTCGAGCTGCTGCTGCCACTGCGGGCGGCGATCGCCGCCGAACTGAACACCCAGGGCAAGGCGGCCTGGGCAGCGGAGGAGTTCGAGGTAGTGCGGACCGCAACGCCGCCCGTTCCCCGGACTGACTCATGGCGACGGACCTCGGGAATGCACCGGCTCCACCAGCCGCGGCAATTAGCCGCGGTCCGTGAGTTGTGGCAAGCCCGCGACCAGATGGCCCGGCAGCGTGACATCGCCCCAGGTCGGGTACTGCCCGATGCCGCGATCATCGACGCGGCGCTGGCCGAGCCGCCGGACGAGGCAACCCTGCTGTCGCGGCCGGTGTTCAGCGGTCGCTCCCAGCGCCGGCACGTCAAGACGTGGCTGACCGCGCTACAGACGGCCAGAGGATTGCCGGCCGGCGAGCTACCGTCGCTGCGCGCCCAAGGCGAGAGCCCCCCTCCGGTGAACCGCTGGCCAGACCGGGATCCGGCCGCCGCGGTCCGGCTCACTGCGGCGCGTGCCGCACTGACCGAGATCGCCGAACATCACCGGGTGCCGTTGCAGAACCTGCTGGCACCCGACTTGGTTCGCAAGCTGTGCTGGGAACCTCCTGAACCGCTTGATGCGGTTGCGGTGGAACGCGATCTAGTCGCCGGTGGGGCCCGGCGGTGGCAGTGCGACCTCACTGCGCACCCCCTCGCCACTGCCCTCAACTCACCCCCGGGGTAGCCACCTACGCGGCTGGGAGATGCACCGTTACTGCGAGGCCGCCACCGGGGACCGGTTCGGCGACCGCCGTGCCACCGTGCGCGGCGACCACGGCACGGACGATTGACAGGCCCAGGCCTGCCCCATCGTGTGCGGTCCGAGCGACTCCGCCGCGGTGGAAGGGCTCGAACAACGCAGCTACCGCCTCGGGCGCGATCACGTCACCAGAACTGGCGACCCGCAGCGTCGCCTGTGCTCCCGCCAGACCCGTGCAGACTTCCACCCAGCCACCGTCGACGTTATGCCGCACCGCGTTCTCCACCAGGTTGCCCACGACCCGTTCCAGCAGCGCGGGGTCACCCACCGTCAACGCCAGCGCCCTCCTCCCCCGCACGTGCATGCCCCGACTGCGCAGTTCGGGCGACGCGATCCGCAGCGCGGCTTCGGCTAATCCGGCCAAGTCGGCCAGCTCCCGGGCCCGAAGCGCGCCACCCTCGGTCCGGGCCAGCAGCAGCAGACCATCGACTAGCTGCTGAGCCCGCAACGTCGCGTCTCGGATCACCTCAGCCATCCGGCGCAGCTCGGCCGCGTCCGCGGCAGGATCCGCCAGCGTGACGTCCACCTCGGTGCGCACCACCGCCAACGGGGTCCGCAGCTCGTGGCTGGCATTGGCGACGAATCGGCGTTGTGACTGGAACGCGGCTTGTAGCCGATCCAGCATCGCGTCGAAGGTATCCGCGAGCTCGGCCACCTCATCGCGTGGCCCGGGCAGCCGCAGCCTCTCGTCCAGCGACTCAGCGGACAGCCGACGCGCGGTAGCGGTCACGTCGTGCAGCGGTCGCAGCATCTGGCCGGTGATCACCCAGGCCAGTAGCACGGTCGCCGCGACCGCAAGCAGGAATGCCACCGACCCGGCCTGCAGCACGCGCTGCCTCGCCGCCTCCTGCAGCACCTCCCCGAGCTGGCGGGCGGCCACCGGCACCCCGTTGATCTTCACGGTGCTGCCCGGCGGCAAGTCCGGCACCGCGGCCACTACCCCACCGACCAGTAGCCACCCCAACCACAGCAGCAGCGCGCTGACCGCCGCCGATAACCCGGTGGCGACCAGCGTGAGCCGGGCACGCAGTCCCGGCCCGCGGCGCGGCCTCACCAACCGCTCAGGCCTCACCAACCGCTGCGCCATCACCAACCGCTCAGCCGGGCGCAAGATCGGCGCTAGGCACTCGGTAACCGGACCCCACCACGGTCTCGATGATGCCCGGGTCACCGAGCTTCTTGCGCAGGGTCATCACGGTGACCCGCACCGTGGTGGTGAACGGATCGGCGTTCTCGTCCCACACTCGTTCCAGCAGCTCTTCGCTACTGACAACGCCGCCGCCAGCGGCGAGCAGCACTTCCAGAACCCCGAACTCTTTGCGGGTGAGGTCAACCGAAGTACCGGAGCGGCTTACGGTGCGCCGGGACGGATCGAGCAGCACGTCGCCGGCGGTGAGCCTCGGGGGTACCGCGGGCGTTGCGCGCCGACCGAGCGCCCGCAACCGGGCGACCAGCTCGGGGAACGCGAACGGCTTGGACAAGTAGTCGTCGGCGCCCAGTGACAGCCCGGCCACCCGGTCGGTCACGGTGCCGCTGGCCGTGAGCATCAGCACCCGGGTCACCGCCCCGGACCCGGTGATCTCGGCGCACAGCCGGTCTCCGGACATCCCGGGCAGATCACGGTCGAGCACCACCACGTCGTACCGGGTCACGGCAGCCTTCTCATGGCCACTGTCGCCGTCGTAGGCGACATCCACGGCCATCCCCTCACGGCGCAGACCACGAGCAACGGCGTCGGCCAGCGGCTGCTCGTCCTCGACGATCAAAATGCGCACCCCCCAACGGTGCCACACTTCGCTGCCGGCCCTACACCGGCTCGGATGCGCCTACGATGCGGATGTACCTATGAGGCAGTGCCAGGGGCATCCACCGCGGCGGGTTCGCCGGTCGGCCGGATCAGCGCGGCGGCCCAGCCAGTCACCGCCCTGGCGACATCCTGCGCGGTAAGGCCGAGGTCGGCCAGCACCTCGTCGCGGGAGCCGTGCGGCAGGAAGCGTTGTGGGATGCCGAGATCACGAAGCGGCACATCAACCTCGGCGTCGCGCAGCGCGGCGGCCAATGACCAGCCGAAACCGCCGTGCCGGCCGCCGTCCTCGACACTGACCACCAGCCGGTGGCGGGCGGCCATCCGCACCAGCACGTCAGGTACTGGCAGCACCCACCGGGGGTCGACGACGGTGACCCCGATTCCCTGGTCGGCAAGGCGTCCGGCGACCGTCACAGCGAGCCCGGCAAACGCGCCGACACCCACTAGCAGCACGTCGTCGCCGTCCGCCGCAGCGGGCCGGGCCAGCACGTCGACACCTGCGACGCGCTGCAGCGCGGGCACTGCCTCGATTACCGGGCCTTTGGGGAACCGCACCACGGTAGGTCCGTCGTCCACCGCGACGGCCTCGGCCAGCTCCTCCCGCAGGGTGCCGGCATCACGGGGCGCGGCCACCCGGATCCCCGGCACGATTCCCAGTACCGACAGGTCCCACATACCGTTATGGCTGGCGCCGTCGTCACCGGTGATTCCGGCCCGGTCCAGGGTGATGGTGACCGGAGCGCTCAACAGCGCCACGTCCATCAGCAGCTGGTCGAATGCCCGGTTGAGGAAGGTGGAGTACAGCGCCACCACCGGGTGCAGCCCACCCAGGGCCAAGCCCGCCGCG
The DNA here is from genome assembly GCA_003244055.1 of Pseudonocardiales bacterium. Taxonomy (GTDB): domain Bacteria; phylum Actinomycetota; class Actinomycetes; order Mycobacteriales; family Pseudonocardiaceae. Next base: position 11,405 of record QHBZ01000119.1, on the reverse strand, counting down.
GAGGTGACCGCATGCTGCTCGGCAATACCCACGTCGAAGCAGCGGTCCGGGAAGCGCTTGGCGAAAACCGCCAGGCCGGTCGGGCCGGGCATCGCCGCGGTGATCGCGACCAGGTCCTCGCGCGCACCGGCCAGCTTGATGAGTTCGTCGGTGAACACGCTGGTCCAGGAGATGCCGGCAGGGGCGATCGGGGCGCCGGTCTCGGGATCCATGATCTTCACCTGGTGCATCAGCTCGGCGGCGTCGTTCTCCGCAGGCCGGTATCCGTTGCCCTTGCGGGTCACCGCGTGCACGATCACCGGACCGCCGAAGTCCTTCGCTCGGCGCAGCGCCGATTCCATGGCTCCTAGATCGTGCCCGTCGACCGGGCCGAGGTATTTCAGACCGAGATCCTCGAAGAGAATCTGCGGGGTCAGCGCGTCCTTGAGCCCGCGTTTGGCGGCGTGCAGACCGGCATATATCGCCCGGCCGACCACCGGAGTGCGCACGAGGGCCTCCTTGCCGGTGCGCAGCACCCGTTCGTAGCTGGGCTGCAGCCGCAACGTGGACAGATGATCGGCGAAACCCCCGATGGTGGGTGAGTAGGACCGACCGTTGTCGTTGACCACGATGATCACCGGTCGGTCCTGGCCGGCCGCGATGTTGTTCAGTGCCTCCCAGCACATCCCGCCGGTCAGCGCACCATCACCGACCACCACGACGACGTGCCGGCGCGGCCCGGACGCAGCGCCGGTCCCGGCGCGAGAGTGGGCGAATGCTTTGGCCAGCCCGTCGGCGTAGGACAGCGCTGCTGAGGCGTGGCTGGACTCCACCCAGTCATGTTCGCTCTCGGCCCGGCAAGGGTAACCGGACAACCCACCTCGCTTGCGCAACCGGTCGAATCCCGCTGCCCGTCCTGTGATGATCTTGTGCACATACGCCTGGTGGCCGGTGTCGAAGATCACTGGGTCGTGCGGCGAGTCGAACACTCGATGTACCGCGAGGGTGAGCTCCACCGCGCCGAGGTTCGGACCGAGGTGGCCCCCGGTGCGCGACACCTTCTCGACCAGGAACCTGCGGATTTCGCCGGCCAGTTGGGTTGCAGCGGCCACATCAAGGCGCTTGACGTCCTGCGGGCTGTGCACCGACTGCAACAAGGTCACCGGATCCCCCAACCTCGTTCGTCCGCGATGTCCAAGGGCCGCCCGCTAGGCGGACCCGGTCGCGATCGCGACCGGACTCCCACTCTAGGACGGACGTCAGGGACCGGCACGGCCATGCGTTGCGCGGCTACGTCACAGCCAATCCAGAGCAACGCGTCAGCGGGCCAGCACAGCGACGCATTCGACGTGGTGAGTCATCGGGAACGCGTCCAGGGCCCGCACCGCCAGCAGCCGATACCCGCACTGGAGGTAGGCCGCGACGTCTCGAGCCAGCGCCGCCGGGTCACAGCCCAGATGGACGATGCGTGCAGGCCCACGATCAGCCACCGCTGCGGCCACTTGCCGGCCGGCCCCCCGGCGGGGAGGGTCGAGCACCACCACGCCCGGAGGTCCGGGTAACTGGGCCAACGCCCGTTCCACCCGGGCATGGACGAAGTGCACCTGCACCAGGTCGGCCAGCGCTGCCGCGCCGTCGGCCACTGCCCGCCGGGACGCCTCCACGACGGTCACCGTGCCCGACGGCCCGACCTGTCCGGCCAGCACCGAGGCGAACAAGCCCACCCCCCCATAGAGGTCCCACACCGTGCCACCGAGCGGCGCGGACGCCCACTCCCCTACCAACACGGCCAGCGCGTCCGCGGCGCCGGGATGCACCTGCCAGAAGCCGCGCGTGGACAGCTCCCAGCGTCGACCGGCGGCATGTCGTACGACACGCCCGGTGCCGCGGAGTTGTTTCGGCGGACCGTCAGACGGCAGCTGCAGCACGTGTACCCGACTGGATTCTTCGGCGACCACCTCCAGCTCCCCGCCCGGGCTCCAATGCCGGGACAGCACCTCGTCCAGGGAGCCCCGCACCGCCAGCGGACAGGCCGGCACCGGCAGGACGGTATGGCTGCGGTGCACCCGGAAACCGGGCTGTCCTGTCCCGTCTACCGCAAGCCGGGTCCGGGTCCGCCAGCCCAGCGCGCCGCCGGGCAACTCCTGCACGGTCACCGCGACGTCCAGCCCGGCGATCCTGCGCAGCTGCTCGGCCACCACCTGTGCCTTGAGCTTGCGCTGCACCCGGGGGTCGACATGCTGGAAGTCACAGCCGCCGCAACCACCGGGGCCCGATGCCGGACACGGCGGTGTCACCCTCCCGGCCGCGGGTTCGAGCACCGCCACCGCGTCGGCCCGGCAGTAAGACCCGCCGCGGTCCTCGGTCACTACCGCCTGGACCCGCTCCCCTGGCAACGCATGCCGGACGAACACCACACGACCCTCATGGTGGGCCACGCAGAACCCGCCATGGCCCACCGGTCCCACAGTGAGTTCAAGTACCCCGAGCTCCCCTACCACGGGCTCCACCTCGACGGCTCCCGCGGGACCTCCCACGTCGGCGGTCACGGCCCGTCGACCCCGCCCGGCGGGGGACTGGCCGCTGGCGTCTCCGCTGGTTTGCCGCTGGCCGGGGTGCTGTTTCCCGGGATGCTGCTGGTCGACTTCACGTGATCGGTGTTCATACCCCAGCGCACCGCACCTGGGACGAGCTCCTCACGGTGCGAAACCCGGGCGGAGGAACGCGCCTGCCAGGGCACGCTGGTCACCATCACGCCTGGCTCGAACAGCAGACGGGCCTTGATGCGAAGCGCACTCTGGTTATGCAGGATCTGCTCCCACCAATGGCCCACGACGTACTCCGGGATGAACACCGTCACCACGTTGCGGGGGTTGTCCGAGCGGGCCCGCTTGACATAGTCGATCACCGGCCGGGTGATCTCGCGGTAGGGCGACTCGACCACCTTCAGCGGTACTGGAAGCCCGCGCGCCTCCCACTGCGCGACCAGATCTCGGGTGCTCGCGTCGTCGACATTGACGGTGACCGCCTCCAGTACGTCAGGCCGGGTGGCGCGGGCATAGGCCAGGGCTCGCAGGGTCGGCAGGTGCAAGGTGGCTACCAGCACGATCGCGTGGTTGCGCGACGGCAGCACGGTATCGATCTCCCGGGGCACCAACTCGGCGGATACCCGGTCGTAATGCTTCCGGATCGCCCGCATCACCAGGAAGATCACCACCATGGCCGCGATCGCGATCCAGGCGCCCTGGGCGAACTTGGTGGCCAGTACGACCACCAGCACCGAACCGGTCATCACCAGTCCCAGCAGGTTGATCGCTTGGGAACGCCGCATCCGGCGACGCTGCGCCGGATCCGGCCCGAGAGCCAGCAGCCGGTTCCAGTGCCGCACCATGCCGGTCTGGCTCAACGTGAACGAGACGAACACCCCGACGATGTAGAGTTGGATCAGCCGGGTGACCTCGGCGCCGAATGCGATCACCAGGACAGTCGCGGCGCCAGCCAGGAAGATGATTCCGTTGGAGAAGGCCAATCGGTCGCCACGAGTGTGCAACTGGCGAGGTAGGTAGCGGTCCAGCGCCAGGATCGAGCCCAGCACCGGGAAACCGTTGAACGCGGTGTTCGCGGCCAGCGCAAGAATCAGTGCGGTCACCCCGGTGATGAAGTAGAACGCCGCCGGGAAACCGTCGAACACCACCTGCGCGATCTGCGCCACCAAGGTCTTCTGCTCGTAACCGTGCGGCGCACCGATCAGCTGCCGCGCCGGATCATCGGCCATCTTCACGCCGGTGAGCTGGGCCAGCACGATCAGACCCATCAGCATGGTCACTGAAATGCTGCCGAGCAGCAGCAGGGTGGTGGCGGCATTGCGGGATTTCGGCTTCTGGAAAGCCGGCACGCCGTTGCTGATCGCCTCCACGCCGGTGAGCGCGGCGCAGCCGGAGGAGAACGCCCGCAGGACGAGGAACACCAGCGCGACGCCGACAAGTTGGCTGCCCTCTGCCCGCAACCCGAAGCCCGCGGACTCCGCGCGGAGGTGCTCACCGAGTAGCAGCACCCGGATCAGCCCCCAGGCGAGCATCGCAATGATGCCGATCATGAACGCATACGTGGGAACGGCGAACGCCGAGCCCGACTCCCGGATCCCACGCAGGTTGGCAGCCGTCAGCAGGATGATCGCGGCCACCGCGAACGTCACCTTGTGGGTAGCGACGAAGGGCAGCGCCGAGCCGATATTCGACGCCGCCGAGGAGATCGACACCGCGACGGTCAAGACATAATCCACCAGCAACGCGCTGGCAACCGCCAACCCCGCGGTGCGGCCCAGGTTCACCGTCGCGACTTCGTAGTCCCCGCCGCCTGAGGGATACGCGCGGACGTTCTGCCGGTAGCTGGCGACCACGACCAGCATCACGACAGCGACGGTGAGCCCCACCCACGATGCGAACGAATACGCCGAGATCCCAGCCACCGACAGGACGAGGAAGAGCTCGTCGGGGGCGTAGGCGACCGAGGACAGCGCGTCCGACGCGAAGACCGGCAGCGCGATGCGCTTGGGAAGCAGCGTGTGGGCCAGGCGTTCGCTGCTAAACGGCCTGCCGACCAGGATCCGTTTGACCGCCGTCGCGAGCTTGGACACGCGCAAAGCGTACGGCCGACCGGCAGCCCGGCGGGGGATGGCAGTGGTGTCGGCGATACGGTTTCGGCGAGCACCCCTCGGCAACACCGACCCGGGAGTGACCGCGTGCATGTCGTGATCATGGGTTGCGGCCGGGTGGGTGCCGCTCTGGCCCTGGCACTGCACCGGCTCGGCCACGATCTGGCGGTGATCGACCAGGATCGGCAGGCGTTCCGCCGGCTCGGTGCTGACTTCCACGGCCAGCAGGTTCGCGGTACCGGCTTTGATCGCCAAGTACTCACCGAGGCCGGAATCGAGCGGGCTGGGGCGTTCGCCGCGGTGTCCAACGGCGACAACTCCAACATCATCGCCGCCCGGGTGGCCCGGGAGACCTTCGGCGTGAACCACGTCGTCGCGAGGATCTATGACCCCAAACGGGCCGCAGTCTACGAGCGACTCGGTATCCCGACGGTGGCCACCGTGCCCTGGACCACTGACCGGTTCCTGCGAATGCTGCTGCCCGACGGCGTGGCAGCGGCGTGGCGCGACCCGTCGGGCACGGTAGCGGTGCTGCAGCTGCCGCTGCACGAAGGTTGGGCCGGGCGCACCGTCGGCGACGTCCAAGCGCACACCGGCGCGCGGATCGCCTTCATCGTCCGGTTCGGTACTGGAGTGTTGCCCGATCACAACACCGTGGTGCAGGCCGACGACCACGTATACGCCGCAGCCGTCTCCGGCACCGTCACCGATGTCACCACCGCGGCCGCCACTGCGCCCCTCAACGACTGAGCCATCACGCTGACCTTGGGAGCCGCCATGCGCGTGACCATCGCTGGAGCGGGCGCGGTGGGCCGGTCCATCGCGACCGAACTGCTCGAGTTCGGCCACCAGGTGATGCTCATCGAACGAGATGCTGATCAGTATGATCCGCCCGAGGTCGAGGGCGCCGAATGGGTCCTCGCGGATGCCTGCGAGTTGGCCTCGCTGGAGGATGCCGGACTGGAGCACTCCGACGTCGTGATCGCGGCGACCGGCAACGACAAGGTCAACCTGGTGGTCTCGCTGCTGGCCAAAACGGAGTTCGCGGTACGGCGGGTGGTGGCCCGGGTCAACGACCCCCGAAACGAGTGGCTGTTCACCGATGCATGGGGTGTCGATGTCTCGGTGTCGACCCCGCGGATGCTCGCCGCGATGGTCGAGGAAGCAGTCTCCGTCGGCGATCTCGTGCGGCTGATGACCTTGCGGCAAGGGCAGGCGAACCTCGTCGAGGTCACGCTGCCCGCAGATACCCCGCTGGCCGGACTACCAGTACGGCAACTGCAGCTGCCCGCCGACGCCGCGCTGGTCACCATTCTGCGTGGCGGCCGGGTGATCGTCCCGCAAGGCGACGATCCCCTCGAGGGTGGGGACGAGCTGCTCTTCGTCGCCGCGGCGCAAGTGGAACCCGACGTGCGGGCGGCACTGGACCGTCGGCAGAGCTAGCTGGCCATCGCCGCTACTCGTACGGCACGCCGGATCGCCCAGATGGTGACCAACGCGGCCACCGCGGTCAGCGGCAGTCCCATCGCCAGCCGGGCCACGCCGAGCAAGTCGGTCTGTTGCACGTCGTACAGGTAGTGCTGGACACCGAAGCGGGCCAACAGGAAAACCGCCCAGACCACGGTCGCCACGTCGAAGCCGGACCGGGCGCGGCGGTCGGTTCGCCAGCCGAAGCTCGAGCCGTTGAGCGCCGACCACAGCACGCCGACCAGCGGACGGCGGACCACCACCGACAACATCAGCACCAGCCCCGCCACCAGGCTGTACCAGATGCCGTAGAGGAAGAACCCGCGTGCTTCGCCGGTGCGGTAGGCGATGAAGGCGCAGACGGCTACCCCGAGGATCCCGGAGACGGCCGGCTGGAGTGGCTCCCGGCGGACCAACCGCCATACGCCCACCGCGAGCGCGACTCCCAACGAAGCCCAGATCGCTGCTTGCAAGCCGGCGAGCGGATTCACCGCCACGAAGGCCACCGCGGGCACCGCCGAGGACACCAGGCCCCCGACACCACCCATCTGCTCCAGCAAGGTCGGAGTGCGCTGCTCAGGCTGCCCCGGGCCCCCACCGGTCACGTCGGTGGTCGCATGCTCTGCCGAGGGCCCCGATTTGGACTCTGTCATGAACTCCGCTGCAGCTCGTAGTAGGGGTTGTAGAGAACCTTGCGGCCGTTCCGGACGGCGATCCGGCCCGACGCCTTGACGGTCCGTCCAGGTTCGATGCCAGGGATCCGCCGCCGCCCCAGCCACACCAGGGTAATCGCCTCCGAGCCATCGAACAGCTCCGCCTCCAGGGTAGCCGCCGCCGCACGAGGACAGTGCTCCACGCTGCGCAGCCGGCCCAAAACGGTCACCGCCTGACCGGAGCAACATTCGCTGGCTCGCCGCGCACCGGCCTGCTCGACACAACGCGACAGATCCTCGGCGTCCAGCTCGGAAGCTTCGCTGGTGAGCTTGCGGACCAGTCGCCGCCAGTAGCCAGGAGCCGCTTCGCTCATGTCGATCTCCGGACCGCGATCACGGGTTCCTCGACGGACCCGCTCGACCGCCAGCGTAACCCGATCGCAACCTCATTTCGCTCGGCCACAGCCGATGGCCCGACTGTGGTTCTCGCTGCCCAAGGCATGTCCCAGTTGGTGTCCCAGATGATGTCTCTGTTCGGTCTCTCAGCCGCTGTCGGCCGCGGCGTCGACTAGCTCGGCGGTTGCCTGCTTGAGCTGATCCCCCAGTGGTCCGGGCAGTTGCAGTGGCAACGGGCTGCGCACCGGGAGCGCTTCTGAACCACGGACCACCACGGTCTGCCGGACCAGGTCGCGCAGCACCGCGATTCGGGCGTCGGAATGCTCCGTGGTGCCGACCGCGACACCGCGGAGCATCCACCGTGGCCCGTCCACCGCCAGGAAACGCAGGACCCCCTGCTCGGTCACGGCCTCGATTTCCTCGCCCCACTCGCCAGGGACCCGCCCGACCCGGCCACCATCGGCTCGCAGTCTGGTCACCAACTCCGGGACAACCTCGCGCCACAACCCGCCGCTGCGGGGAGCGGCGAACGCGGTGATGGTGAATTGACCGAGGCCAGTGATCAAATGCACCGCGCGCACCGGACCGGACCTGTCCACCTCGACTTGAAGTTGCGCACCCTCCGGTACCGGCAACCGCAGTGAGCCGAGATCAAGCCTGATCCACCCGTCATTAGGCGCGGCGGCGTCATACGGTCCAAACGCCGGTTCTCCCCCAACAATATTTTCGGCAACCCGGTCCGCGATGGTTTCGGTAGCACTGTGCGGAACGCCGTCGGGCGCCTCGACGTCCTCGGCTCTACCGGGCGGCGGTGTCTCGTCTTGGGGCTCGCCTCCGGCCCCGGTGCGACTGCCGAACACAGTGCGACGTCCGAACACTTAGCACTCTCCCTGTGTGGTCCCGCCGTGCTGGCTCGTCCCGGTTGAACCGTAACCGTTCGTTCCCCGTGGGGACTGCGGTAACGCGGTCACCTCACGAAAGGCGGCACGCTCCACCCGCTGCACGACAAGTTGCGCGATCCGATCCATCCTGTGCAGCACCGCGGGTTCGCGCAGGTCATGGTTGACCAAGCAGACCCGCAGCTCGCCCCGGTAGCCGGCGTCGATGGTGCCCGGCGAGTTGATTACCGCCAGCCCTGCCTGCGCCGCCAACCCCGAACGGGGGTGAACGAACGCCGCATAGCCAGCGGGCAAGGCGATCGCGATGCCGGTGCCCACCACAGTGCGCTCGCCCGGCGCAAGCACAACGTCGCGGGTGGTGACCAGGTCGGCACCGGCGTCGTCGGGGTGAGCGTATCCGGGCACTGGCACCTCCGGATCCAGCCGGGTCAGCAGGACCTCAACGGGATACAGCTTGTCCGGGGACACGGCCGGCGAGACTACCCTCAGCCTGGTGCGCGATCGTCAAGCCCCCGGCCAGCGCCCGTCCGGCGTCGAACCGGTCTTCGACGAGCGTCTCAGCGTTCCGCTGTGGTGGTGGCCGCTGGGTTTCGGCGTGGCGACGTTGCTGGCGGCTGAGGTCCATATGGGGTATCCGGGGGTGCGCGCCTGGTTGCCGTACCTGCTGACGGTGCCGCTGACCTGCGTCGTGTTGCTGCGGATGGGTCGGCACCGGGTTGCGCTGCGCGCCAATGAGTTGCGGGTGGGTCCGGCACACGTCCCGATCCGTCATCTGGGACACGTCGAGGTCGTCCCCCCGGACGCCAAGCGGCGCGTGCTGGGTCCGGACCTGGATCCAGCAGCGTTCGTACTGCATACCGGGTGGGTCGGGCCAGTGTTGCGGGTCACGCTCATCGATCCAGCCGATCCCACTCCCTACTGGGTCTTCAGCGTGCGCCACGCTGAAGAACTCGCCGCGTTGCTCCGGGCCTGCACCGACGAGGTACCCCGAAGCAGCACCGAACCACGCTTCCCCAGTCGGTAGCAGGCCATCGATGAGACGCGCCGCTCACGCCGCGCAGTCCCGGCACACCATCCGCCCGTTGCGTTGTTCGGCCAGCCTGCTGCGATGATGGACGAGGAAGCAGCTCGAGCAGGTGAACTCATCGGCCTGCTTGGGCAGCACTCGAACAATCAGCTCCTCGCCGGACAGGTCGGCGCCGGGCAACTCGAAGTTCTCCGCGGACTCCGACTCGTCGACGTCAACCGCACCGGACTGGGCCTCGTTCCGTCTCGCCTTGAGCTCGTCTATCGAGTCCTCGACAAGCTCATCCGCCTCGCTCCGTCGCGGAGCGTCGTAGTCGGTAGCCATGATTCCCACCCCTGAGTCGTACTGGTCATGCCGCAGCACAAACGCACAAGCACGCTGATTTGTGCCCGAGACGTCGGTCACACTTCGACGTATCGGGCGCGGCGCTGGCGTGCGCCCCTACCGTGATCCCCTCTGCGGCGCCAGAGCGGCGAGAGAGTAGCTCGCCAACCGGTGCAATGCACGCATTTCCCCGGCGTGTCTCGCGGGTGGCGCGCCGGGTGTCAGCAGTGGGCTCGCCGCCAACTGAGCGAACCCGATCCCGGACACGCCGTAGCGAGCTGCGTTGATCCCGCCCCGCACCTACCCTCGGTGCAGGGACTGGCCAGGTCAGGGGCCAGGGAGGGTGGGGCCGTGACTGCGGTGAGCTCGTCGGACGGGCGGATGCAGGGCTACCGCACTCGCAGGCCGCTGCGTGCCCTCGTTCTGGTGGTGATTCTCAGCACCGCAGCCGGGTTGGTCTGGCTCAGCGTGCTGCATCAGACTGAAAACGGCTGCCAGAATCCCGGGCCAACCGCTGCTGGTCTGACCATCTCGGGCCGGCAGCTCCCGGCCGACGGCCTGGATGCGGTACCGCTTGCGCCGCCCCAATTCACCCGAGTGCGAGTGCTCAACGCCAACGGGAGACCCGGCGAGGCGACCGTCGTGGACGCCGCGCTGGCACAACTGGGGTTTGCCTCCACCAGCCCGGCGAACGATCCGCAGCACCCAGATCTGGATCTGCGCTGCTACGGCGAGATCCGCTTCGGGGCCGCGGGGCAGGCGGCGGCCCGGACGCTGAGCCTGGCGGTGCCCTGCGCCGAGCTCGTCCGCGATGTCCGGCTCGACTCGGAGATCGACCTGGCTCTGGGCACCAAATTCCTCGCTCTGCGACCCAATGGCGCCGCACGCACGGCTCTGCTGGAGTCGGCCGGACTCGGCCGTCCGATGCAGGGTGTACCGCCCCATGGCGGCCTGGCCGCCCAATCCGAACCTTCCTCGACGGCCCAGTCCGCCACCTCCATCGCCCAGTCGGCGCTACCCGCGGTCGATCCCAGCCTCCTTCGCCGGGCACGTCAGGTGAGGTGCTGACGGCGTCAGACTGAGTCAGCTCCGCACTGCGTCATCAGCTCTGCCAGCCCGTCAACGATCCCGGGCGTGGCCGCGAGGAGGAAGTCCGATCCGCGCGGGGGCAACCGGACCACCGCGCCGGCCTCCGCCGCGATCAGGGCACCTGCCGCCCAGTCCCAGCGGTGCAGTCCGTGCTCGGCGAAGCCGTCCAACCAACCGGACGCGACCGAGCACAGATCCAAGGCAGCCGATCCCGCGCGGCGCAGGTCCCGGATCTTCGGCAGCATGCCGGCCACCATCGCGGCCTGCCGAGCCCGTCGCTCGGCTCGGTAAGAAAAGCCGACACCAATCAGCGACAGCTCCAGCTGGGTAGCCCCGCTTACCCGCAATGCGACCCCGTCGCAGTGCGCCCCGCTGCCTCGCGCCGCGCTCCACAGCCGACCGGCCGCAGGCTGCGCCACCGCCGCGGCCAAAGACTGCCCGTCGCGCTGCACAGCCACCGACACGCCATACCAGGGCAGCCCGTAGAGATAGTTCACCGTGCCGTCGATGGGGTCGACCACCCAGCACAGGCGACCCGCCGCCGCCTCGCCGCCCTCCTCCTCGCCCAGTACCGGCTCCCCTGGCCGCCACTGGGCGAGCAGCCGCCGGGCCAACCGCTCGGCCGCGGTATCCGCCGCAGTCACCACGTCCGTGGCGCTGGTCTTGGTCTGCACCTGTCCGGGTCCCGCGAGCCGCATCCGCACCACGAGGTCGCCGACCTGTTGGGCCACCGCCACGGCGGTGGCCCGCAACTGCTCGACGTCGTCGGTTCGATCGCTCGACACCGAGCCATCCGACCACACCCTGGCCGGGAGGTTCGGGCTAGGGTCAGTCTGACCGGCGGCCCTTGCGGCGGGCGATCAGGAGAGGACGCGGATGGCCAGGACACCCGGCTTCGGGGTGGACATCGGCGGGTC
>QHBZ01000118.1 GCA_003244055.1 Pseudonocardiales bacterium | reverse complement strand
TTTCGGTTTCCGCTGATGGGTCGTCGTGGTTCGTCGTGATCAACCTCGCCGCCTGCGTCGGAGTGGTCGAGGATCTGCAATGACCGCTCCGCCCGGTGTATCGGGGCTGTCGACAGGACGTGTCGGTGCTTGTCCTTACTGTTGCAGGGGGTAGCCAGCGTTGTTCCAAGCAGTCATGCCGCCGGTCACGTTCACGACATCGGGGTGGTCGTGGTGGCTGAGGAGGCTGGCCGCGACCGAGGAGCGGTACCCGCTGCCGCAGGTGACCGCGAGCGGTCGGTCCCTGGGCATCTCCTCGAGCCGGTCGGGCAATTCGGCTCCGGTGATGTAGTTGGCGCCGTTGACGTGCCCGGCGTGCCACTCATCGGGTTGGCGCACGTCCAGCAGGTTGATCTCGCCGCGCTGCAGGCGCGCCTTGAGTTCGTGCACGGTGATCTGCGGGATGCTCTTGACCGGGCGTGCGGCGGTGCGCCATCCCGCCATGCCGCCGCGCAGCCAGCCCCGCGCTGCGCTACGCCCGGCTGCTGCTGGCCCTGCGCCAGACCCGACTGTCCTACCCCAACGACACCACCCTGAGCTCGCCCACCGCAGTGTTCGCCGAGCATGGCCTGCAACCGCTCGAGGACACCCGACGCCGCTTCGCCTTCCCCGTCGACAGCCCCGCCGTCGGCGCGATGCTGCTCGACTCGCTGTACCTGCCCGACGTTGACCCTACCCGCCTGGCCGCCGCCCGGCGCGTCGCCGAAAGCTGGGCCGGCGGCGACCTGGGCATCCCGCTGCGCCGCCTCACCGCCCACAAGAGCACCGGGTCCCGCTAACTGCCACCAGGGATATAAATGCGCCGGTAGGCTCCTTGCTGCATGTACTCGTTCGAGTCGTTTATTCGCACGATAGGTAATCTTATCGTTACATATCGTAACATCAACTATCTTAGATCGTTGACATATACCCCACACCCGCATAGGGTTAGCACCACCACTGGGGGAGATTCAGCCAAGACAAACACGCAAGGTGATCGGGCGGGTAGCCCGGTAGGCCACGCCGCAGCGTGAGTCATGGTCGACCGCAACACGGGCACCAGGCGTGTTCGCGCGCCCCAGGAGGCGACATGGCCAGATTCTCGCGGTCCCGTTCGATCCGACAACTGTTGCCACTACTTCCGGCGCTTCTCGCGCTGCTGATGGCCACCTCCGCATGCTCGGCGGCCGCTGGCGACGTGCTCGACCGGGTGCGGAATGCGGGCACTCTTCGCGTGGCGTTGACGGAGGCCAACCCGCCGTGGAATTTCCTCGACGCCGCCTCTCGACCGACGGGCTATGACGTCGACGTAGCCAACGAGTTGGCTCGGCGGCTCAACGTGGGCAAGGTTGAGTTCATCGCGTCGAACTTCCAGAGCTTTATCGAGGGCGTGCGTGCGAACCGTTTCGACATGGTCATCTCAGGTCAGACGATTACGCCCCAACGCCGCGAGCAAGTCGATTTCTCCCGTCCTTACGAGGTCAACGGGGTCTCGATCTTCGTTCGCGCCGGCAACCGCTCCATCAACGCGCTGTCCGATCTCGCGGGACGCAGGGTAGGGGTGTCGGCCGGGACCACCCAGGAGAAACTGGCCCGGGAGAAGATCGCCGGTGCCGACGTGCGGACCTACGAGAATGCCACGCTCGGGCTCACCGACCTCGGTCATGGCGGCGTGGACGCCATGCTGGTGTCCCGGTTCCAGGGCAGTTTCCTCGCCGACCGTAGTGGACTGCCCGTGCAACCGGTGGGCCAGCTGCTCGAGCGCGAGATCAATGGGATGTCGTTCAGGAAGGACTCCCCGCGTCTCAAGCAGGCCGTGGACAAGGCACTAGCGGCGATGATCGACGACGGCACGCTCAGTGGAATCTCCCGTCGCTGGCTGGGTGGGCTGGACATGGCCGCCGAACTCCGGCAACTGCCGGCCGAGCAGAACCGCTGACTGGGCGGACGCGAACGGAGACTCCTATGGACCTGCTGTCTGAATCCCTTCCGCTCGTGCTGCAGGGATTGGCGAACACCCTTCTTCTCGGCGTGGTCTCCTTCGTGCTCGGATCCGTGCTCGGTGCACTGATCGCGCTGGCCCGGATCTCCACCGTACGAGTCCTACGCGGGATAGCGATCGCTTATGTCTCGGTGTTCCGCGGGACCCCGCTGCTCATCCAGATCCTCATCATCTACTTCGGCCTGCCCCAGGTCGGCATCCAGCTCGACCCAATCTCCTCGGCGATCCTCGCGCTGACCTTGTTCGCAGCGGCGTATCTCAGCGAGAACTTCCGAGGCGGCATCCTCGGTGTGGACATCGGGCAGTGGGAGGCAGCGAACTCCATGGGCATGTCCTACTGGAGCACATTCCGTCGCATCGTGTTCCCGCAGGCGAT
>QHBZ01000117.1 GCA_003244055.1 Pseudonocardiales bacterium | reverse complement strand
ATCTGCTCGACGTCGATGTCGCGAAACGAGATCCGCCGCGCCGGCCGCCCCTTGAGCTGGGCGATCTGCACCGCCCGCAGGACTTCGAGCAGCACCCGGTCGCTGATCGTGATCGCCAAGGTGCCGCGCTGTCCGCGGGCGGTGAGGAAACCGAAGCGGGCGGGGTCGAACAGCGAACCGCCGTAGGACGGCAGGCGCAGGTCCTCGAACGACGCGCCACGGTAGAGCGCCTGAGAGGTCGCGAGCAGACGGTGCCAGGTCAGGTGGGTGGCGTCGAGTGCTTCACTGCCCTCTTCACGCGCGCGGGCATCGAGGGCGTCCAGTTCGTCACTGATCCCGTACCCCATCGCGAACAGCCTGCTCTGCGGGAGCAGGCCGCGCTCCTCAGCGAAGAGCAGGAACACCACCCGCATCAGCACCGTCACGGCCGCTTCGTACACATCCGCCCGCTTGGCGGGCAGCGGGTCCGGCACGGTTCCCAGCGCCGCTTCGGACAGCGCCTGCACCAGCAGCTCGACCGCGCGGCGAACCTGGGTACCCAGCGCCTCGGTGATCTCCTCGGCGGCGGCGACCGAGGCACCGAACAACTCCGTCAGCCGGTCCTCGGGCCTGCCGCCCAGCAGACGGCGGCGCTGGAGCAGTGCGATGAACGCGTTGCGGGTCTGCGGTTCTTCGATCCAGGTCTGGGCGTCGACGATGCCGGAGGCGACCATGGTCTGCTCGCGGGCGCTGACGATCGCCCACCACCGTCCGTCGGTGACGATCCCGACCGGAATCGTGGCCGCCCGCAGCAGTTCCTCCATCCGATCGATCGGGCTGGCAGCCCAGCCGTCGTCGAGCGGATCATGCAGCGAGTCGACCGGGTCGACGACCAGGACGAGCGCCGTCCGGTCGAACGGTGACGGCATGGTTGGGTGACCGGACTTCGCTACCGGTGCTCAGGTTCTCGGTCGTGATGGTGACGTAGGAGTCTCCCCAGCCCAGCGCGTCGCGCAGGACGACCTCCACCCAGACATCGCGTGCGTCCCGGTAGAACTCGACCGCGGCCGTATCGTCGCGGCGCTTGTCCCAGTTCTCCCACGCTTTTTCCCACGCCGGCTTCGCGTCCTTCAACGCCGCGAGCGCGTCAGCGTCGGGTGGTGGCATTCCTTGTGGCCACACACGTTTGAGTGCCGACACGGCCAGGAACGGGCCGTCGGTGTCCACCAGTTCCAGCCACGCGCGGTGCAGGTCGGTGGACGAGGGGGCGAACGTGCGGCTCACGGCTGCACCGTCCCGGCCTCGGCGTCGGCCGGGGTCAGCGCGAAGACAACGGCGGCGGCGGACACGTGCGGCTTGATGTCGCGGTAGCGCTCACCGATCGCGATGATCTCGCGTTGCTCCTCGTCGTCCAGGCCCCCCAGCCGGTCCTCCATGGCACGCAGGTCACGGCGCCGCTGCGCGTGCTGGTCGTCGGTGAACAGCGTTTGCTCCTGCTCGGAGATCTCCCGCGCGAGACGATCGCGGGACTCGCGCAGGTTGACCCGGAAGGCGCCGAAGATCTCCCGTGCCCTGGTGATGTCGGTGTCCCGGCGGGTTTCGAGCGCTTCGGTGACTTTCTCCTGGCGGGACTCGGCTTTGCGGGCCATCGCGGTCAGCAGCCGGGTGCGCAACCGGGAGTCTTCGGCGTTCCACTCCTGCGCCAGGGCGGTCCGCGCCTGCACCCCGGCGAGGACCAGGTTCTCAGCGTCGAGGGCGTGGTCGAGGACCTGCTCGACCTTGGCCTCCGCCATCGCCTGGCCACGCACCCGGATGCCGGTGAGGAAGACCTCTTCGTGCAGGCGCAGGCCGCCACGCCCGACCAGAACCAGCCGGGACACCGCGGCCACGCAGGATTGCGGCAGGCCGTCGACCACGACCGCGGTCACCCGGTTCACCGGCGCGTCAACGCTGAACAACGCGCTGCGCAGGACGCGGGTCGAGCGCTGCATGAGCGCGTGACCAAGGTGGACGTGCACGAGATCAGGGACCTGCGTGGCCTGATCATCGAACGTGATCGGACGCGGGACACCGGGCTCCAGCCGGGTGTCCAAACCGCGGAGCGCGGCTTGCCAGGCTGAGCCGAGGCCCGGAACGGTGAACACCTGCGCATCGGTGTCCGCGTGGCCCACTTCCATCAACGGCGGCTGCGCGGTGAGCGCCAGCGCGGCGTCCACCACGCGTCGCGCGTTGCCGGGCGTCAGGTGCATTTCCACCTTGCGTTCGGAATAGGTGCGCGACAGCTCGGTCAGCCGACGGTTCAGCTCGATGCCGCCGGCCAGCGCCCGAGTGATGATCGCGTTGCCGTCGTCGGGCGCGGATGGTTTGGCCTTCCGCGAGGCCGCTGTGGGGCTGAAGTGGTTCTGCACATCGGCGCCGATGACCTGGTTGACCGAGCCGAGATCCTGGGCGACGTTGCCGACTTTCTCCGCGATGCGGCGCATGAAGTCCAGGTCGGCGGCGTAGGTCGTGGACGTCGATTCGGGTGCGAAGTGGCGGATCTCCGGCGTTTCCCGTTGCCCGTACCGGTCGATGCGGCCGATGCGCTGCTCAAGCCGGGACGGGTTGAACGGGATGTCGAAGTTCACCAGCCGGTGGCAATGTGTCTGAAGATCGATACCTTCGCCTGCGGAGTCCGTCGCGATGAGCACGCGCACGTCGTACTTGGTCGGGTCCTCGGTGAACTGGGCGCGGATCTGTTCCCGTTCCTCGGGGGGTGTCGAGCCCTGGATCGTCGCCAGGACATCCCGGTAACCGCGTTGGGTGAGGACCCGCGCGATCCAGTCCAGCGTGGCGGCGTACTCGGTGAACACCACGACTCGTTCGTTTGTCCACGTCGTGCCGTCCGGGCGGCAGATCGCGTCGAGGAACGTGATCAGCGCCGCCAGGCGGGAGTCCGGCCGGTGCTCGTAGCCTCGGCCCCACTCGATGAGCGAGGCGATGTCCAGGCTCGTCGCCGTCACGAGCGGATCGGAGCCCTTGCTCTGCCTCAGTGCGGTGTACTCGGGGTGGTCGGCCTCGCCTTCCTCTTCATCCGACTGCCCGCTGCCCAGGACTTCCTCGTAGTAGGCATCCTCGTCGTTGAGTTGGGGTTGCCGACCGGTGACCGCAGCCTGCTCGTAGAGCTCCAGCGTGCGGGCGAACGACCACGGACTGGAGAAGAACCGCTTCTTCAACAGCATCGCTACGAGGTCACCCGAGCGGCGTTTCCCGTTCGCGCGTGTGCTGCCTTTCAGAATGCGGTCCAGCGTGGTGAACTGCCGCTGCTCATCCTCGGTCGGGCTGAACGGGAGCACCAGGAGCCGGCGCGGCTTGAAGTCCTTGTCGGTGAGTTCCGCCTTCAGCCGGCGAACCGCGATGTCCCGCAGCGCCCGCTCGTCGAGGATCGCGCCGCGGCTGAACCGTCGCCCGTCGATCATCTCCAGTAACGCGGTGAACGATTCCGGATAGCCGTTGTGTGGCGTCGCGCTGAGGAACAACCTGTGCTCGCACATCTGCGCCAGCGCCTTCGTGGCCGTCGTGCGCTGGCTGTCCACGGCATATCCACGCCGTCCCGGCGCGGTGGTGGGACTGGCCGGAGCGATGTGGTGGGCCTCATCCACGACGAGGACGTCGAAGGCGAACCGTCGTGCCGTGGCGGTGTCCCGGGCGTCGGCGAAGACGTCGCGCAGCAGGCGCTGCGCACGCAATGTCGGCAACCAGGACATGCTGACGATGACGCGAGGGAACAGCCGGAACGGATTGGCGTTGAGCCCGTGGCTGCGGCGGACCTGTGCCATGAGATCGCTGTTGACGATGACGAAGTCCAGGCCGAACTTCTCCCGCATCTCGTCCTGCCACTTGCACGCCAGGCTCGGTGGGCAGACGACAACGACCGACCGGGCGCGGTGGCGCAGCAGCAGTTCCTGGATGACCAGACCGGCCTCGATGGTCTTGCCCAGACCCACATCATCGGCCAGCAGAAGGTTCGTGCGCGACGACTGCAGCGCACGGCGAAGCGGCTCGAGCTGATACGCCTCGACGTTGGCGCCGCTGCGGAAAGGCGCCTGGAAAAAGTTGGCGTCGGCCGACGTGACAGCGCCCCAGCGCACCGCGTCCACGAACGCCGCCAGCGTGTTGGGGTCGTCGAAAGTGTCAGCATCGATGTTCTCCGGCAAACCCTGGTCGGGCGCGACAGTGTGCCCGACCTCCAGCTCCCAGACGACTGCGAGTTCCTGGCCGAGGCGGTCCTCTTCGAGGGACTGGAGGCTCACCACGTGTGTAAGCCCGGCCGTGCCCTCATCCGCGGGGCTGCGCGGCAGGCCCTGCTGACGTACGTCGGCCACCGCCCAGGTGGAACCGCGGACGTTGACCACTTGACCTGGCTCCGGCACCGGCGGCAGCGAGGCCGAGTCGTCTGCCGCCGCACCTGAGCTGCGCCGAGGGTCCGCCGCGATCGTCACCTGAGCCTGCCCCTGTCATCCGTCACTTGACCGTCGGTGATCCTGCCCTAGTCTCCTTGCGTGTCGAGCGTTCCCGATCGTGTGTTGGGCCTGATGCAGGCTTCCGACCTGAGTCGTCATGCTTTCGCGCAGCAGATCGGGCTCGATGACTCGAAGCTATCTCAGTCCATGAGCGGTGCCCGCCGCTTCTCCTCGCTGGACCTCGCGCGCATCGCGGAACTGTGCCACGTCACGGTGGATTGGCTGATCACCGGGGAGGAGCGGCCGCTGGCGGTAGCCGCCAGGACCACGAGCGGCGATGCCGGTGCTGCCCTTGACGCGGCGAAGCACTACAGCACGTTGCGCGAGGACATGGCCTCGCTCGGTTACCGGCAACCCTGGCGACCGATGACGGCGGGGCTCGGCGCGGGCGGCTACGTCGAGCAGGGCCGCCAGCTGGCGCAGGACGCCCTTGTCCGTGTCAGCCAGGCGGGCCGCTCGATCAGCGACGGCAATCTGCTCGTCCTGACCGAAGAAGTGTTCGGCGTCGATGTGGCCGTCGTCGAACTCGGAACCGGCTTTGACGGCCTGGCGGTCTCGTCCGACGACGTCAAGCTGATCATTCTCGCCACTTCGCACGTCCCGGCGCGGCAACGCTTCACGCTCGCGCACGAACTCGGCCACCTGCTCGCGGGCGATGATCAAGACATTCACCTTGACCGGGACATCTTCGACAAATCACAAGCGAAAGATCCCAGTGAGAT
>QHBZ01000116.1 GCA_003244055.1 Pseudonocardiales bacterium | reverse complement strand
TCAAGACGCTGATCAGCGGTGATGTCAAAGGCGAGTACAGCCCGCTGGCGCGGGCCCTGGGCATCACCCCGATCGCGCTGGGCCGGGGCAGCCCGGCCCGGCTCAACGCCCTGGATCTCGGACCGCTGCGGCACCGCTGGCACCGCTGGTCAGTCGAACGGCAACGCGAGGAACTCGACGGTGTCCTCGGCCGGTGGGTCAAGCTGCTGGTCGCGCTGGCCGAGGCGCAGGGATATGAGCCCACCGTCACCGACGAGGCGGTGCTGTCTCAGGTGCTGCGCCGCCTGGTCGGCGCCGCCGACGGATACACCCAGCTGCGCCCGGTGACCATCCCCGACGTCCGCGGCGAGCTCGCCGACCCCGACGACGCGCTGTGGGAAGGCCTGCGCTTCGCCAGCCGCCGCCAGTTCCTCGACCACACCCGCTCGATCACCGACGCAATCGCCAACCTGGTGTGCGGGCCGCTGGCCGGACTGTTCGACCAAGAAACCAACTTCGAGCTGGACTGGGACGCACCGCTGCAGTCGATGGACCTGTCGCTGCTGCGCTCCCGGGGTGATCAGGCCGTGGCCGTGGCGCTGACCTGCCTGGGATCGTGGTCCTCGCTAGTCACCGATCTGCAAGACGACGGGGAGATCCGGATCGTCGTCCGCGACGAGGTATGGCGGCAGATGCGCCTGGGCCTGCGGGCCGTCCAAGCAGTGGATTCCGACCTGCGGCTGTCCCGCGCCGAGAAGAAAATCCAGATCCTAGTGATGCACAAACCCTCCGATCCACTGTCGGTCGGCGCGGCCGGATCGCAGGAAGTGGCCATCGCCAAAGACCTGCTCGCGCTGTGCAGCACGAGAATCCTGTTCGGCCAATCCACCCGGGTGGCCGACGAGCTCGCCGAAGACTTCGCGCTGAGCGACAAAGAACAAGACGTGACCACCGGCTGGGCCATGGAACGCACCGGCCGGGCCCTGTGGAAGATCGAGAACAGCCCCGGCTACAAAGTCCAAACCGTGCTGAGCCGCACCGAGAAACGCATCTTCGACACCAACTCACAGCTCCGCGCCCGGCGCGACGGGTAAGGCCCGGGTGCGCTCGTCGGTGTGGCCCGTAGCGGCCGCGGGGATCGCCGCGGTGGTCGCGCTGCCGGTGGCGGTCGGAGGCGCCGTCCTGCTGGCGATCGGCAGCAGTGTGATCGCCGGCGGTGGCTGCGGCGGCGACGGCGGCCCGGGCGGGGGATCCCAGCAGCTCGAGGGACGCACCTGGTCGGCCGAGCAGATGAACAACGCCCAGACCATCACCCAGGTCACCCAAACCCGCAGGCTGCCCCGCCGCGCCGCGGTCCTGGCCACCGCGACCGCGATCGTGGAATCGCAGCTGAGAAACGTGCACTACGGCGACCTCGACTCACTCGGGGTCTTCCAGCAACGCCCCAGCCAAGGCTGGGGCAGCCCAGCAGACGTCCTCAACCCAGCCGCGGCCACCGCAAAATTCCTCGACCACCTGGTGGTCATCCCGCGCTGGCCCTACCTGCCTCCTGGTGTCGCCGAGCAGCTGGTGCAGCGGTCAAGTCGACCGGAACGCTACGCACCCCAGGAAGGGCCGGCCGCCGCGCTGGTCGGCACATTCTGGACCGGCCCGGACAACCCTATCCCGCCACCGCCCAGCGGTGCGGCCGCGCAGCTGGCGGCGTTCAGCGCCTCGACCGGCTGCGGTGACCAGGGCGGCTCGAACATCCCACTGGACCCCCAACGGCTGCCACCCGGCTTCCAGCTACCCGCCGACCCGCGGCAACGGACCGCGGTCTCTTACGCGCTGGCCCAGGTGGGCAAACCGTACGTGTGGAGCGCCAAGGGCCCGACCGCGTTCGACTGCTCCGGGCTGGCCCAAGCGGCGTGGGCCGCCGCGGGGGTGGCCATCTCGGCCGGCACCACCAGCCAAGTCCACGACGGCACCCCGGTCGCCGGGCTGCACCAGGTGCAGCCCGGCGACCTGCTGTTCATCCCGGGAAGCCTGGGCACCGCGCGCAATCCCGGGCACGTCGGCATGTACGCCGGCGCCGGGATCGTCGTCAACGCCTACGACGAGCGACACGGCGTGATCCTGGAATCGCTGGACAAGTGGACACCGCAGATCGTCGCGATCCGACACATCGCCGGCACCCCCACACCAGCAGAAAGCCAGCGAACATGAGCAGCCGTGCCACCCTCTCGCCCACCGCTGACCGTGACCTCGCCCTGATGGGGCTCCTGGTCGCAGCCCTGGGCAGCCTGATGGCCCTGGGTGCGGCCCTGATGCTCGGCGCGGCGATCACCACCGCCCTGCTCGGTCGACCGTGGCAGCTCCCCAGTATCAACACCTGGGTACCTGCGGTGTTCACCGTGCTCAGCAGCCCCGCACACCCCGGGGCGGCTCTCGGGCCGCCGTGGGCGGCTGCGCTAGCCGGGCACACCGGCCTGTACTGGGTGATCACCGTGCTGGTGGTGGCGCTGGGCGCCGCGGCGGTCACGGCGCTCGGCGTGCCGGCCTGGCGTCGATTCGGGCCGACCCCGGCCGGACACGCCACCCGGGCCGACATCCGCCAGGAACTGTCGTTGACCGCAGCCCGGGACACCGCGCAGTGGACCCGGCCCAGTCTCTCCCCGGCCGAGCGGCGCCGGGCCCCGCTGGAGGAGATCGCCGCCCCTCTTCATCGCGGCCCGCACGGCGAGGCGATGTGCACACCACTGGAGAACCCCACCGGCACGCTCGCGCCAACCCAGTCCGGCAAATCCCGCCGCGACCTAGTGCACAAGGTGCTCGCAGCACCCGGCGCGCTGCTGTGCAGCACCACCAAACCCGACCTGCTGGAATTCTCCGCACTATCACGGACCCGGCGCCCCCACGCCGGGCCGGTGCTGGTCTATGACGCCACCGGTGCGGTGAGCTGGCCAGCGAAGCTGCGCTGGTCACCCATCGCCGGGTGCGAGGACTCCGACGTCGCGTGCCGCCGGGCGCACACCATGGTCGAGGCCGCCTCAGTGGAGCTGGCCGGCGTGGGCGGTAACGACAAGGTGTTCCGCGACCGCGCCAAAACCGTCCTGCAGGCCTACCTGATGGCCGCCGCGATCCACCGGCACGACGTGAGTTCCCTGGTGCGCTGGGCGGTGTCCAAACCACCCGACCAGGAACCCGTCAAGCTGCTCCACAACGGGGGCTACCCCGAGCTGGCCCGCAACCTGCGCGCGGAGATCGGGATGGTCGCCGAAACCTCCGACGCGGTGTGGATGAGTGTGCGGCGGGTCATCGAACCGCTGATGGACCCCCGCCTACGGCAACTGTGCACACCCCACCCGGACGAGGACTTCGACGCCCGCTCCTTCATCGCCGCCCACGGCTCGCTGTACCTGGTAGCCGGGCAGCATCAGGCTGCGCAAGCCGCGCCGCTGCTCACCGCGCTGGTGGAGTATTGGCTGACCACCGCCCAGGAGATGGCGCTGGACTACCCGAGCCGGCGGGTCGACCCGCCGGTGACCACCGTGCTCGACGAACTCACCGGCGCCACCCCGGTGCCGCAGCTACCCGACATCATCTCCGACTCCGCCGGGCGCGGGGTGCTCATCCATTGGGGTGCGCAATCACTGGCCAAACTCGAAGACGTCTACACCCCACCACGCGCCCGCCAGCTGCTGGACAACACCACCACGCTAACCGTGTGGGGTGGTCTGAAAGACCAACGCGCCCTGGAATGGGTCTCCCTGCTCGCCGGGCACCACGAACGGCTGCGCTACCAACAGCACTCCGACGGGATACTCACCCCGGGCCGGACCGCTGTCGGCACCGAAACCGTGCCGACCTACCGACCCGGCGCCGTACGCACAGTCCACCGCGGGCGCGTACTGGTCATCCACCGCCATCTCTCGCCGATCCTCGCCCTCACCGTCGACGTCAACAAGCGTCCCGACTGGGCCACCATCCGCGCCGACATCCAAGCCGTCCGCGCCGGGTCTGCGCAGGTGAACCAGGCCGGCTACGCTCTCACGCCGCCCGACCCGGCCTTGACGGCCGCGGCCGCGGGGGTGCCCCCCTGGTGACCGACGACGCTCGCAGCATCGACATAGACCGCCAGATCACCGCTCTCACCGAGATCGTCGGCGCGCTGGCCACCACGGTCTCTCAGCTCAGCGACCGTGTCGAACAGCTGAACAAAGCCAACAGATCACGTGATCAGGGCGACAGCAGCGGCAGCCACGAACCGGCCGCCTGGGTGTGGTTCAGCGCCCCCGCCGTGGCCGAGGACGACACCGACACCACCGACAACCCGCGGACCACCGTGGACGACTTCGTCGCCTGGTACAACATCACCTACGTGGGGATCGAAGGCAGCCGCGCGAAACCCATCCCCGGCTGCTGGCGACAACACCCCGGCCTGGCGATGGAAGTCGCCACCCTCGCCTTCAGCTGGCGGGAAGCCAACATCGGGCCCGCAGCCAAACCACGCGATGCGCAGTACTGGCATCACCAATGGCGACCCGGCTTCATCGACCGCCTGAACCGCGAGTGGACCCACGCCGATTGCCTCGATAGCGAGCACCGCGCCGTTGGCGCTGCCCAGCGTCCAGACCGGTTCACCCTTGCCGAGAAAAAGCTCCCTGTAGAAGAGGACAACACATAGTCCTACCGGCCCGTGACTGTACCGCAAGTCATCTCCGTAACAGTATTGCGGAACGAGTATTGTGGGACGACTTTCGGAACGGCTTGAACCCGGTTTTCGGACCCGCACGATCGGCGTGACCGTGCTGTTCCACTTCCACGAATGTGGAACGCATGCCCCCGCAGATCGTGGCCCGCAACCGGATTTTCTGCAAAAAGTTAGAAGTAGTCGAGTAGCTC
>QHBZ01000115.1 GCA_003244055.1 Pseudonocardiales bacterium | reverse complement strand
AACTCGGCCGTTGGCTCAGTCGCCACTGTCGGCGCTGCCACCGGCGCCGCCTGCGGCGTCACCACCACTGGCGACACCCGTACCCAGTACGCCAATGCCGGACAGGACGTTGACGCCAAGGCCGCCCTGGGCGCTGCCGCCGTCGCCACCCTTGTTGCCAGCAACGAACATGGACATGACAGTACGTGCGGGGAGCAGCTCCACGTGCTGGCCGTCGATCTCAGTAAAGGTCAATGCGTCAGACATGCATATCCTCCTCAAAAGAAGCCCTCAACGGGCCGGGAACAGCACACCTCGCCGACGGAGTTGTCGACTCGGCTTACGTACACCATGGCCATCGGTAGCCCCTATGACAACACCAATTCACCACCTAAAATCAGATCATTAGTACCTAGTTGTGATCCCTGGCTTCGAGCTGGCCGACTGCCCCGGAAGGTCCGCGACGACTCGCAGACCGTGCCACCTTCTCGATCAGATCACCCCAGGTCAGGGGACCAGCTGGGCATCGTTTCGAAGGTATGTAGACACTGCCCAGGCCGACTCATCATGTCAGCTCACCCTGCACGATGAGAGATAGCTGTTGCCTCAGTACTTAGAGTTGGCGCCGCGACTACTTAGTTTCAGCTCAACTTCGCCCGGCATGCCATCCGATCGCCATCACTGCGGTTCAGAGCTGTAAGGTGGATGCCGCTCGGTAGTGGCACCAGCCCGTGATGCAGTGCGTGCCGGATTTGCACCGATGTCATTGCGCCGATTCGGCATCGCGGCTCGCGCCGCAACGCCGCCGAGCCGGCGCGGCTACCTAGGTTCGCCGATATCACTACTTAGTACGCATGGCGGAATGGCTACTCAGGGAGACCGAAGATAACGCAGTGGTCAATATCCTCGCTGGTTTCCCGCACGCGATGCGCCCGCCACCTACCTCACTTCGATTTGCCGGATCCGCCGGCGCTACCAGCCAGCTGGCGCATGAATTCTCGACACTAATGATCTGCCGGTACTGACCCGAGCGGCCAGCCGGCGATCGGCTCGTGCAACGCCCAGCCGCCCGGCGTCGCCCCGAGGCGGCTGCGAACCAGCTGCAGCCGGGTGGCCACCCACTGCGGCCCGTGCCACGGTGCCAGCCGCTCGACCAGTGGCCGCAGGTCCACCTCACCGTCCGCCCGGGCCAAGGTGACGTGCGGACGATAGGGGCGGTGCTCCACCGCCAGCCAGCTGCGACGGGCTGCGGCCCTCGTCGAGTCGGCGAGCCTGCGCAGGTTGTCGCGATCGCCACGCACCCCGGTCCACAACACCCGGTGGCCGAACCGACCGCCACCGCCCAGGGCCAGGGTCAGCGCCCGATGCCGAGCGGCCACCCGGCTGAGCCGGCCAGCCAACTCGTCAACGACCTCATCGCCGACCTCACCGAGGAAGGCCAGCGTCACATGCCACTGTTCCGGACGCGTCCACCGCAGCTCCGGCGCACACTCACGCAGCCCTTGTGTGCCGACACGCAGCGCCTCGACGACCTCACCAGGAGGCGTCAAGGCCACGAACAGCCGCATCACAGGCCCCTACGGGCCCGTCAGGCGGCCGCAGATCGGGAGGCGTGCTCATGGAGTAGGTACTCGGCGGTGTGAAACCTCCGGGTCGCCCGGCGGAACCGCCAGGTGAACGTCGGCCACAGC
Organism: Pseudonocardiales bacterium; assembly: GCA_003244055.1. Lineage (GTDB taxonomy): Bacteria > Actinomycetota > Actinomycetes > Mycobacteriales > Pseudonocardiaceae. The sequence goes on along the minus strand of QHBZ01000115.1, from coordinate 26,708 downwards.
GTGACGTTGTGGCCGCGAGCGTCGAGGTACCAGCTTGCGCACCCACCCGTGGTCCACACGGTTCCCGCCATCCGACGCTGGACGATCCGGTTGTAGGCCAGCTGGGCCTCCGGCCGGACCTCCACCGCAGGCGCGCCAGTGCGATCGAGGTGGCGCAGCGCTTCGATCGTGTAAGCCACCTGGGACTCGATCATGTAGATCAGCGAGGTGTGCCCGAGCCCGGTGTTCGGGCCGACCAGGATGAACAGGTTGGGAAAGCCGGCAACCGTCGTGCCGCGGTGCGCATGTGCTCCGCCCGACCAGACCTCGGCCAGGGTCCGGCCGTCGCGGCCGTGGATCCACGAGGCCATCGGCAGGTCCGTGACGTGGAATCCGGTACCGAAGATGACCGTGTCGACCTCCCGGCGGGTGCCGTCGGTGGCCTGCACCCAGTCCGGGCCGATCCGCGCGATCCCTGAGGTGACGAGGTCGACGTTGGGCCTGGTGAGCGCGGGCAGGTAGTCGTTGGAGATCAGGATGCGCTTGCAGCCGATGGTGTAGCCCGGGGTCAGCTTGGCCCGCAGTTGCGGGTCAGGGACGTGGCGGCGTAGGTGTGCGCGGGCGATCAACTCGGCGACCTTGAGCAGCCGCGGATTCACTGTGAAACCTGGCACCAGGGCTTCTCGACCGCAGTAGATTCCGGCCCGCGCCAGCCGCTGTAGGCCCGGCACCGCCCGGTACAACTTCTGCTCGAACCGACCGACCTCCCGTTCGCTGCGCGGCATGATCCAGGCTGGAGTGCGCTGGAACAGCGTGAGGGCAGCGACCTCGGGCGCAATCTGAGGGACGAACTGGATGGCCGAGGCGCCGGTGCCGACCACCGCTACTCGCCGATCGCGCAGGTTGTGGTTGCGGTCCCAGCGCGCCGAATGGAACGCCGTTCCCTGGAACGACTCCAACCCCGGAATATTCGGAATGTTCGGCGCTGAGAGCGCGCCGGCGCCGGTGATCAGAACGTCGCAGCTCAGTTCGCCGCGGTTCGTGTTAACCCGCCAGACGCGACGTGGATGATCCCACACGGCAGCGAGTACCTCGTGCTGGAAACGGATATGCGGTCGCACCCCGTAGCTGTCGGTGCAGTGCCTCAGGTAGTCCCAGATCTCCTGCTGGCCGGAGAAGGTGCGGCTCCACGACGGGTTGAGTTCGAAGGAGAACGAGTACAGCCGGGAAGGTACGTCACAGGCGCAACCCGGATAGCAGTTGTCCCGCCAGGTGCCACCGACGTCCGCGGCCCGTTCCAGCACCACGAAATCGGTCATTCGATGCTGACGGAGTCTGATCGCCATACCCAGCCCGGCGAAGCCAGTGCCGATGATGATGACGTGGTGGTGGGTCTTGTCATTCACGTCGCTCATGACCGCTCTCGTTGGCGCAGTGGTGTTACCGTCGGTAACCCTACCGGTCAGTAGGATGAGTGTCCAGCCATCATCGGGCGGTCGCGCCGCCCGATGGACCGGCTTACCGCTGGTCGCAGCGGTAGCGCTACCGGCGGGCTGAACTCGGCCGACCAGTCAGCGCGGGGGAACCGCCGCCGGACGCCGAGGCGGCCGCGCCTGCGCCACGAGAGGGCAACCTCCTGGTAGTCCTTGTCTCTACGCAAGCGGCGTAAATCCGAGGATCACAACGATGGGAGACCACGCCCCGTGGCACCCGAATCGCTGGTCAAGGCCCGTGGGACCGTACTCGGTCCCCAGATCTGGGCCGCCGACACCGTCGAGGTCCTGTCTCCGCCGGACCACCTGGCGCCCGCCGCTGTCGAGGCACTGGGCTGGGGTGGCGTAGTACTGCCCCCGATGATGGTGCTCGGCCGCCGGGTGATCGCCGTGGCCAACCTCATCGTGGATGTTCATGAGCGTCGGATCAGCTCCGGCTGGGGCCCGGTGACCGACCGGGTGTCGGTATCCACCTGGAACTGGCCTGAGATGAGAACCCTCGCGCCGACACCCGCGGTACAGCTCAGCGGCATCATCGCGCCGGCCCGGCACTGGCGCACCGGCCTCACCGGCGCAGCGCCTTTCGCCGGGCTGTGCCCCACTGCCCTGCTGCTGCCCGCGCATATCGCCCGGAACGTCGAGTGCCTCACCCACGCCGAGTACTACGGTCCCACCGTGCTCGCCGCCGCGGGACCACACGAAGTCGATCCTGACGCTGTCGATGTCGTGCACGTAGGACGCACCCGGGTGGCCGCGCACACCCCCCCGACCGCGACCAGCCGGTGGGTGCACGAAATGGTTTACGACCGCATGCTGGCGCTGCTCTAGCCCCCGTCGCGGGGCAGTCAGGTGCTGCCCCGCGAATCGGTTATTCACGCTGGCATCGGCACAGAGTTCATGATCGCGTTTTGCGTTCCTACGGCATATTGAGGCTGTTGCCTATTCGTCTCGCCCGCGTTGTCTTGATCGCCAAAAGTGAGTGGTCACCGTGCAGGATTGCACTGCCATCACTCAGTTTCGGCGATCATGGCCGTTGGTGGGGTGGTTGCGGGCGGCGGCGCGCGGCGAGGGTGTCGTCGCCGGTGTCGTAGAGGAAGGTGCCGATCCCCTCGGGTGATCCGGCGTGTCTCCCGCGCAGATCACCCGAAACGCCATATCGGTGGTGCACAACCGCTTGATCCGCCGACTGGATCGTGGTCGAAGTCGTGCTCACTGGGAGAACGCGGGAATCTCCCCTGGGACGGTCTTCGGGTCTAGGCCGTAAACGTTCGGCCCCCGTTCACCGGCCGTGGCGAAGAACACGATGAGTACGATCCCGCCGATCAGTGGGATGAGGGCGATCAGCAGCCACCACGCGCTCCGCCCGGTGTCATGCAGTCGGCGGACGGCCACCGCCACGCCCGGCACCAACACGGCCATCATATAGAACAGGCTGAGCAGGCCGGTCCCGAGCACGCTGCCGAGGATGGCGACCACAATCGAAACGATCACGTTGAACAGCGCGAACATCCAGTATTCCTTCCGCCGGGCGCGCCCGGCGAAATCGGCGTACTGGCGAAAGACCTTGAGGTACCACTCCATGACTGGCTCCCTGTTCGAGCTGTTCCAGGGCACGATCGGCCCGTTTGTGGCGAGAAGGTAGCTGGGGAACAGGGATTGTGGGGCGGGGCCGTTCCTCTCGAACGGCCCCGCCCCATTTGCGGGTGCCTGCGCTGCACGCGTCCGGCGCCGGACGGGGGATCTCCCGGGGCGCGCGGTGCACGACGTAAGTGCACCGGGCGGCGGGATCCGGCGGTCATCGGACCAACGTTGACGGTGGCGGTCGGTCAGGCAACGACGGTGCCACCGGCGCGGCACTCCACTCGGTGGGGAGCGGTGTGGGTCCAGGCTGTGAAGTTGTGCTCGGTGCGCATACTCCGCACCGAGTTGTGGCGCTCCCACCGGCGGCACGCGGGGCGAGCAGCACCGCCGGCGGGAGAGCTTGGTGTGGCCGGTGATCCTTCGACATCTCGGGTCGGGGGCACGGACGTTCGCCGGATCACCGGCCACATGGCGGGTGCTCAGCCCTCGTGGGTGGGGGGAGACCCACGGATCACGGCGAGACCGCCAGCTCTATGGAATTGAGGTAACAGTGATCAGCGTGCGACGGCCGGGCCGACCGGAAGTAGCGACGTAGGGTGACGAATCTGCGACACGGCCAACCGCGCACCAGATACGCGTGCGCCAGATCCAGATATGCCTGCGCCAGATATGGACGGGACAGAACCCGACGACACGGTTCCGGCCCCACTCTCGGCGTGGACGAGGTGCTCGTGGGCCGCCCGCCATACGCTGCACAGCGCTGCACGGGGCCGCCAACGGCTTGAACACTCCGGACAACGACCTCGGGGATCCGGTGCATGGCTGGCCAGCAGAGCACGCCAACCATGGGTCAGCCGGGGCAACTCACTGCGTGCCAACGACAGCAGCGATCCGTTATCGGCGCTGCTTGCCAGCTCGTCGAGCATGTCAAGCCGCTCCCACACCGCCTGCCGGAGCATCTGGCCCAGAACCTGGTCCACCTCGCCGCCCTCCTGCCGTCCAGCTCCGAACCAACCTGCCCGGTACCGGGAGCCCTCGACGTCACTCGACATCGGGGGACTCGCGGGGCCTGGTTGCGCCATCTCAACGTACAAAGCGTGGGGCCGGATAAAACCCGCCATGGGCTGCGCTGCGCCGATCGGCCATGGTATGACGGTGAACGGCTCAAACTGATAGGTGCAGCCGATCAGCTTTGCCGAAGTGCACTTCACCAGCGACGATGAGTATGCCTACTCTGCACACGTCGCCCGTCGGACGGCAAGGGGGCGAGATGAACGTAACCGGCTCGCGGGACAACCGGCTATCTCTGGAGAGCTGGAACGAACCCGAGATGAAGCGGGCGCTGGCCGATCGCGACATCAGCTCCGTTTACCGGTTGCTCCGACGGGTAGGAATCTCGCAACGGCACATCGCGGCCTTGACCGGGCAGTCCCAGTCCGAGGTCTCGGAGATCCTCAAGGGTCGTCAAGTCATGGCCTACGACGTGCTGGCGCGGATCTCCGGCGGTCTGGGTATCCCCCGGGGATACATGGGTCTGGCCTATGACCCGGCGACGGCGACGAGCATGGTCGGACCGTCCGACGATGCGCTGGCGGAGGAGGACGAGTCAGTGAAGCGCCGGAAGCTCCTGGCGCATGGAGCTGCCGTGATGTTCGGCACCGCAGTGTTGGGGGCCGACCGCGGACAATGGCTGCCCAGCCCTGCCCAGACGCCGGCACCGAGCAACATCGGCATGGCAGACGTCAAGCAGGTCGAGGCCGCCACCAGAGCCATGCGCGCTCTGGACTACCAGTTCGGCGGCGGCGCATGTCGTGACGCGGTCGTCGCCCAGCTGTCGTGGGCACAGCGCCTGCTGGGCTCATCGGGTACCGAGGTGGTGCGCCTGCAACTGTTCCGGGCGCTGGCCGACCTGCAGAATCTAGCCGGCTGGACGACCTTCGACGTGGGGCTGCTGGACTCCTCGCGCAACCACTTCGCCACTGCTCTGGAGTTCGCCAAGCAGTCCGGTGACTCGAGCCTGATGTCCAACATCATGTACCGGATCGGCCGGGTCTATCTCCACCACGGAGATGCCAACGACGCCCTGAAGTGGTTCCAGCTGGGTCAGATCGCCGCGCAGGACTCCGGCTCGGAGCTGGCCGTCGCGGTGCTGTGCGGCAACGAGGCGTGGGCGTACGCCCTGATGGGCGACGACGTGCAGGCCAAGAAACTGCTCGGCCGATCCCGGGACGAGCTGGCCAGGGCGAATCCGGACGAGACACCCGACTGGGCCAGGTTCTACAACGACACCGACATGTACGCGATGATCGGGACGGTCCACAACGAACTTGCCGCTCACGACCCGCGCCATGCCGCCGTCGCTATCCCCGCGTTGGGCCAGGCCCTGGCCCGCTACGACGACACGATGGGCCGCAGCCAGGCGTTCACCTTCGCCATGCTGGCCACCAGCTACCTGCGCCAGGGCGATGTCGACCACGGTATCCAGGTCGGCCGCAAGGCCCTGCTGGCGGCGACGGCGGTGAAGTCGAAGCGGGTCACCGATCGACTCAAGCCGTTGGAGATCGAAGCGGCCCGAAGGTCCAGCAATCCGGACGCCCGTGACCTTGCCCACCTGCTCCGGCAACAACAACGAACAGTCTGATGAAGCAGACCGGCGCGGTGCTGACCAGGAGCCGCTGTGACGAGCGGCTCTGCAGCGCGCTGCGCGCGGTGTGCGGGGAGCTCGGTCTGGATCCGGTGGGCGCGCGGTTGCTGCGCAATGTCAACAACGCGGTGTTCCAGCTCGCCCGGGACCCGATCGTGATCAGATTGGTCACCTTGCCGTCCTACGTGCCGCGGGCCAGCCTTGCAGTGGCTGCGGCAACCGTGTTCGCCGAGCACGACGTGCCCGCGATCCGCCTGCTACCCGGTGTCCGGCAGCCGGTGCAGGTCGGCGAACACATAGCCACGGTGTGGCAGTCGGTGCCACCGGTCGGATCCGCGCCGGGCGGCGCGGATCTGGCCACCCTGTTGGCGGCGGTGCATGCGGTGCCGTTGCCCTGCAGGTCGTTGCCGCGCTGGGATCCACTCACCGATTTCGACAATCGGGTGCGCCACACCACCGCGATGGCCGCTGCTGACCGCGACTTCCTGCTGTGCCGCAGTGCGGAGCTGGCCGCTGCAGTCGCCGAACTGCACTTCGCGCTGCCGACCGCGGTTCTGCACGGTGACGCGCATCTCGGCAATGTGATCCCTGGACCGGACCGCGCGGTGCTGTGCGACTTCGACTCGTGCGCGGTCGGGCCGCCAGAGTGGGATCTGACCCCGGTCGCGGTGAGCCGGGTGCGGTTGGGCAAGCCCGCTGCGCACCAGCGCGATTTCATCAAGACCTACGGGTTCGATGTGCGGGACTGGGACGGCTTCGAGGTGTTGCACGGTATCCGCGATCTCAAGCTGATCGCCGGGGTATTCCCCCGCGCTACGTCCCCGCCTGCGGTGCAGGCGGAGTTCGACCGCCGGATGGCCAGCCTGCGGGCCGGCCGGTTGTCCGATCGCTGGAGGACCGTCCGGCGCTGAAGGGGTGTGTTGATCTACCTGGGCGTCTACTGTCGGATCCTGTGTCGCCGGCCCCCCCATCGGTGGCGGGAGTCTTGGTCCCGCCACCTACCCCGAGTAACCAACAATGTCGCTCTCATGAGGTGGCGTCCACCAACGGGCCAACGCCGACCAACCTGGCACTCACCAACGGGCCAGGGCTCACCATTTCACATGCGCGATCGCTGCGCGCACTCCCGCTGCATCTGCTGCGCACCTCGAGCTGGGTGGACCAGTGGCCCGTTCGTCTGGACGCCGCCGAGCTCGCCGCACTGCTGAGCACCTTGCGGGCCGGATCGGCGGCCGCGTCGGCCCGTCTCGCGGACAACGCGATCGCGCACGCCACCGCTTCGACGGGTGGGATCCATGGTCAGCTTTCCAGCAGCCGGCCACCGCAGAATCCGCGCGACGTCGTGGCGGTGCTACACCGGATCCTGACCCGGTCCCGGTTTCTTAAGGGTGCACGCTCCTGCTTCCCGCTGGAAACCGCACTGGCGCAGATGGGTCCACTCGTCCAAACCAGGCAGCCGATCACCATCCTGACCGTCGGTTTCCCATTCAAGCAGCACGACAACGGACTCAAGGCCGCCGGACCCTGGCCCGACCTCGCCGAGCTTGGTGCGCTGCTGCGCCTCAAGGAGCTCCACGACGCCTTCGCGGCGGTATACCCGCCCGGCCTGCGGGTGGTGGTACTCAACGACGGTGGCTACTCACGACCGCGCGGCTGGGCGGAGATGCGGCGCTACCGGCGGCAGCTGCGACATTATGCTCAGCTGCTCGGGCTGGACGACGCCACGCGGTTCTGCGATCAGTCGTGCTTCGTGGCCCGGCTACTCGGTCCGCGCGGTTGGGCTCGGCGCGAGCAGCAACGTCGCAGGTTCCGCGAAGTGATCACCTTGCTGGCGGGCAACCCACGTTCGTTGGACAGCGCCACCGGGATCGACCGGCGACTGGCCGAGGAACTGCCGTCCGCGCTACTGGTCAGCGTGCCGTCGTTCCGAGACATCCTGTCCTCATTGGTCTACTCGGTACCGGTGCCCGCCCGGGCTGGAGTAGAACCGCGCCGGTGGGCCTGTGAGGTGCTCGCCTGGCCCGACGGATTCAACGCACCTGAGCTGTCGCCGGAGCTTGTCTCGGCTCGGCGCGAGGTGGTTGGTTGGGCGTGGCAGGACACCGTGAACTACCTTGCGGCCTCGCTGGCCGATGTGGCCGTCGAGGTTGCCCGGCGCTTTCCACCGCATGTCCGGTTGGCGACCGTGGCCTCCCGTCCGGGCTGCAGCGGTTTCTCCTACCTCGGTGGCTCCACCCTGTTGCCCTGGCACGGCACCGGATGCCTGGACGGTCGGGGGCTGCTGTGCGCCGAGTTCCTGGTGAGCCTGGACCATCGCAACTTCCTTCCGGTCTTCTGCGACCTGATCGGCGATGACCAGCCGTTGTTCATGGTCCCCTTCGCCCGGACCGTGTTCACCCAAGGCCGCCGCCGGGTAGACCCGGCCCTGCTCGCGGCCGCCCGCCTCCGACACCGCTGAACACCCCCCCTGCGCACGTTCGAGCGACGGTAACGCCGGGCGCCGGTCTCGCGATTGTTACGACAACTGGACCAACAGAGGCGGTGCATATGGGGGCAAGGCGGCGTCAGGCCGTGGCGGCCGAAGCCGCCTTCCTGGACAGCCTGGTGGACGCGCAACTGGAGTTCATCCGCCAGTTGCCGCTGCACCGGCGCGAGGAACTCGCCGAGGCGCTCGCGGTACTGGTGATGCTCGCCCAGGACCACCGGTATCGCGCCCAGGGTTGGATCAGCCGCCGCGAGCTGCGACACCGCATCGGTCGAGCGCTCGCCGGTCTTGACGCGCTGCTCCAGGTCCCGGATCCGTTGGGTATTGCGTGACCCGACGTTAACCTCACGAGATGGGGCGCGCTGGTGGCAGCAGCGTCCGATGATCGCCCTGGAAGGCGTCAGCAAGACCTACCCGAAGCAGTCGAAGCCCGCCCTGGCCGAGCTGAACCTTCAGGTTCCCGAGGGCGCCATCGTGACGCTCATCGGGCCGTCCGTCGCGGCGCGGCGGGCGATGGCGCAGGCTGTCAGTGCTGAGACATAGGCTGACGCCGTGGACTCGACAGTGCTGCTGGACGCAGCTGTAGTCACCCGCTGCCGCCGCCGGGTGCACCTGGAGCACGACCCGGCGGCAGCCGGCGCGCCGCGCGCGGCCCTGGACGCGACCGCCGCGAGACGGATCGCCGACGCCGCGGCGCACCGTCGCTGCGTCGCCGACAGGCTGGCCGAGTACCACACCACTGACTGGGCGGAGATTTCGCCGGATCTGCCTACCGAACAGCGGTGCGCCGCCACCCTTGCCCTGCTCATCGGAGGAGTTCCGTTCGTCTGGGGCGGCCTGCTGCTGGCGGATCGCCAGGCCGGCCGGCGAGGCGGCGTGGAGCTGTTGATACGCCACCGCGGTGGATACCTTCCGGTGATCGTCGTGCGGCACAAGGTGACCGATCCGGGCGCTGGGGCCCGCACCAGCTCGTTGGCCCAGCCGACGCTGGCGAGCACCGACCCGAATCGCAAGGTCCGCCCCCAGTCCCGGGATCAACTGCGACTGGCGCATGCCGTGCGGTTACTGCAGGCAGCCGGGTTGGCGCCGCGCGGTCGGCCCGCCGGCGGGGTGATCGGCCTGGACGCCGACGTCGTGGTGTGGCATGACCTGGACGTGCCCAGCTGGCCTGGTGGGCGGACCGCGATGGCCGAGTACGACGCTCGGTTCGCCGACCGGTTGGCGGTCGCGCGCGCCGCCGCTACCGAATCCGAGCCGCTGGCCCAGCCGTCCCGGATCACTGAATGCCGATCCTGCCCGTGGTGGCCGCTGTGCGGCCCGGCGCTGCGGGCATCCCGCGATGTCAGCATGGTCCTGCGCGGCGAGGACGCGGTGGCCCTGCGCGCGGTGGGGTTATCCACCGTCGACGAGCTGGCCGCGCTGGACCCAGCGGGTGAACCACCCCTTCCGCTGGCCGGAATGGCCTTTCGGGACGCAGTGCTGCTGGCCCGTGCCTGGCAGCGGGACCTCACGCTGGTACGTCGCAACCGGCGCATCGCCGTGCGGCGCGCCAACGTCGAGGTCGACGTCGACATGGAGAGCTTCGACGAGTCCGGCGCGTACCTGTGGGGCTGCCTGTTGTCGGGCGCCGACATCGGGATGCCGGGCGGCTACCGCGCCTTCGCCACCTGGGAGCCGGTGCCGACGCTCGACGAGGCACGGTCGTTCGCGGAGTTCTGGGGCTGGCTGACCGACGTTCGGCGCCGCGCTGCCGCGCGAGGTCTCAGCTTCGCCGCCTACTGCTACAACGAGCAGGCCGAGAACCGCTGGATGCTCTGCTCCGCGCAACGCTTCGCCGGTGTTCCCGGGATTCCGACCACCGCCGAGGTACAGGAGTTCATCACCTGCGGCCAGTGGGTCGATCTGTACGGCGTGGTCAGCGCCGAGTTTCTCTGCGCGCACGGCAAGGGCCTCAAAACGATCGCTCCGGCCGCCGGGTTCTCCTGGCACGACCCGGAGGCCAGCGGGGAGAACTCGATGCGCTGGTACTCCGACGCGGTGGGGCTGGGCGGCGCACAACCGGACCTGGCGCAGCGGGACCGGCTGCTCACCTATAACGCCGACGACGTGCACGCCACCCGGGCGCTGCGTCGGTGGATGAGTTCAGAGCAGGTCGACGACGTGCCCTACGCCGGTGACCTGTAGCTGTGCCGATTTGTAGCTGTGCCGATTGTAACTGTGCGACCATGAGCAGCAACGCTGAGTGAGGGGAGAACCGCATGTTCGTGCGTCGCATCGCGGTGATCGGCTCCGGGTATGTGGGCCTGACCACCGGGGCGTGCCTGGCCTCATTGGGGCACCACGTGGTGTGCGCCGACGTGGACGCGACCAAGGTGGCCCGGCTGGCCGCCGGCGAGGTCCCGATTCTGGAGCCGGGGCTACCCGATCTGATAGCGCAGGGCCTGGCCGCGGGCCGGTTGCGGTTCGTGGTAGGAGCAGCTTCGGCGGTCGGCTATGGAGCCGGCGCAGCCGAGGTGGTGTTCCTGTGTGTACCCACTCCGATGGGCACCGGCGGCGCGGCGGATCTGTCGGCGGTCGAGGCGGTAGCCACCGAGGTACGCGAATTGCTGCCGCCGGGTTGCGTTGTGGTCAACAAGTCGACCGTGCCGGTGGGCACCGCGGCGCGCACCGCGCAGTTGCTCGGCCGGCACGACGTGGCCGTGGTCAGCAACCCGGAGTTCCTCCGGGAAGGCTCAGCGGTGGAGGACTTCCTCAACCCTGACCGCATCGTGGTGGGTTGTGACGCCCAGGACGCCGCCGAGCGGGTCGCGGCGCTGTACGCCCGGCTGGGCGCGCCGACGGTGCTCACCGACGCGGCCAGCGCGGAGATGGTCAAGTACGCGGCGAACTGCTTCCTGGCGATGAAGTTGTCCTATGTCAACGCCATCGCCGAATTGTGCGAGCGGTTCGGGGCCGATGTCCTCGACGTCACCGAGGGCATCGGCTACGACCGGCGGATCGGGCAGGCCTTCCTGCAACCGGGTCCCGGCTGGGGCGGATCCTGCCTGCCCAAAGACACCCACGCGCTGCTGCAGGTGTGCGCTGCGGCGGACTTCGATTTCGCCCTACTTCAGGCCAGCCTGGACACCAACACCCACCAGCAGCACCGGATGGTGGCCAAGGTCCGCGACGCCGTCGGCGGCTCGCTTGCCGGGCAGCGGATCGGGTTACTCGGGCTGACGTTCAAGGCCGGCACCGACGACCTGCGCGACTCCCCCGCGCTGACGGTGGCCGCGCTGCTGGCCGCCGAGGGCGCCGACCTGATCGGCTACGACCCCGGGGTGCCCGCCGCGGTGTCCGGCATGACCGACGATCTACAGGTCACCGACGACCCGCTCAAGGTCGCCTCCGGCGCCGCCGCCCTGGTGGTGCTCACCGAATGGCCCGAGTTCCGGCTACTGGACTGGGGCCGGCTGGCCGAGCTGGTCGAGCGCCGCATTGTGATCGACACCCGAAACCTGCTCGACGCCGACGTGCTGCGCCGGGTCGGCTTCGAAGTGCGCGGCATCGGCCGCAGAGCCACCTCTGCGCTGACGCCCTCGTGACGCCGCTGCCCGGCCCCGACTCCCGGGCAGAGACGTTGCTCAACTCCTAACGTCACCTCTCACGGTTGCGGTTGCGGCGGCTGCGGCAGCGGCGGCTGCGGTTGCCGCGCTCGTGCTCGCCTTCCCCGTTCCATCCGCAGCGTGCCCGCTCGAATGGCTGGAAGTAACCGGTCACAATTCACCCCTCCGTTGTCTGAGTTCACCCTGAGCGAGGGTTTCGCTCAAGCCTCTAGTACGGATAGCGGTCGCGGCGAGATGAGGTCCGGCCAGTCGACCACCCAAAGGGCCTATTGGCTCTCGCCTGCGCCTCTGGGCGCCGAAGGATGTCCGCCTGGAGAGTTGGGGCAACTGAGGGCTAGACGTCAGCCGGATCATCTGCTGTGCTTAGCCTTGCCTAATCACTCGGTCGAGGAGCATCGAGCCATGTACGTCTGCATCTGCCGCGCGGTGACCGAGGCCGAGGTGCGCGGGTGCATCGCCGCCGGAGCGTGCACCCTCAAGGACGTGGTCACCCGCAGCGAGGCCGGCACCGGGTGCGGCTCGTGTGTAGGGAAGATCGTTGCCCTGCTGGGCGCCGAGCTATCCGGTCCGCTGCAGCGCAGCGCCTGAATCTGTGCGCCTCATCACAGTGTTGGATCTCCATACTCCCTGTTCAGGGCAGGCTCACCTTTGGTGACAACCCCAGCCTGAACCCGTACGGTAACGATCACTGAGTGATCCATTCGAGGGGGTTTGGTGTTATGCGCGGCGATGACGAGGTCCTGGCGCTGCTTAATGAGCAGCTCACCAGTGAGCTGACCGCCATCAATCAGTACTTCCTGCACGCCAAGATGCAAGCCAACTGGGGATTCACCAAGCTCGCTGAGCACACCCGGTCGGAGTCCATCGAGGAGATGCAGCACGCGGAGCGGATCACTGACCGCATCCTGTTCCTGGAAGGCCTACCCAACTACCAGAAGCTACTCCCGCTGCGGATCGGGCAGACCGTGCGAGAGCAGTTCCAGGCGGACCTATCCGTCGAGATGGAGGTCGTCGAACGGTTGCGTCCCGGTATCGCGATGTGCCGGGACAAGGGCGACATCACCACCGCAAACCTCTTCGAACGCATCCTCGCTGACGAGGAAGAGCACATCGACTACCTCGAGACCAACCTGGAGCTGATGGACAAGCTCGGTGAGCAGTTGTTCCTCAGCCAGCTCGTGGAGCGGCCGCCGACCAACGGTTGACCAGAATCGGCGCGGAACCGACTACGGTTGTCACCGTGGGCGATCACCGGCTGTTCGAAGTGCACGACGCGCGCGCCTTGCTGCCCGAGGTGCGCAGGAGAGTCGATGCGCTGGTGGAGGCGCGAGCAGACCTCACCGAGCTGTCGATGGACCTGCGCAACTCGCGCACGTCGGCACTCGGCGGTCTCGCGGAGGCCAAGGCGCTGCAGGCCCGGCTGGACGAGATGCTGGAGTGGTTTCCGGACCAGGGCATCGAGCTCAAAGGCTTCGCCCCGTTGCTCATCGACTTCCCGGCCGAGCTCGACGGAGTGTCCGTGCGGCTGTGTTGGCTGGAAGGTGAGCCGACGCTCGATTGGTACCACCGCACCGACCTAGGCATCGCCGGCCGCCGCCGGCTCCCCGACTGACCGGCCCAAAATACCGCAGTCTGGATGCAGGCCGCGCTAAACGGGCCCGGAATTACCGCGGTCTGCATCCAGACTGCGGCTAGCGGGCGGACCGCGCCTATCCTGCACCGGCTGACCCGCCGGACGTGGGAGATCGCCAATGGAAAAACGCCGCATCGAGTGGACCGGCGAACGTTGCGTGCCGTGGACCGACGACCAGCAGGTGGTCTACGAGCACTACCACCGGTACGCGCTGGCCGCTCGGTTCACCGCTGGCGCGCGGGTGCTGGACCTCGCCTGCGGGGAGGGCTACGGGACCGCCCTGCTCGCCGCCGGAGCCCGCGACGTGGTGGGCGTCGACATCGACCCGCGCACCGTGGAGCACGCCACCGCGAACTACCGCTTGGACAATCTGCGTTTCACGATCGGGTCGATGATCGATCCTGAACTGCTCGCCGGGGTGGAGCGCTTCGACGTCATCACCTGCTTCGAGGCGCTGGAACACGTCGAGCAGCAGGACGTCCTGATGGCGGTGGTGCGCAGGCTGCTGGCGCCGGGCGGGCTGTTCCTGACCAGTACCCCTGATGTGACCGTGTACAGCCACGAGCACGGCAACGACAACCCGTTCCACGTCCGGGAGCTCACCGAGCCGGAGTTCCGGGCGCTGCTGGGTGGCTGGCTGCGCCACGTCGCGATCCTGCGCCAGAACGTCGCCGCCGGATCTCTCATCACGAACCCTGTCGCCGCCGAGTTCGACAGCAGGGCTGTCCGATCCGGTCAGCAGAGCCCTCCTGTCGAACTCGGCGACAACACGGCTAGAACGGGGACCGGTCCGAGCGTCGCACAGTCCCTGTGCAGGACACCGGAGGGTGGCTGGCGGGTGGCACCGGAGGTGCCGCACACCTACCTGCTCGGTGTCGCCTCCGATGCGGCGCTGCCGGAACTTCCGCAGCTCAGTGTGCTGGTCGATCCCGACCTGACCTTGGTGCGCGACGCGCACCGCGCGCTGGCCCAGCAACGGGACCGGGTCGCGCAGCTCGGCGCTGAGCTGGCCCACGAGCGGCAACAGGCCGCCGCCGTCTCAGCGACCACCACCCAGCAGCGGGAACGACTGGAGGGCGATGTGCGCCGGCTGGCTAGCGAGCTGGCCGGCGCGCAACGCCGGGCCCAACGGGCCGAGTTGCTGGCGGGCTGGCAACGGGAGATCGCCGGCGAAGCGCAACGCCGAGCAGCCGAGCTGGAACTGCACGTGCTGGCGTTGCAGAAGGAGCAGTCGGCGACGGCGGCGCGGCTGATCTCCCGCTACCGAGGCACCGTGGAGCGTGCGGCACCGCGCGGCACGGTGCGCCGTGACCTCTACGAGCGTGCCCTGGGCCGTGGGCACAGCGCTGGGGGGGCGGCTGCGGCCCCCGCCACGCAACCATCGGACCCGGTGGCGCTGCGCACCAGCACGTCGCCGCTGCTCAGCATCGTCGTGCCAGTGCACGGCAAGTGGGACTACACCCGGGCCTGCCTGGCCAGCATCGAGGCGCACCGCCCGGCAGTCCCGTTCGAGGTGCTGGTCGTCGACGACGCGTCCCCGGATCGCACCGCCGAGCTGGTCGCGGCCTGCCCCGGGGTTCGGCTGGTGCGCACCGAGCACAACGTCGGATTCGTCGGCGCCTGCAATCTCGGTGCGACCCATTCCCGCGGGGCCTACCTGCTTTTTCTCAACAACGACACCGAGGTCCGGCCCGGCGCGCTGGACGCGCTGGTCGATGCGGCTGACTCCGACGATCGGATCGGCTTGGTCGGCGCGATGCTGGTGTACCCGGACGGGCGGTTGCAGGAAAGCGGCGGCATCGTCTGGGCCGACGGCTCGGGCTGGAACTACGGGCGCGATCAGGATCCTCACGCGCCGGAGTTCGCGGTGCGGCGCGACGTCGACTATTGCTCCGGAGCGGCGATCCTGGTCCGCCGGGAGCTGTTCGAGGCCGTCGGCGGGTTCGACCAGCGATACGCACCCGCGTACTACGAAGACACCGATTTGGCCTTCGCGATCCGGGCGACCGGGCACCGGAGCATCGTCGAGCCGCGCGCGGTGGTCGTGCATCACGAGGGCGTCTCGCATGGCACCAACCGCACCGGTGGCGTCAAGCGGTTCCAGGAGATCAACCGCGCGCAGTTCGTCGAGAAGTGGTCAGCGAGCCTGACCGAGCATCTGCCGGCCGCCAGTGCGCTCAACGTGTGGCTGGCGCGGCAGCGGGGGCCGGCCGGCCACCGCGGCGGCCTGGTGCTCGTCGCCGACCACCAGATACCCACGCCGGACCGGGACTCAGGATCGCTGCGTATGCACCGGCTGCTGCTCCAGCTCGTCGAACTGGGCGAGCGGGTGGTGTTTTTCCCCTGCAACGGCGCCCTCCTGCAGCCCTACACCGCGGATCTGCAGCGCCACGGGGTCACCGTGATCGCCGACGTGGCAGGGCAGGCCGCCTTCCTGGGCGAGGCGGGTGCCGCGCTGCGTCTGGCGGTGCTGTCCCGTCCGCAGGTCGGTTGGAAGCTGCTGGAGGACCTGCGGATGCTCGCGCCGCGCTGCCTGGTCAGCTATGACACCGTCGACGTGCACTTCCTGCGCCTGCAACGGCAAGCGGAACTGGCCGCGTCGACGGGCGACGAGGCCGGCGCGACGGCGCTGGCGGGCAAGGCGGCGGCGGCGCGGGAACTGGAGCTGGGGTTGGTCCGGGCCACCGACCTGACCTTGGTGGTGTCCGAGCACGAGCAGGCCCTGCTGCGCAGCCTGGTGCCGGACGCCGACGTGCGGGTGCTGTCCAATGTGCACTTCCCCACGCCGGCCGGTGAGGTGCCCGGGCCGCAGGGCCGCACGGGATTGTTGTTCGTGGGCAGCTTCGATCACCTACCCAACCGCGACGCGGTGGCTTGGATGGCCCGCGAGGTGCTGCCCCGGGTACACCATCGCCATCCGGGCGCTGTCCTGCATGTGGTGGGTAGCAACCCCTCTCCTGACGTGCTGGAGCTGGCCGGCGGCACCGTCGAGGTGCACGGTTGGGTGGCTGATCTGGTGTCGATGCACCAGCGGTGCCGGCTGTCGGTGGCGCCGCTGCGGTTCGGGGCCGGAGTGAAGGGCAAGGTCGGCGAGAGCATGGCCGCCGGCCTGCCCACGGTGTGCACCCCGGTGGCCGTCGAGGGAATGGGACTGGCGCACGGCGAGCAGGTGCTGGTGGCCGCCGACGCCACCGGGTTCGCCGACCAGGTGGTGACGCTGCTCGAAGATGACGAGCTGTGGCGCACGTTGTCTGAGGCCGGCGCCAGCGCGATCACCGACCGCTTCGGCCCCGGCGTAGCCCGCGCCGCCCTCCAGGACCTCCTGGCCACCGCCGCCAAACTCGCCCCCGTCGGGTAGCTCGCCCGCGGTCGCCCAGTAGCTCCCCTTTGGGTGCCGCGCTGACCCCGTCGAGTTCGACAGGACGGTTGTCCGCGGGCGCTCGTACAGCTGCCCTGTCGAACTCGGCGACAGTAAGGCTGCTCACAAGCTGCCACTGCAGCTTTGATGTTCTGGCGGGCCAGCGGGTTATTGGGACCACCTCGATGAGGTCGGTGATCAGGGGGCGCACCGCGGCGAGTGAGCGTGCCGCCCCGGCGTCGCTTGATCGTTGAGAGTGAGCGATGGCAGTGCAATCCTGCACGGTCAGCGCTCACTATTGACGATCTTGGGTGTAGTACAGCGCGGTCAAAGGCGCGGGCCAAAACATGCTCGGCTCGAGGTACGAGACGGGAGCGCTTCCGGCTCGGTCTGAAGAGCTGGTTAGTTAGTGACCGACCCGGACCGTTGGCGGGGCGTAGGTCACCTGCTGCTTGATCAGGGCGTCGAAGGTGGCCTGCACGGCGTCGCGGTTCGGCCCGGACACGTCGACGAAGATCGCCCGGTTGTAGAGGACATAGACCGCCCGGTACGCCGCGGACCCCGAGTCTGGGGGGCTGGCCATCACCGCCATGCCCTGCAGGGCGCGGTTATCGTCCGCCTTCAACCCGCCATCGAGCTGCGCGGTGGCGATCCCCTGCGCCACCGTCGTCGCGGCCTGCTGGTCGGGCATCGTGAGGGCGAACAACCCGATCGTGGTGCTACCCGTCGTGGTGGCCTTGAGGACACCGTCGGTCATCCCGCTGGCCTGCAGCGCCTTGACGATGGCAGGCGCGAGCGGGGGAGAGCTCTCCGCCAGCAGCGTAGGCAGGTCGAACGGCCCGCCACCGCCGCGGCTCTGGCCGGGTGGATCGATCAAGGCGTGCGCCGTGTCGACCGGCGGCGGCCGCGGGGCCGGCGGGGACGGCAGGTCGCGAGGGACGGCGGCCGGCTGTGGCACGGTGAGCTGCGGGTTGCCGGTGCGGCCCGGTCCCGTGGTCAGGAAGTACGCCACCGTGGCTCCGACCAGCCCGAGCATAACGACCACCAGTACCGCGATCCCGATCATCCGCTGGGATCGGAACTGCGTCGCGGGCGTCTGGAACACCTCGGTACCGGGGCGCAGCCAGGCGCTCTGCCGTTGCGCGATGGGTTGTTCGGCTAAGGGTTGCTCGGCGATGGGCTGCTCGGCGATGGGCTGCTTGGCGATGTTCGGCAAGCCGGAGTATCCCGAGGACGGCTCCGAGCTTGCACCGGGCTCGTTGGGATGCAGGGCGACCGGCTGGAACAGATCTTGGGCCAGGTCAGGACGCTGCTGGTATGACGGGCCGGCAGCCCGCCGCGGGGTGTCGCGCTGGCCGGTGTCGCGCCCGATCGCCCCGATGACCTGCGTGGGTACATCCTCGGTGGGAGCCTCCCGACGAAACACCGGCGAGTACGAACCGGGAGCACCGTCTGCAGGCGACTCGTCAGGCTTCACGCTGCCACCCCCTCGGTCATCAGATCGGCGTCATCAGGTCGAGGGGACATTGTGCACAGCAGCCACCCTGCGTTCACGGCCGACCTCCCAACCCAGCCGAGTGGCAATCCAGGCGGGTCAGCAACCGGTGCTAGCCTCCCGCCCGTGCCGCAGCCCCTTAAGGCGGATCCGAACACCGGATTCGCGTGGCTCAGGATGATCGGTGCGCTGACCGTGATCGTCGATCATTCCGCGCCGCTGACCGATGCGTCACGGCTGACGGTGTTCCCCACGTCGTGGAACTTGTCCCCCGGCTACATCGCGTTGATGGGATTCTTCGCGATGAGCGGTTATCAGATCAGCGACAGCTGGCGCCAGGATCCGTCGTGGTGGCGCTTCAGCGCCAAGCGAGTATTGCGGTTGTGGCCTCCGCTGCTGGTCGCGGTGCTGGTCACCGCCCTGGTGATCGGGCCACTGGTGACGACGCTCGACCTGTCTGAGTATTTCTCCGCTCGGGGAACCTGGGGATACATCGTCCACAATGCGGGTCTGTACACGTTGCAGCATCGACTGACCGGCGTGTTCGACAACAATCCTTATCCCTGGTCGGCGAACGGCGCGATATGGACGCTGCCGATGGAGCTCACCGGCTACCTGTTGGTGCTCGGATTCGGCGTCGCCGGACTTTTCCGTCGTGCGCCGTGGTTGACGATCGTGCTTATGCTGGTTCTGATCGGGCTCGATCGCAGACTCGGCGCGAGCATGGGCAACCCAGGGCATGGCGGCTCGTTCCTGCAGGTGCCGTTCGGGTCGCTGGTCTCGTTTCTCGTCGCGTTCAGCATCGGCATGGTGCTGCACGCCTACCGGGACAAGATCCCGCTGTCGCCTTTCGTCGCGTGGTCGCTGGTCGGGCTACAGATCGCGGTGCACACCACCAAGGCCGGGGCTGTGACCCTCCCGTTCATGGCCGGCTACGGGGCACTGGTGCTGGCCTGTCACTGGCCGGCCCGCCTGGAGGGATACGACTCATGGGTATTCGGTAGCTACGGCTTGTACGTGTGGGGGTTCCCGGTCCAGCAACTGCTGATCATGGCCGGAGCCAACACGCAATGGTCGCTGACCGTGACCGCGCTGCCGCTGACCTACCTGTGCGGTTGGCTGTCCTGGCGCTATGTTGAAGCTCCGACGTTGTCGTTGCGCTGCTATCTGCCACGAGGCAGGCCACGTCACCGCGCTCAGACTTCTCCTCCCCCGAATCCGATCGTCAGCCCTCGGCGCCGACCGGCGGAGCTGCCCGAGTGCTCCGAGCGGGAACCGGCGGTGCCGACAGCCTCGGCGTGATCTGGCGGCGGCGTAATCTAGTGGCATGGCTCTGTTCGGACGCGACAAAACCCGCATGGTGACCGCCGAGGATGCGCTGGCCGGGCGATCCACCCCGATACGGGTTAGCGAGCGGCACGCCGTGACTGGCCACCGCATCGTGGCGCCATTCCCCGATGGCCTGCACACCGCAATGTTCGGGATGGGCTGCTTCTGGGGCGCCGAGCGGATCTTCTGGCGCACCCCCGGGGTGTACTCCACCGCAGTCGGCTACGCCGGCGGTCACACCCCGAACCCCAGCTACGAGGAGGTGTGTTCGGGGCGCACCGGGCATACCGAGGTGGTGCTGGTCGTCTTCGACCCGGCGCAGATCTCCTACAGCAAGTTGCTGCGAGTGTTCTGGGAGGGCCACGACCCGACACAGGGCATGCGGCAGGGCAACGACCGGGGCACCCAGTACCGCTCAGCGATCTTCACCACCGACGCCGACCAGGCCGCCGAGGCGCAGTCGAGCCGGTCGACCTACCAGCAGGCGCTCACCACCGCCGGGCGCGGCCAGATCACCACCGAAATCGCCCCCCTGCGCGACTTCTACTACGCCGAGGACTACCACCAACAATATTTGTCAGATGCGAAAAACCCGAGCGGTTATTGCGGAATCGGTGGCACGGGAGTGGCTTGCCCGGTCGGTACAGGCGTCACACCTGGCGACGCCTAACAAGTCAAAGAACCCCTGTCCTACTCAGCAACCTTCGGATGCGAGGTCCCGGCTGCGACAACCCAGGTGATTCGTCTGTCGGGATCAGGGCAATACCAAATACGGCCACCAGAGGTCACCTCGTACTGCCATTGCTCCAGCTTCCGGCCGAATACGTTGCGGCTGCCCAGTTGTCCACGAAGCCTCTGCTGACGGGACAGATTCTCCGGTGTGGTGGGACGTTCGGTGAGCACCACCCACGCCTCCCATGTATTCGACCGCGCGGTCCGACAGAGTTCTTCCCATCCCTTAGCAGCTTCAGACGTCGCGAACCGCGCTTCCCAGGCCCCGGGACGACCCGGTGGAGCCACCCGATCGTTGCGTTTCGGCGCCATGATTCAGCCTTCGGTTGGGTCGGGTACCGCGCCAAAATCATCGTTCAAGGGATTGGTGAGTTGCTCGACCAGCTCAGGATCGGCATAGACGGCTGCCGTGGCCTTCCATTCTCTGACCGTTTGGGCCAGCGGTGTCCACTGCCCCATCTCCGCCGAAGCCTGGAAAGCACGGACGAAGTCAGTCACGAACTGAGCTCGGTCTCGCTGGGGCAGCAAGTCAACCCAGGGAAACTCATCAACAAGCGCTGCGGCCGCAATCTGAGGCTCCATGTGCGCGAGCAGGTTGCGCAGCGCGCGGGCAGCCGCCACTGCGCCCTCCGCCGTCGAGCTGGCACGATCCTCGCGTGTCAGCAGCAGCGCAGCACCGTCGCGTCGCCGCACACGAACGTCCCCGCGGTCAGCCAAGGCCGCCACGCCCTTCGGGTCGCGCTGGAGCTCGCTCCACTGCACCTCAACTGTCACACAGTCATTCTGAACTTTTTCAGGATTCGACGCAAGTCAACCCCGATGACCTGGGGGGCGTCCGTCGCCGGTGACCGTAGGAGCGCGCCGGAGCAGGGCGCCGAGATCTTCCCGCTACCCGGCGTGGACGACCGTCGGCCGCGGAGCACTACCAGCTTCGGACCCCGCGCCGGCTGATCACCGTCCCGGGAGATGCCCGTACAGTCTTATTGCGACAGCGACATTGCTACCACCAGCAGTACCTATCCGATGCGAAGAACCCCAACGGCTACTGCGGAATCGGCGGCACGGGCGTTCGCATGGGTGACCCATCGGAGAGTCCAGTGGTGACACCACATCCTGGGCAGCGTTCGAGTCTTTGACCAACCGGAACACCAACGGGACTCGGTTGAGCGTGGCAGGACCTTCGATGGTTGGCGGCGTGCTGCGCGTACGGCCAACGAGCTCGCATAGGGCTTCTCGTTGCACTTGGTGAGACCGCGGGTACTCGGCGGCCCAGGCGAGTTCGTTCCAGAGTGTTCGTGCGCCGGTGGCATGTCCGGGCCGTGCGGGATGAACTTGTTCCACCCGTTGGGGCTGGCTATGACCGGCCCTCCCCGGACTTACGCCCCGGTGCGTGGCCGACCACGCGCAGGTTCGGGTGGCCCCGGGAGATCAACGCCTGGCCATGCCTCGGCGGTCGAGCAGTTCCAGCGTCCGGGCCCACACCCGAACGCCCGCGACGTGCCGGACCGGGCGGCCCGGGGCGGGGAGCACCGGCCGGATGGCCCCGGATGTCCAGAGAGCTCGCTGATCTGGTTACGCAGCCGACGGGCAGCGGCACCGGTGTCCAGCTCGACCTGCACCACAACCCGCCCACCCTGGATGCGCACACCGTGGCCGAAGCGCAGCAGCGACACACCTCGGCGCGCCGGCAGCAGGCCTTGGCCACCGAGAACCGGGTGACATAGCCGGCCCACGGCCTCGATTCCCACGACGCGCCCGCCGTTGGATAACCGGTCTTGTTAACAATCCCTCCGGATCTTTTACATCGCAGGTCAGGGCATTTAGGGTGTCCGCATGCGACTCGTGGCGTACCTGCGGATCTCCAGCACAACCCAGCTCGAGGGGTTCGGGCTGGACGTCCAGCGGAAAGCCGTCCGCCAGTGGGCCAAGGACCACAGTCACCGGATCATCGCCGAGTACGTCGACGCCGGGATCTCCGGTGCGACCGATGCCGTCGACCGGCCTGGCCTATCCGACGCGCTACAGCAGATCGGCCGGCCATCCCACGCCGACGGGATCATCGCGGCGCGACTCGACCGGCTGGCCCGGGCACTGACGGTGCAAGAGGCCATCTTGGCGTTGTGCTGGCGAGAAGGCACTCGAGTGTTCACTGCCGACAATGGCGAGGTGTTCCGCGACGACCCGGACGACCCGATGCGCGGTGCGATGCGGCAGATGGCCGGTGTCTTCGCCGAGCCGGACCGTCGGACCACGGTCAAAAGGATGCGGGACGGGATCCGGACCAAGGCTGAGACCGGTCGCAAGGCCACCGGCTCCTACCCCTTCGGCTACACCGCGACCGGCCGAGGCCGCGAGCGCGACGCAGGGGCCCAGAGAGGATGAGCAGCGCACCGTTCGACGGATCGTCGAGCTACGTCGCGCCGGGCAGACCTACCGGGCAATTGCAGCCAGCCTAGACAGCGAGGGCTTACGTCCGCGCCGTGCTGGGTCCTGGTCGGCCGCGGCGGTCCGGAACATCACCCTGCGGGAACTGCCGACCTGATCCTCGGCATGGCGGTGGGGGATCACCCAGTGCTACTCGACCAACCACGCTCCGGGCTGGGGCAGCGCGTGTCGCGGCGACCGTGGTACCGGGTTCGATCCGTCATGTGCAGGATAATCGCAATCGCGGGACGAAAGCCGTGCGAGTGAATATTTTTGCGTAACAGAGTTCGTGCTGGCTGCCGCGAAGGCCGGCATGTCCCCGTGAGCGATCGTCCTGCGGGACGTGCTTTCGGTCGGTGCCGGACGATTGCTCTCGCAAACCGAGCAGGTGCGCTCCCTCAGAACACCTGCGGCCGTGTAACGGCTTACCCGTATCCTCGTCCTCGTGCCACCTAGCATTGAGACGCTGACCTCCGAGATCCGGTGGCTTACTCCCGGCTTCCAGATCTTCCCGACGAAACAGAATCTCGTGGTGGGCGAGTTCGACCGCACCATCGAGGAAAGCCTCCTAAGCGCTCGCCCGAGGGTCGCGCTGGCTACGGAGGCCGAGGCCCGAAGCGCATTGGAGCCCCACCTCCAGGCATGGGCGTTGGAGATAGAGTTGGAACGTGGGCACCAGATTGAGTTTCGCATCATTGGCTCCATGCGGAGACCGGTGCAGCCGAGCCCGGTGAGCCGCGGGGTCATATCGGTCTACCGCAACTCACCGTCGCGGATGTCTAGCGACCGGGGCGACCACCCGCTCAGCTTCGGCGGCGTCCGGAGTACAGAGAGCTGGCCGTGTTCCGTCACGTTGACGCACGGCCCGCCCCGCCCCGCCCCGGGTCAGCTTCTCAGGCCCGTAGGTGCGGGCACGGTCTCGCTTCGTCAACCCTCGACGCGTGCCCGTTGGTGGTTACGCGGTTGCCTGCCCGAATTCCGCCATCCAGACCGGATACCACCTTCTCACCGAATCGGATCGGATCAGGTGGCACACTTGGGACGCGCCAGCGTGATCTCTTTGCACGGTGGCGGCCAGGACAGACCTGGGCTCACGCCGCTGCCTCCGAGCCGCCGACCAGCCAGTAGATCAAACCTCGCCCACCGACGGTCGCGCCCGGCATAACTGCCAAGCTGTCTAGCCCGAGCTTACTTGATCTTGATGGCGTGACCGTCTGTTCTACCTGCGAAGACTTGTTCTGTACGGGTTCTGAACACGCCGCACTGTAGCCAGTAAAAATGATGGACTTCACATGATCGATGTGATGGAATGTGCTGGTAGGAAGCGCTGCGGGCAGGATGCACATCGACAACGCTGGCCGCCAGTACACGACGGTCGACGGACAGCGCCGGGCCTACCCGTGCCATCTGCTGCGCCGGTCGTTCCGGGACGAGGCGGGCAGGCCGCGGAAGGAGACTTTGGCGAACCTTTCGGCGCTTCCGCTCGAGGCGATCGATGCGCTTCGCAAGATCTTGAAGGGCGCGACTCTCGTGGACGCGGAAGTCGCGTTCGAAACCGAAAGATCGGTGCCGCACGGGGATGTCGCGGCCGCGCATGTGATGGCCACCCAGCTCGGGCTGAGAAAGCTGCTTGGGCCGGCCGGCCGTGAACGGGATGTCTCCTATGCACTGATTTTGTCGCGGGCGGTCTCACCGAAGTCAAAGCCTTCCACGGCGCGCTGGTGGTGGACGGGCGACACCACCTTGAGTGCGGATCTGGGTGTGGCCGACGCCTCCACTGACGAGATCTACGCCGCGATGGACTGGCTAGCCGGTCGCCAGCCCGACATCGAGGCGCAGTTGGCCGCTCGGCATCTATGCGCTGGTGGTATCGCGATGTTTGATCTGTCCTCCTCCTGGGTGGAGGGGAAGCGGTGCGAACTCGCAGCCTTCGGGCATTCCCGGGACGGCAAACGCGGCCGGCCCCAGATCGAATACGGACTACTCACCTGCCCGGCCGGCCGCCCGGTGGCGATCGAAGTGTTCGCCGGTAACACCTCCGACACCGTTTCCTTCAAGACCGCCGTCACCCGGGTGCGCGATGACTTCGGGATCGAGAAGATCATCCTGGTCGGCGACCGCGGAATGATCACCACGACGCGGATCACCGAACTGCGCCAGTGCGATGGCCTGGACTGGATCACCGCGTTGCGCGCCCCCGCCATCGCGGCCCTGGCCAGCGACGACGGGCCGCTGCAACCCAGCCTGTTCGACACCTGCAACCTCGCCGAGATCACCCACCCTAACTATCTGGGGGAACGACTGATCTGTTGCCGAAACCCAGCATTGGCCGACGAACGCGCCCGCACACGCCACGCGCTGCTGGCCGCGACCGAAAAAGACCTGGACAAGATCGCCACATCGGTGCAAGCGAGTCGACTGACCGGCGCCGACAAGATCGGTGAACGCATCGGAAAAGTGATCGGGAAACACAAGGTCGCCAAACACTTCCTCCGCGAGGTCACCGACTCCACCTTCACCTACCGCCGCAACGAGGACAAGATCAGCGCCGAGGCCGCCCTCGACGGCATCTACGTGATCCGCACCAGCGTGGCCGACGAGACCCTCAACTCCGCGCAAGCGGTCACCGCCTACAAGGACCTCAAATACGTCGAACGGGACTTTCACATCATCAAAGCCGACGACCTGGACCTGCGGTGCATCCATCACTACCTGAACAAACGTGTCCGCACCCACGTGCTGATCTGCATGCTCGCCGCCTACCTCACCTGGCACCTGCGCGAAGCACTCACCGAGCTGACCTTCACCGATCAACACATCCCCGACCGCGACGATCCCGTCGCCCCCGCACAGCGCTCACCGCAAGCCAAAACCAAAGACGCCACCAAACACACCCCCGAGGGCCTACCACTGCACCGCTACAAAGACCTGCTCCAACACCTGTCCACCCTCGACCGCCAAGTCATCAATTTCGGAGGCCAGCGAATCGAGAAGATCACCACCCCAACACCCGTCCAGCGCCGCGTCTTCGAACTGCTCGGCACCTCCATCCCCGTAACCCTCAAGTAGCCAGTACCAACCCCCGTATCCGACCCCAGCCGACAGCGTTCACCCAGGTCAACCACCCACCACGGCAACCAAGATCAAGTAAGTTCGGTTTAACCCGTATCTTGGTCGCCCCCCATGGCCCGCCACGGCGCCAAGCCTGGAGGACTATCGCCGCGCCTACGCCGGATTCGGCGCCCAGTGGCCCGGCGATGAAGAGATCCACCGGCGCCATATCGTCGCGCCCGACGCCGCGGCGTGATCGGCGGCAAGGTCCTCGACGCCTCCGCGCTGGCCGCGCTGGTCCGTGGTCGCCTGTCGGCGATGGCGTGGTTCGACACGGCGTGGGCGCTGTCCCTGCCGCTGTACCTGCCCACCCTCGCGCCGGCCGAAGTCCGCGCGGTACGGCCCGACGCCGGCCCCCATCTCGACGAGGTCCTGGGCCACCCATCGGTAGTGCTGGGCGAACTCGACGCCACCGCGGCCGACCAGGTTGATCAGCTGCTCCTGGCCGCCGAAGTCTTCGACGGCTGAGCTAGCCACATCATTCACGTGGCCCGGACCCCGCGACTGGCCCGCGCTGACCGACGATCCCGGAAGACTGCGCCGCGGGGTTGTGTCGGGCTCGACGGCGATGATGGCTCGAAGCAGACCAGGGTCGGGTCCATGGGGTGGAGCACTCGACGTGCTGGCGATGTGGACTTCTACCCCCGATCTGCCACGGCGTCGGGCCGAGGGGACGGGATGCCCGTGGAGACACCATGCACTCGTCCAGCTATGCGACCGCTCGCCGGTGCGCGGATCTAGGAGTACGGTCTGGCTTCGCCAGAGTAGTACAGAGGTGTTTCGCCCGAATGAGGGGAGTCGAGAGTGTCCGAATCTCAGCTTGGTGTCAAGTAGTGAGT
>QHBZ01000114.1 GCA_003244055.1 Pseudonocardiales bacterium | reverse complement strand
GGGAATTTCGGCGAGCGCCATCAGCCCTCACTGTGGCAAGCACGACCGATGGGCTGAGCATGCGTGACCAGCGCTTTGGCCTGCTCGCTGGCTCGGCGACCTTACGGCTTGCGCGCCACGGCGCCGTAGGCGGAGTCAAGGGGCTCGTCCGTGCCGATCGCGGTAGTGGCCGGCCGCCACTGGCTAATCGACACCAGGCCCGGGTCCACCATCTCCAGACCCTCGAAGCACTGGCCGATCTGCTCGTTGCCGCGGGGGATGTAGGGCACCCCCCCGGTCTTCGTGTAGGCCTCACAAAGGTCGACATAAGCCTGGTTTGTGTCGTTACCGTCCCACAACACGAGGTAGCTGCCAGACGGGACGGCGCCCATCACCCGGCCGACGATCGAGCGCGTGTCGTCGAACTCGGCGACGTGGCCTAGCACGCCCATGAACATGACCCCGATCGGCTGGTTGAAGTTCAGCACGTTGCGGGCATCGGCGATGATCACGTCGGGGTCGTTGAAGTCGGCGTCGAGGTAGGCGGTGACCCCCTCCGGGGTGGTATTGCGCAGCAGGGCGCGGGCATGGACCAGAACCAGCGGGTCGTTGTCGACGTAGACGATCTTGGACTCGGGTGCGACTTGCTGGGCGACCTCGTGGGTGTTCTGCATCGTGGGCAAGCCGGTGCCGACGTCGAGAAACTGCCGGATGCCGGCCTCACTGGCCAGGTAGCGCACGGCGCGGATGAGGAACTGCCGGGATTGGACAGCCATGGTGACGATGTCCGGATACACCTTGACGCCGGCGTCACCGGCGGCACGGTCCACCTCGTAGTTGTCCTTGCCGCCCATCCAGTAGTTCCAAATTCGCGCCGAATGCGGCACACCCCTACTGATCTCGGTGGCCAGCTCGTCGCGCGGGTGGTTGGGCTGCTCGTCAGCCATATGTCAGTCTCCTAGGCGACCGATTTCGGTGCATGGCGGGTGCTGCGGGTGATGTGCGTAACCGGCACACGCTGTGACGGTACAAGAACCTGGCTATGACCCGGACCGTTATCGGGGCTTCAGCGTGTCGGGGGACTGGGTCGAGATCGTGGCATGGACAGCCCCGTCCCCGCCGGTAGTGCACAAGCCAACCACGGTACCGCCGACACCTCTCGCACCGGAGCGCAGCCGTTGGCACACGCTCGGGTCCTGAAGATCGTGAACGACGTGGAGCGCGCGGTCTTACCCGGGACTTGTCGGCGCCTGTTCCCCTCCCGGTTGCGTCCTCTACGTCGCTGTAGGGCCCCAACATATTGATCCGTACACCGCGCATTGACAAGTTGTTGCATCTGGAAACCCGACCGGCGACAACCAGCTGATGTATGAAGGCGGCTCGTGACCGGCGGGCACGTCGGGTGAATTGCTACGGCCGCGGTGTCACATAGACACAAATTGAACCGAAGCACTCGCCGTAGACAACCCCGTCTTAGTGGCCGTTCACTTAACCCTTCAATTGGCGGCCCCCGAATTCCCTGCTTGGCGCAGTCGCAGCGCGGCTGCCCAGCGTCCGTGTGGTCCATCGATGAGTACCGGTGGCTTGGCCTGCAGGCCGGCCAGTTCAGCAATCCGATCCGCCGACACCAGCACAAGCCGAGCAGCTGCCGCGGCGGCCACTGCCACGATATCGTGTGCTGGCAGCAGCAGATCTACCGGCAGCGGCACTGCACCTTGCTGGATCACGCCGGCGAAGGCCCCGGGCGAAGCCGGGACTTTTAGTTTGACAGCGTGATCAGCACCCGATCGCCAGGACGCGCGTGGAGTTTAGCCAGCGCAGCGACGACGGCAGCCGTTTAGTCAATTGGTTTGAGGATAGCTCTCATTGAGGATTCTGCGTAGGAAGCTTATGGAGCCAGTGGGTGACTCCGCCTGGATACACAGATTGTCCATGATCTCCAGGTATTCCACGGTGTCGCGATTCCTATCCAGGTAGACGGCATTGGTAAGGTGTTCGAGGTAGACGACGTCGGGCAGGTCGGGCTGCGAGAACCGTAGAATGGTGAACGGGCCACCTGCCGCGGCGTGGCCACCGACGTCGAACGGCACGACCTGCAGTATGACGTTGGGTCGCTGGGCGATCTCGATCAGATGCAGCAGCTGTGCTCGCTGGATCTTCTGATCACCCAGCGGTCGCCGGAGCGCGGCCTCATCCAGCGCCACCCACAGGTCGGGTGCCTCAGGTTGGCTCTAAGAACGCTTGACGGGTCATCCGCAGCGCGACGCGACGCTCGATCCCCCCGTAAGACACGTGCAAGTGGCGCAGCAGCATGACGGCGCGGGCATAGTCCGCAGTCTGCAGGATGTGGGGTCATGGGTTGGCCACCGCGGCGCCCGGGAAACAGCCACCGGGCGTTTCTGGTTGGTCGCGGTAGTGAGGTTGAGCCGGTGTTCGAGGTGCTCCTGGAGGAGCCCGGCGAAGGGTTCGGGCACCGGTGTTGGCCGTGAGCGTTGCTTGTGGCGCAACGCGGGTCGCCGATAACCTCAACCTCGACGTGACGGTAAGGGGCAATGGCGTGGGTAAAGTAACGTGGAAGGCGGAGCCGGATCCGCATGACTACCCGGCCGCCGCTTCCTACCTGTCGTTGATTGCGACCAGCGCCGAGGTCCGCGATCTGATCGAGCAGCTCAAGGCGGCCCCTGTCGGGCACTACAAGGCCAAGGACATGTTGCGCGCCTCTGGGCTCGCGCTGTTAGCCCCAGACAACCCCCATGTGGCAACCGACCTGGCCAAGGTGACGAACGCCAAGGCACTGTCCCCGGTCCTGCTGGTCCGTGGCGATGTGGTCCGGGGAATTGCCCTGCAGATCGCTGATGGCTACCACCGGGTGTGTGCCAGCTACCACCTCGACGAAAACACCGACATTCCCTGCCGCATTACCGATCACCCTCGCCACCCTGATTCACCAG
>QHBZ01000113.1 GCA_003244055.1 Pseudonocardiales bacterium | reverse complement strand
CCGGGTCCGAGCACCCAGCCGCCATCACCATCAAAATCATCGCGCGTGTCGATCCTTGACACCACGACCCCACGCCTAACTACATGGCTTTGCGGCTATCCCTGGGTCCGATCCGGGACGGCTGCGGCCGTGATTGCCTTCAGTGCGCCCACGTGGGCGATGAACGCATCCCGGCCGTCCGGGGTCAACGAGAGCCAGGTGCGGGGCCGTTTGCCGACATAGCCTTTGGTGACCTTCACGTAGCCGGCCGTCTCCAGGGTGGACACCTGGTGGGAAGGCACCGAGTCGCTGACTTCCACGGTGTCGCGGACGAAGCTGAACTGCGCCTTGTCCGCCGCCACCAGCGTGGCCATGATCGAAAATCGTACCGGCGCGTGGATCACCTCATCCAACCCGTGTCGGGGGTGAGCGCTCATCGACGGTGCTCCCGATAGGCGCCGAGGTAGAACGGGGCCGCGGCCGCCAAGCCGCCAGGGAGCCACCACGCCGGGTTGTGCGGGAACAAGGTGAAACCGGGGACCAGCACCGCTGTCTTGATCACCGCCCAGGAACCCATGACGAACAGGTAGCGCCAGCCCATCCCGGGCCCGGCCACCGGCTCCTCTCAAGTGCAGTACAGCATCACAAATACTTTCCAGATCTGCAGTACTTGTGCTGGCCGAGAGTCGGACCTCATCCCAGCCTCGAGCTCCACATTGACCCCACCTACGTCTTGTTGTGCCGCCCGCGGCACAACAAGGTGGCGCCGCGACCGGACAGGATCTCGATGCACGACCTGGCGGCCGCGGCCATAGCGGCCGGCACCGGTGCGGCGAGCACCGAGGCGCTGCGCGCACGGCGAGGCCGCTCCACCTACGTGGGCGATGTGGCCGTGGGCGTGCTCGACCCCGGTGCCGGCCACGGTGGCGCTGTTTTTCGAATCCGCGCGAGACTGTTGAGACTGCAAAGATGACCGGGTGGTGAAGCGGGCGACGAGAATCGAATCCGCATGACCGATGTGGAAGGCTGTGGCAGCAGCACGGTCGGGTGCCTCGACCGGCTGTGGGACGGTCCACAAGTGCAGATCCCCACTCGGGGAGACCGGCGTTCCTTTAGCCGCGGGTCTGGCGTCCGGCCCGCGCCACGACAACCCAAACGGGACGCGCCATGTGATGTACGCGGTCGGTGTTGGTGCGTATCCTGAGCGTGCAATGCGCATTTAGCGACACGAGGTCCTGATCCCCTCGCTCGACATGTGACGGTCGGAGGGATGACGGTCCTCGCCGAGCGGTGCGACACGCTG
Source organism: Pseudonocardiales bacterium (assembly GCA_003244055.1). Classification (GTDB taxonomy): domain Bacteria; phylum Actinomycetota; class Actinomycetes; order Mycobacteriales; family Pseudonocardiaceae. The sequence continues at coordinate 3,122 of QHBZ01000113.1, read as the reverse complement.
CTCAAGACCCCGGCGGAGCGCTGACCAGTGGGTGTCGACGGGAGAAACCGTGGAACACACGGCCGAGCAGAAGATCACCTTTCTGCGCCGAGGATCCAGTGCGTCGCAGCCGGAGATGCAGTGCGATCGCCGGCGACAGCACTGCGAGCAACACCACGCTGACCACTGAACCGCTGAACAGATGAGGACACATGGACATCGTTGGCTACGTCGCATTAGTCCTGGCAGCGATCATCGTCGTTGCCCTGCTCACCGTCGGAGTGCTTTCACTCTCAGATGTCCGTCGCTACCTACGGATCCGCAACATGTGACAGGGGATGGAGAGACACCGCGACCGTTAGCCTGGCGTGACCTCGGCCTAGAAGTTTTCCGCGCTATCGGGACATGAGAATGTCCCGATAGCGCTGGTGTGTCGTCGTCGCTGCGTCGGCTGCCTGCGCCGAGGTCTGTTTCGTTGGGTCCGCGTCCCGTCATCGGTGATCACGGTGGCGGGGCGCTGATATTTGCCTATCGGGGAAGGTGGGCAAGGGAGGGTCTATGGACTGGGGTCACCGAGGACGCCTTCGGCGACCCGCTGCTCCGTCACGTTCGAGAGCGCGTTGCCCGCAGTGTGGTATTTCGCGACGGCGTGTTTGATGTCCTCCTCCAGGAGGTAGTGGTTGATCGCGATGGCGGCGACCGTTCCGGCGCCGGCCGCAGTGATCACCGCAGTGATCACCTGGGCCGGTGAGTCCACGACGTTGCCGGCCGCCCACACTCCGGCCACGCTGGTGGCACCTGTGGGATCGGTGGCCACCCAGCCGTTCTCGCCGACTTTGCACCCCAGATTGGTCAGCAGCTCGTCATGCGGCACGAAGCGGGGGGCCGACGAACACCGCTGCCCGCGACACAACCCGGCCATCAGCGAGCTCAACAGCGGATAGTCGGTCATCGTCCAACACGAGCCGCGTCACATGGCCGTCGACAATCCGGATCCCGCGGGCGGTCAATCGCTCACGCTCGTCTGAGGTCAGGGCGATCTCGTGTTCGATGCCCCGCGCCCGGCCCTCGATCACCTCGCCGCCGTAACCGATCACCTCGCCCCGGCCCACCTCGAGCAGCCACGCCGGGGACACCCCGTCCCGAGACAAAAAGCCGTGCACATGCGCGGCCGGAGCATTGCGGGGTTCGCCGGCATCGACGACCGCCACCCGGCGACGGGCCCGGGCCAACACCATCGCAGCGCTCAGTCCGGCCGCACCGCCCCCGACCACAACGACGTCGTAGTCCATCGCGACCACCTCCACTCACCGAGCCTGCGCCCGCCGACGGCAGACCGGCAACGTTTGTTGCCGTTTCCGGGACGTTGACCTCGAAGGCCGAACCTAGAACATGCACATCACCGGCCACGTCAAACACGGCAGCCTCGCCGTCCGGCATCCGCGCGAACGGCGCCGGCGGTGGCCTCGACGCCGGAAGCTGTCCTAGACGAGGGATTCGTTGTTGACGGTCGCGGTGTCACAGTGAACGGTAGCGATGAGGGAGGTGGGTTGATGGATCAGGAGTCTGGACCCGGCCTGGCGGGGTGGCGTAACCCAGAGGTCCCCGACGGGCACCACGGCAGTGCGATCGGCGCGAAGGCGGGGTGCCGGTGCCCGTGTTGCGAATCGGCCCGGGCGGCTGGTCCGGTGTCCACCCCTGCGGACCAGGCGGAGGCCATGCGGGCGCTGCGGGAACTCGCCGGGCGGGAGCGGTCTGACTCGGCCTGAACCGGGACCGGTCCGAGCGATGCAGAGCCGTCCGGCAGCTTCGGAGGTTTGCGGCCCCACCCCACCGAACGGGAGAAAGGTGGGGTCGGGCCGACCTAAGGGGACTGGGACCGCGTGGCGCCGGGCTGCCGCAAGCGAGGTGCTCAGAACCCGAGACCAGGGGTGGAGCGGTGTGTCTGAGGTGGTAATCGACCTGTGCACCGAAGTGTTACCGATCCCCTCATTCGCGGCCTCGCCCTGAGCTGACTCTGCATCCCCGGCAGGAGGACACTGGCGTGTGGCGGACCCTGGCCGACCTGTAACGCTGAGTGACAACTAGCGGCCGATTCAATGTAACGCTCGCAGGTCTATCTCTTCGATGAGCTCATTCCGGAGTTCTGACCAGCCGATCCATCTTACTGTCACGTCCTGGGAGTTGTGTCGCGTACCGAAAGAAATATTCGCATGAACGCATGGATCGGCAATCTCCTAATCGGGGGGTTCCGGGGGTAGCGCTCAGGCCCGTAGCGTGAAATTGGTCCGTACACCGACATTGGAGGCGCAGTGTCACTGACCGTTCCCGTGAACTTGTTGGAGAAGGCGCAGCGTGGCGCCGTTCCGGACGATGAATTTGTGGACTGTATCCGCGAGTCGCTGCCTTACGCGTGGTCGATGGTTGAGCGACTGGCGAAGGAGCTAGATGTCACCGGTGCGCCGTCTGTACAGAACCTGGAGGTTCCGCCCGACGACACAGCATGGGGTGAGGTTTTCCGATTGGTCCCCAGTGACGCGATACGCGGAACAGTTCAGCGTCACTTCGGCGTACATATGGCTTTTCAGAACTGCTGCAAGGTGGGCCTGTTCCGGCTCGACGCGACGGCGGAGTATGAGGCGTTCATCTCGCCTCGCGCACAACTCCTCAACCAAGACCCCTCGTTGCTAAATTGCTGAGGATCCACTTACCTCCCCTGCGACACCGTGACCCCCAGGAGCACACAGCCCACCATTCCGGCCGCAATCTGCGCCGCGACCCGGCTCTGCGCTGTGCTGCTGGTGTCAGGTTGTCGTCTGCGTTGGCGTCATCGTTGTCGTCTGCGTTGGCGTCATCGTTGTCGTCAGCTGGCCGCCGAGCCGGCCCTACTCCCTCGGCATCCTGACCGGCGCGCTCTCGGCTGCGGCGGATCCGGCACGGTAGTTTGCTGAGAATCGTGATGGCCGGGGCGAAGGTGGGTGCGAGATGGCGCGGGCCACGCAGAGCACGAAGGAGTTCGGCGACAAGGGGTTCCTGCGGCGGCTGACGCTGGCCACAGCGTGGGGCGAGGGCCTTGACGGGTTCGACCTCGGGGTGCTCAGCGTGGTGCTGGTGCCGCTGTCGAAGGAGCTCGGGATCTCGCC
>QHBZ01000112.1:541-16490 GCA_003244055.1 Pseudonocardiales bacterium | reverse complement strand
AGATCAGGAAACTTCGGTCTAGACCACATCCGCCCAATGACCCTGCTGGTCGAAGCGGTGGCCGCCTACACGTTTGGGCGGCTAGCTGCTGTTCCCGGCGCGGAGCCCGCGGATCCTCGTTCAGACGCCGTGCCACGATGACCGCCGCTGGACAGGTGCTGGTAGCCGACATCGTGCTGGCTGTTGTCTGAGGTCTGCGATCAGCGTCGGCGGGTTTGGCCGCAGCCCAGCCAGGTAACCAGCCCGGCCGGAGATCCCGGCCACTGCTCACCGCAAAGATCATCCACTCTCGTCTGACGATGTCGGATGCCCCGCGCCACGGGCATGACGTGTCGCCCGTGGATTTGATTGCAGGTGCAGCCGATCGGCCTCGCGCGAAACGGTTACTACTACTTAAAATAGTATAGATTCCATGGCTAGCAGTGTTGGCTCCATGGCTGGCTGTATCGTGCCGAAAGCTGGTCGCGAGGGCGACGAGGTCTGGCGGCTGGCTCTCACTTTCGCCACCGTGGTGTCAGGGCTGGCCAGGGCGGTGTCGGGTTGGTATATCCCGCCGTTGCTGGGCTCGATACTGCTCGCCGCCGGTTGTGCCTCGGCCGGCCAGGGGCCCTCGGCCACGCTGAACCGCCAGACCCCGCCACCCAACTGCACCCGCACACTCACCCGAGCCGACGAGGTGCCCGGAGCCCTGGGCGCGGTGTCCCCAGGGGACACCGCGTGCTTCTCCGGCGGAGACCTTGCTGGCGCCGAGGTGACGATGACCCGCTCGGGTACCGCCGCAGCGCCGATCAGACTCGTCTCCGACGGGGCTACCGTGCGCAGCGTCCAGATCACCGCCGACCACGTCTACCTGGAGGGCTTCACGGTCGCCAACGGCGACGGGGTGCTGCTGAAGGGGACCGGGATCACCGCCCGCAACAACACTGTCCACGACACCCAGCAGGGCGGGATCACTTGCGATCCCTGCACCGGCTCGACCATCGAGTCCAACACCATGACCCACGTCGCCACCGCCGGCATCTGGATCACCGGGCAGCGGATCACGGTCAACGGCAACACCATCAGCAATACGGTGCCACAGGACAAAAGCGACGCCGACGGTATGCGCTTTTTCGGCAACGGTCACCGGATCACCGACAACACCATCTTCGACATCTCCGACGCTGGCTACGCCAATCCGCCGCACCCGGACTGCTTTCAGACCTACGACAAAAGCAGCCCCACCTTCGATGTGGTGATCTCGGGTAACACCTGCCGCGACGTCGGTGCGCAATGCCTGATCGCCACCGGCGACCAGAGCGGCAACAGCGGCGCCCCACCCGGGTCCCCCTCGATCACCTTCGTCGGCAATACCTGCGCCTCTAACGGTTCCCAGGCGATCAACCTACGGCGCTGGCCCAACGTCGAGATCCGCCAGAACAAGATCTCCGGGCCCAATCTGACCCGCGGAATACTGATCATCGACAGCTCCACCGGCTCCACCGTAATCGGCAACACCACCGCCGGCGGCGTGCGCGCCGTGGACATCGACAACTCCTCCCGGCCCGGGTCCCACGGGGACGGCGACAGTCCTCCCTGACCACTCACCCGGGGCCGCCATCCGACCCGGATGCACACCGAGCAGTGCAGGAAGGCCGCGAATCCTGGTGCGGCAAGCACTGCCGGTGACACAGCCGGGCTGCATCGGCTTCCAACTGCGAATCACCAACCCGTTCCCGGCGATCTGGTGCAGTTGCAGGGCTACGGTGAGCCCGGCGATGCCGGCACCGGAGACGAGCGCGCGTGTGCCGGGCGCCGTGCCAGATGGTCGCTGTCATTAGATCGGTGAGGTTGACCTTCTGGTCGCGGTCGTCATCACGGACAGCACGAGCGCGGCCGGGCGGGTGGCGGCCATCTTGCAGGTGGGGCAGAATCTCGCGATCGTGGCGCTGCATCCCCGGGTTGATGACGTTGTGCGCACCTATCTCGACGAGATCGACGCGCACGCGCCGGGATTGCTCGAGGGCCTTTACCTGACCGGGTCGGTGGCGATGGGCGACTTCCAGCCCGGCCGCGCGCTCTCCCGCCGCGGTCCCTCCGGAGCCAGCGCCAGCGATATCGACTTCGTCGCCGTGACGTCCCGACCGCTGACCAAGCTCGACGTCACCGCAGCCAACCGCGCTCACGCACAACTCGCCCGCAACCGCTGGCGAGCATCCTTCGACGGCCTATACCTCACGTGGTCGGACCTACCCCGCGACCCGGCGGACGTCGCGTGCAGCGCGCACACCCACGGTGATCAGGTGCGGACCGGTGGCCAGTTCCAGGCCAACCCGGTCGTCTGGCACGAGCTCGCCCAGCACGGCCTGGCCATGCGCGGGCCCCGGCCGGAGACGCTGCGAATCTGGACCGACCGCGACACCCTGACCGCGTGGTCCCGGACCAACCTGAGCACCTACTGGCGGCGGTGGCAGCAGCGCAGCTCAGCGCCGATGTCCCGGGCGGGCCTGGCCTGCTTAACATCCTGGGGGCCGACCTGGGGCGTCCTGGGCGTCAGTCGCCTGCACTACACCGTCTCCACGGGTCTGATCTGGTCGAAGACCGACGGCGGCCGCTACGCCCGCGAGGCTTTCGACCCGCACTGGCACCGTCTTATCGACGAGTGCTTACGCATCCGCCGCAGCCTCCCCGGCCGCTCCGCCTACCGCACTCCCCTGACACGCCGCCGCGACGCCCTGAACTTCATCGACATGGTGATCAGCGACGTCGGCTCACCGTGACTCGGGCAAGACTGGGTGATAATAACCGACGCGGGCCAAGAAGCCCGAGGCCGAAGCAACCCTCATGGCCGTACTCGACTGGCCATCGAGGTGGCGTGGCGACGAAGCCATCCCCGGCAGCACCGAGGGCGCCGAGACTGAACCTTTAGGCCACGATGCGGATAGTTCCCGACGGGGCCGCGGACGTCGTCGAACGGTGAGCTCAGCCAATCCGGCTCATTGCGGTGACCTGGCTCCATGGCACCGGGGAGACCTTCACCACATCGCCGCTCTGTGGTGCGTTCACGTAACGCCCGCCACCGACGTACATGCCGATGTGGGTGATCGGCGAGTACAGAGCGATCAGGTCGCCGGGCTGTAGCTGGGACTGGCTGATGCTGCGACCCATCCGCGCCTGCTCCTGGGCTGAGTGCGGCAGGCCCGACACGCCAGCCTGCTGGAAAGACCACTTCACCAGACCCGAACAGTCGAACGTGGCCGGGCCACCGCCTCCCCAGACATAAGGCGAGCCCTGCTTACTCAGCGCGGCGCGCACTGCTTGGACCGCGGCACCGCTACCAAGCACGTTGATCGGGAAGCGAATGTCGCCGCCGGAAGTGTAGGAGGCCCGGTCCTGGCGACTGAGCTGCGCGAGCCGCTGCTTGACGACCTCGATCTGACGGTCCATCTCGGTGCGAGAACGGGTCAGGTCGCCTTCAAGCCGCGCGGCGTCGTGTTCAGCTTGGCCAGCCCGCGCCGCTGCGTCGTTGGCGGACAGCTGTGCCTGCCGGGCCTGTGCGACGGCACCGGTAAGCCGGTCTAGTGCATTCTTGTTGTCCACCGCGAGCATGTCCAGCGCCGACATCTGGTCAAGGAAGTCCTGGGGGGAGTTGCTGACCAGCAGAGCGGACAGCCGGTTGAGTCGCGCACCCTGGAATGAGGCGTTGGTCAGCCTGTCGACTTGACCGCGGTACTGACCCTGGACCACCCTGGCGCGTTCCGCAGCCGCGCCAGCGGCGTTGACATCAGCCCTAGCCAGCTCCAGGTCGGCACGGCGCGAATTCAACTGGTCGCGGGCGTAGTTCCACCGCTCGGTCAGCACCTCAGCCTGCCGGCTCAGCTCGGCGAGCTGCTTCACAGCAGTGGAGGCGTCTCCGGGCGGTGCGGGGTCGGCGGTGGCCGCAGTCGGCGTCAAAGCGACCAGGGCGATCACGGTGACGGCGGTCATCGCTGCCTCGAGACTGCGCCTCACAACACCGGGCCTCAGTACACCGTGCTTCAGATGATGCGGCGACACGTCGCGGTTGTCTCCTCTTCCCTCGTACCGCCTATCGGGTTTATCCGACGAGTTCAGGCGGGAGTGGACGCAAGCCCTACCGGGAGGGCTAGCGCCCACTCCCGGGTTCACCAGGAAAGGTGGGTCCCCGGCGACCTGCGTTGCCGCCCCGGCTGCGAGGCACCTACCGCAAGGTCTCGGGAAGATTACGAAAGGTTACCGATACTGTCACCACGGGTACGTCACCGATGGGGCAAAGCGGCAACTGGGCACGATGGACGTCACCGCAACCTGGAGCAGTGTTCGGTCCCGCCGATCAGCACACGTGTCGTCTAGACCACTCACCCTGGTTTGCGGACCGCTCAGCGCCGTTGCACAGGTCAGCGCCGCCAGGGGTCCCCGCCCGTCTTGCTTCGTGATGCCGCCTGTGCAGTTCTACGGCGCAACTGCTCGGCGGGCGCCGGGCACCCGATCGTCAGCGGTGGCGGGCCAGCACGTCAGTGGGCGTGTTCGGCGCGGACAGCAAGTTCGGCGTGCACGATCGCGGCAGTCAGCCGGGGCACGGCGTGGAGGAGTTGGTCCCCACGCCATGGGCGATGTGGTGGGCCTGCTCCACAGTCAGGTGACCTCCGACCCGCCGCGACCACGCACACATGATCCACACCCTAGGGATGGATCAACCGCACCACCGCCTCGCAGCCGGCCACCGCCGCAGACGCGGCGATGATCAGAACCACCACGACCCCGGCGAGGTCCTCGGCGCGGCCCAGGCCAATAGGTGTACCGCCTGGTGGCCATCCGGCGGCCGAGCAGGAACGCGATCCCGATCGGTAGAGCGGTCAGCGCGTCGGCGAAATTATGGATCGTGTCTCCCAGCAACGCCACCGATCCGCTCAACAGCACCACAAACAGCTGGGCGGTGACGCGTTGGCTGGGATGATCAGAGTCGACCGCGGTGGATGCTGTGATCAGATAATGGGGGCCAGTTCGGTGAAAGCCGGGGAGCCGATGCATCGGGGCCAAGTGGTTGTCACTCAGCTCGTCACTCATTAGCCCAGCAGCCCAGTCGCTGCTCCTCCCCCTTTGTCCGGGGACTGCTGAGGAGCGTAGGGCCGCTCCGCAGGGGCAGGATTGGGTTACAAGGACCGCTTGGATCGGAGGTCAGTGTTGTCTACCAGGATCATTCGGGAAATAGCTGGAGGGGTGGCCGCGTGTGCAGGCCACCCCTCCGGTGCTGGGGCATTGCACGCGATCGCGTGATCGCGGCGGTACTACGCGACTACGAGGAGGTGTAGTGGCTGCCCAGCACCGCGCTGAGCGTTGCCGTCAGTTATGCCGGTGCCCGTTCGTAGCCAACGGCACCGCATGTGATCATCGGGTCAGCTCAGCTGTCGTGAGCTCAGCCGCCGTTGCCGCTGCCGCCGTTGCCGCCAGTGGCGTCACCAGCGAGCGCTGTCCCGGTGCCCAGGACGCCGATGCCGCTCAGCACGTTGACACCGAGGCCGCCCTGGGCGCTGCCACCGGCACCGCCCTTGCCGCCGTCGCCGGCGCCGCCGGTGCTGCATATGGACATGACGGTGCGCGCGGGGAGCAACTCCACGTGCTGTCCGTCGATCTCTACAAAGCTCAATGCGTAAGACATGCATTTCCCCCTTGGAGTGGGCGCCCAGTGGCTCGGGCACAGAACACTTCATCGATGTGTTGCCGATTCAGCTAATCCCCACCATGGCGAGGACAAGGTCGCCTGACAACGTGCATTTGCCACCTAATTTTACACGCCGTCACGTAGCTGTGAGGCCGGTTTTTTCGACTACTTTGTTAGTGGCGAGCAGTTGCTGGGCTTCCAGCAACGTCAGTACCTACCGCTTGACGTCGCGCGGGCCTTGCCCAGCTGTCATCCGTCTGCATTGTTGCTGGTGAGCGCCCATGCTGGCCGCGAGCGTGGGTAGTGGGACGCTGCCGCGGCGCGGCGAGTGCAGCGTGTGGGGCGAGCCCGTTTCAGCCGACATGAGACGGCACATGCGCCGTTTGAGGCGAAGCCCCGTTTCTACTACGCGGAATCGCTGGCGATGTCTACCTAGCGTCCGTCGGCTCTGGTTACATTGCGGTATCGACGATAACGCAGTGCTGATCGCTTTTGGGCTACCTCACCCGCGAACGGTGTGTCGTGCGACCACCTAGCCACCCTCCACTCACTGTACTCAGTAGTTGCATAAGCTGTCACGTTGCCGTTGCCGTTGCAGTGGCGAACGGGCAGTGAGTCTATCTGTATCGGGCGATCGACGAAGCACGGGCAGGTCAGCGATGTTCTGGTCCGGAAAAGTGGATCTCGCGGCGACGCGCCGGTTCTTCACCAGCGCGCTCAAGCACGGCCTACACCCGGGCGAAGTGAGCACCGACCGGGCACCTGCCTATTCGCAAGTGCTCGACGAGCTGTTACCCGCAGCCTGTCACGTCATCGAGCAGTACGCGAACAGTTCCATCGAAGCCGATCACGTCCCGGTCGAGCTGCAAGCGCCGAACCAGAACCCCATCGCGGCGCCGGCGAAGCATTGTAGAGGCACGCTCAGCCCAGGTTCTGCTGGTAAGTCCGCCGGAACAGCCGGATCGCGGCCGGTACCCCGCCAGCTCGCCGCGCATGCAACGTAAAGTCGGAGGACTCATGGCCACGTCGGTGCCCGTGCCGATCGCGATGCCCAGATCGGCCTGCACCAGCGCGGGGCGTCGTTGACACCGTCGCCGACCATGGCGACAAGCTCGCCGGCGGCATGGTCGCTCAACGCAGACGTGATCTGGGGGTGAAGTTGTGGCCAGGACCAGTGCCTCGGTGCGCTGTGATCACCACGCTGCGTGTGTAGCGGCGGTGACCATGGCTGCCCTGGTTCTGACTGCTTGTGGTGCCAACCCTTCCGGCCCGGCTCCAGCGACGGCTCACTCTGCTGGGCCGACATCGATCCCGGCGGCGCCCGTGTCACCGGCCTCGCCGGCTGACGTCGCGCGGCGACAGGCGATCGCTGCCTACCTGGGCATGTGGCAGGACTTTGCTGATGCCGCCGCGACGTCGGATTGGTGGTCTCCCAAACTGGTGCAGAACGCCACCGGTGATGCACTGTCTGCGCTGTCCCGTGGGCTGTATGCCGATCACTACAACGGGCTGGTGTCTCGCGGGAGGCCAGTCAACAACCCACAAGTGTCCTCTGTGGACCCAGCGGACTCTCCAACCAAGATCGTGATCGCGGACTGCGGTGACTCAACGAACTGGGGGAACTACCGCGCCGACAACGGGCAACCAGCCAACGACGGGCCCGGCGGCAGGCGGCAGATCAACGCGATCGTGAAAAAGGCCGTGGACGGTTCGTGGAAGGTAACGGACTTTGGGATCCAGCCGATCGGGACATGTTGAGTCGAGTGATCATCACCGTGGTAGGAGCGGCGCTCCTCGTGCTGGTGAGCGGGTTACGCTTTCGCGGATCCGTGGGGCAGCGTGGATTGCGGGCAAAGTCCGACCCCTGCTTGTGAGCTTGGTGCGGGCAAGGGCGGAGACGATTCCAACCGCTACAGCGGCAATCTCGCTCGGAAACCACGTCCCGGCGTGCAAGGAGATCAGCCGGACGGGCACGATCCCGTTGTCGGTGACGCGGAAGCCGGTGCACTGCTCGTATGTACGCACCGGCTACTAGCCACCGCTAGCGGTGAGCTGAGCAGCGGCGGGATCCGTGTTCGTCGACCATTGGCCTCCTTCGCGAGCGGCTCTCACGGTATGCGGGGGGCGCGGCAGCCCCGGCGCGACGGCCCCGCGAAGCCCTTGTCATCCTCAGAAGCCCGTGGAGGTCTGCCACGACGCCGCGTTGGCTACCATCAGCGCGGGACCGTTAGCTCAACTGGCAGAGCAAGGGACCCCATAGTCCGTTGGAGAGGAAGCCGGGGCTACCCCACCACCAAGAGTTTGTGGTGTTTGAGGACGTGTGCGCAGTGGTCAAGTCCGCCCTCGGACACAGACACTATGCACACGGATGATGTCAGTCCAGTTTCGGCCGGTACGGCGTGTCAGGCGGGTCAGAGGCTGGACCCGGCCACCGCACTGGGCTGATTGAGTGACGTCCGATGCTCAACAACCAGCCGTCCCCGCAGAAAACCGCTGGTCGGCGCTGTTCCCATCTGTTGTGAATCCTGCCGGGGGCACAGGCAAAAGAGGTTGCAGAGGGGGGCGGACCGCCTGCGCCTTACTTGGCGGGGTCGGCGGCACTCCATACCCGGTCGACGGCACGCCAGTGCTGGTCTCCAACCTGATCGGAGATCAGCGGGTCAGCGAATCCGATGACGTGTCGCACGACTTCGGCGAAGTCCCCGGGATAGGCCAGCGCCTCTGCCATCTGGCGGCGCCGCCACGCCGTGTACGAGCTCTGTCGTAATTGCGGCAACCGAACAACTATTCGAGACAGGGGCCGTAGCGCAATCCCGCGGTACGTAGAAGTCCGTTCCAGCGCAGAGCGCAAGACGCGACCACTCATATTGTGAGTGCACGTCAGGCGCCAGAGGTCGGCCCAATCGCGATCGCGGGTGTTGAGATCACCGAGCGCGATCATGGTGCTGACCTTCTCGGCCACGACCGTCTCAACCGGATAGGTCCACATCGGGAAGGTGCTCTCGTCGAGCAGTTGTGGGAAATCGGCGCGGATCGCACAGGGCGTCACCGGATCACCGAAGTTCACGTCGAGAACGAGATTGAGACGAGCCTTACCGATGGCCGCAGGAACAGTGATCCGCACCCCTGGGTAGAGATCGCCCTCGCGGATCTGCTGCGAACGCAGACGATCGACCGCAAAGACGACACCATCGTCGATATCGGCCGACGCGATCTCACGCACCCACGCCGCGACGCGCTGCTCATCACGGTCCAACTCCAACGCCAACAAGTCCGCGTCCCGTGTGCTGCGCCGAGCGTCAAGCACAGCGAGCAGCATCCCGCCCTTGAGCACCAACTGATCAGCGAAGGGCGAGCGGCTCACCCGGTGCAGAAACCGTTCCAAAACGTAGAAGACGAGCAGCTCGTCGGTCGAGCGCCCCTCGCGCCGGGCCATGCTGCGCAGGTCGTTGAACACCCGCCCGGCGGTCGTGGCACGACTCGGATTGGGCGACATCAGCTCAACACCGCCTCGACGGCTTGGCGCACCGGACCCTCCACGTCCAGAGCGCGCGCATAGTCGAGCAACTCGGCCAGATCCGCGTCGGGCCGTTGGACCCAATGCCGCAGCGCCCGCAGCGCTACCGGTTCCCCCACCCGGTGCCGCAGCCGCATCACGTCGACGACCGAGCGAGCCGGCCCGTAGATCCGCACTCGCTCTCCCGGTGCGACTTCACGCTCTTGGACACCGAGGTCGAAGGTGCACGGGTCGAATTCCGACACCTCGGTTGGCGGATACGCAATCCGTGGGCGATAGGTCCCCCGTGGCACCGCAATCTGCACGACAGCCGGGACTTCGTCAGTCAGCTCATGCAACGTCAACGCCGAGATCAGACACACCACAGCCAACGGCGCGCGATGAGCCACCGCCAAGAGATCAAGATGAGCGCTCTCCGGCGCCTCCGCCTTGCGATAGACCCCGCGCGAGATCTCGCTGACCACGCCGTCGTCACGCAACACGTACAGGTCGCGACGCCACAACCCCGCCAGTTCCGCTTGTCCGGTCGTGAAGGTGGCCGGCAACGCCGCGAGGCGGTCCGTCGGCAACCCCGCCATCACGAGCCTCTCGTATCAAATCATCAGCACCTCAGCGTAATCAACGGTGGATTTGATACTACACGTCAGCCAGGACTGTCCGTCCCGCGACCGTCGGCAACAGAGCAACGATGCAGACCTCGGCTGAAGCCCGAGACGAGTAGGCACCTATCAGCGAGATCGTCGTCAAGAAGATCCGTGGTGCGGGTCGTGGTGCGAAATCTCATGCTGCAGGGCAACAGTGCGACGTGGTGCGAACAGAAGTCACCCAAAGTCACTACTAGAAGCCACTGTCAACCCCGCCGCAGCGCTTCCTAAATCGTGCCGCGCCGGCAGGGTCCAAGCACGTGTGTTGTTGTGAGATTTGCGTTCGGATACGCATGGTCTGTCTGCGGTCACGCTCGGTTGTCACCGTGCCCGAGTGCGAGGTAGGCGGGTCGGAGTAGCTCGGTCAGCGGCCGATCGCGCACGGCGACAGTGACATCAGGAAGCTGGTCGAGCAGGGTTGTAGATGAGGTCACCGGCGGACTCAGCGCGCGAGTCTCGGCCTGCGGGGCGAAGTAGCAGTCGAGACAGTCTGCGAGCGGCCGGCCCGACTGTTCGCCGCGGTCGGCGGCCGGCGGACCGTCGGAGCGGGCGGACTGCAGGTTGGCCAGCAGGTCCTCACGCTCACGCCCGCGCCAGGCGAGGATGGCGAAGGGGTCATCGTCGAAGGACTCGGCGAGCAGGTAGAACGTCGCTGCAAGGTGCTTGCACGGCACCGCGTGGTCAGGGCAGGAGCAGTCCAGCGACAGGTCCCGCGCGGCGGCCGGGAACAGCGACAGCCCAAGCCCGGCGAAGACGTCCTCGATGTCGTCCGGCATTTCGCCGGACAGCAGCATGGCCGTGTACCAGGCGTTGTCGGCAAGGGCATGTTCGACTTGCGCCCACTCGAACTTGCCGAACGCGGCGATCCCGATCCGCGCCCGGTACGGTCGCGCTCTGCTGCCCTGCACCTGGGCGGTGACCGAGCCCGGATCCACGTCCATCGAGATCACCTGCCCGGTGCGTGCGTAGCTTCGCCCCCGCTGGAGCCGGTTACCCAAGCCGATGCCTTCGAGGACCTCGATGAACCGCTCAGACCACCAGGTCTGGGCGATCGCGCCGCGGGTGCTGCGGGCCTTGAGGCCGCCCTCGACGGCGCGCGGGCGCGACGGCGGCCCAGACCAGTTGTTCGCCGTCCAGTTACTCACCGACGGCCCCCGCCGACAGCGCGAACACCTCGCGCAGATCGCGGGTGGACAGCTCGGTCAGCCACCCCTCGCCGTCGCTGACCACGAGATCGGCCAGCGCCTTCTTCTCCTCGATCATGTCGTCGATCTTCTCCTCCAGCGTGCCCGTGCAGATGAACTTGCGCACCTGCACGGTGCGTTTCTGCCCGATCCGGAACGCGCGGTCGGTCGCCTGGTTCTCCACCGCCGGGTTCCACCACCGGTCGAGGTGAACCACGTGGTTGGCGGCGGTGAGGTTCAGCCCGGTTCCCCCCGCCTTCAATGACAGTAGGAAGATCGGCGGCCCGTCCCCGGACTGGAAGCGGGCCACCATCTCGTCGCGCCGCTGCCTGGGGGTACCCCCGTGCAGGTACAGCACATCCTGGCCGAAGCGCGCGGCCAGGTGCGGCATCAGCATCTCGGCGAACTCGGTGAACTGGGTGAAGCACAACACCCGGTCGTCCTCGGCGAGGATTTCCTCCAGGATCTCCTCGAGCCGGATCACCTTGCCCGACCGTGTGCCGATGGGTGACCGGTCGTGCAGCAGTTGCGCCGGGTGGTTGCAGACCTGCTTGAGCTTGGCCATCGCGGCGAGCACGTTGCCCCGCCGCTCGATACCCTGGGTGTTCTCGATCTTCTCCAGCATGTCGTCGACGATCGACTGGTACAGCGAGGCCTGCTCCGTGGTGAGCCGGCAGTACTGCTTGATCTCGATCTTCTCGGGCAGGTCGTCGATGATTGTCGGGTCGGTCTTGAGCCGGCGCAGCACATAGGGCCGGGTGATCGCGCGCAGCCGCTGCGCCGGCCCGGTCTGCCCGTGCCGCTCGACCGGGATCGCGTAGCGGGTTCGAAACAGCTCCGAGGACCCGAGCAGGCCGGGGTTGAGGAAGTCCATGATCGACCACAGCTCGGCGAGACGGTTCTCCACCGGGGTCCCGGTGAGCGCGACGCGGTGCCCCGCCTCCAGCCGCCGCACCGCTTTGGCCGCTCGGGACAGGCTGTTCTTCACCGCCTGGGCCTCGTCCAGCACGACCCGGTTCCACCCGTACCCGGCGAGCTCGTCGATGTCGCGGGTGGCCGTGGCGTAGGTGGTGACGACCAGGTCGGTGTCGTCGAGGTGCTTGCGCAGTACATCCCCGTGCAGCCGCGTGCCGCCATGGTGCGGGTAGACCCGCAGATCGGGAGCGAACTTCGCCGCCTCCCGCTGCCAGTTTCCGACCAGCGACATCGGGCACAGCAGCAGCGTGGGGCCGGTGCCAGGGTCCTGGTGGCGCTGTAGGCATTCCATGGCCAGCAGTTGCACGGTCTTGCCCAGCCCCATGTCGTCGGCGAGGCAACTACCCAACCCGAGCGAGGACAGGAACGCCAGCCACGACAGCCCCCGTTGCTGGTAGGGGCGCAGCGTCGCGGTGAACCCGGGCGGGGGTTGCAGTGGTCGCAGCGACTGGGCCGCCGCTCCGCTGAGCAGCTCGCCCAGCCAACCGTCGGCGCGCACCGACGTGACGTCCAGCGGGGTGTCGATGTCGTCGGGGTGGCTGGCGGCCAGGGTGAGGATCTCGGCTGCGGTCTTGTGCCCGGTCGGTTTGCGCGCCAGGAACTCCAGCCCGCGGCGCAGTTGCTCCGGGTCCACCGCCACCCACTGGCCGCGCAGCCGGATCAACGGCGCCTTGGTCTCGGCGAGCGCGGCGATCTCGTCCTCTGAGAGGGTGTCGTCACCGACCGCGAGCTCCCACCGGAACTCGACCAGCTGGTTCCGACCGAACTTGCTGGCCTTGGTGACCACACCGTCGACCGGGGTGTACGCCGACAGGGCAAGCCCGAGCTTGCGACGCCGGTCCCACCAGGACGGCAACAGAACGCCGAACCCGGCCTCGTCGAGCCGCGGAGCGGCGGTGGACAGGAATTGGTAGGCGCCTTCGGCGTCAAGGCAGACGTTGGACGGGCGTGCCGTACGCAGAGCGGGCGCGAGCTCGGGGTAGATCCGGCTGGCCCGGCCGAGCTCGGCCAGCAGTAGTTCCTCAGGGCGTTCCAGCCACCGGCGGAGGCTGCCGCTGTCGTTCCACGCATGCTCGGCGGGAATCAGCAGGCTGGGGTCCGCCATGGATTGCAGCAGGAACTCCAGTCGCCAACCCGTGCCGGCAGGAGTCTCCCCGGCCTCGATCTCGGTCCCGATCTCGATCTCGGTGAGCCGGAAGGTCGCCCTGGCCGGGCCCGCCTTGCCGACCCCGACGTCCTCCCATGGCCGCAGCGACGTGGCCAGCGCGTCGAGCTCATCCGGATCCGCCTCGAATCGGCCGTCCGGAGCGGTCAGCGCGGTTAGCCACGCTTCCTTGGCCGGCGGACGCTTCGGGCGACGGCCGTGCCGCGGCGGCAGGAGATCGATCCCTGCCGGCAACGCCGCCCGCATGGCAGCGTCCAGCATGGCGTGCAGCGCCGAGTTGGCCAGCTCGTGCGCGTCGTGCTCACCCTGCTCGGCCCGGCACACCGGCGGCATCGCGGCGATCAGCGAGTTCATCGCGACGACATCCGGACCCTGCACCACCGGACGCCAGAACGCCGCCGCCCGGTGTCTATTAACCCCGTGCCCATCACCCCCGTGCCGATCAACCCCGTGCCCGTCGCGCGCGAGCGCGGGCAAGACCCGGCCGCGCTCGACCAGCTCCCGCGCGAAGGCCGCCAGCTCGGCGAGGTAGGTGATGGACGCGCCGCACCGGACATCCGCGACGGACTCGTCGAGGGCGGTCAGCGCCGATGCGGGATCGAGGAACACCGCCGGAACGGTCCACGGCAGTAGAGCCGGGTCCGTTTGTGGTGTCGGGCGCGGCGTGATCCGGATCAGCTCCGGCGAGTCCAGCGGCGCCGACCGCAACGACGGCAACAGCAGGATCGCGGCACCGGACTTACCCGCGTGGATCCCCGCGGTCACGTCGGCGGGTGCGGCGAACGGATGTGGCCGAGCCGAGCGCAGCGCCTGGCTGGGACTCTTCACCGTGAGATCGGAATCCTCGGCCCACAGGCACAAGCCGTTCGAGGTGGACCAGAAGCCGTGTAGGACCAGCATTGGCGTTCCCTCTTTCGTGGCGCGCGGGCGCCTGGCTAACGAGTGCGGGAAAACGGCGTGACGCCAGCCACGCCGTCGCCTACGGCAAGTCCGCGAGCTCGTCCTCGTAGCAGCCGAACGGAACACCGCCGGCGGTGTGGCCCACGACGAACATCCGCTGGTCACCCACCCAGACCCAGTCGTAAGCCGTGTAGCGGTCGACGCCATAGCGCCTGGCATAGGACTGCACGGTGACCCGTGCCACGGAGCGGACCCAGTCCAGTGCGGAATCCCGGCGAGCCTGCTTGCGCATCCGATGACGCCGCCGCTGCATGAGGCCGATCGTATCGATGTAGTCGGCTGGACCGGCTCGGGTTCGTTACCGCAGGTCAAGTGCGGCGCGGAGCCGATCAGGGTTCATCGTCCCGGGGTTGTCGTGGTGGGTGGGGAACGAGTCGAGGAGCCGGGTTGCATCTCCCTGTCAGCGAGCGGGTCAGCCATGGCGCGGGGTCTCGGCGACGTCGCTGCCACGTGGCGGCATGTCATGCAGTGGCGGTATGGGCTGATCGTGGCACCCGGTGCTCGTCTGCACCGTCACTCCTGCCCCACGGGGAGGTGGGGTGGTCTGCTGAGCATGTGGAGAGTCGCCGGGGGAGTTTCACCCCCCGGCGATCATAGAACCGTGCGTGACACTCTCGCGTCACACGGCTCCCGCTGTCAGATCAGGCTGGGAGTGCGCCGTGGTGCCAGTGCGCGAACAGGCCCGGGTGTCGAGTGGCGATCTCGATGAGCCGGTTGCGTGCTTGTCGCGGTCGGCGGCGCAGTCGTTTGTATTTCCGGCAGGCCCAGCGCACGAGGTAGCGGTTGATGCGCCGGAGGAAGCGGATCATCTCTGTTTTGTAGAAGCGCCCGTAGTAGTTGATCCAGCCCGCCACGATTCGGTTGATCTTCGTGGCGGGCTGTTGAAGGGTCAGATCCGTGCGCCGGGCAAGACGCCACGATCGTACGGTCCGG
Source organism: Pseudonocardiales bacterium (assembly GCA_003244055.1). Classification (GTDB taxonomy): domain Bacteria; phylum Actinomycetota; class Actinomycetes; order Mycobacteriales; family Pseudonocardiaceae. The sequence continues at coordinate 1,453 of QHBZ01000112.1, read as the reverse complement.
CCCATGCGTTTTCGCGCATCGAGGCTGACCGCGGGAAGAAAGGACGTGAAATGCTGTCTGATCTTCTCGTTGAACGCCAGCCGGGGCCGGAACGTGAACCCGAGGAACGTGAACTGCCCAGGTGTGGCCGGGCCGTGTCGTCCCGCAGGTCCGCAGTAAACGATCCGGGTCTTGTCCGGGTGCAGTTCCAGACCCACCTGCGCGAGGCGCCTAGCTATCCGCGCCGCTTGCCGGTTGCCCGGCGCGAACTGCGCGGGCGCCACGAGCTCGCTCCCTGGGAAGTACTGCGTGACAGATAGTGGAACACCGGCAACAGCACCCGGCCCACGCTGTCTGCATACGAGCACGGACGTAAATCCCCCACTCTGGAGACTGCGGCCCGACTACTCGCCGCAGCGGGCTTCGAGTTCACGATTCAACCGCGGGTGCGGTTCGTCGAGCAGACCACTCCGCGAGGACGCGCCGTGTTGGTGCCGACGCCGCTCCCCCGGCTACCGATCGAGCAAGCCCTGGCCACGGTCGCCTTGCCGCTACACCTGAACTGGTCCGTACCCGGCCGACAGTTCCCCATGCGTGACCGATCCCAGCGAGCCCGTGTGTATGAGATCGTGCTGCGCGAAGGTGGTCCCGAGGATGTGCTCACCTACATCGATGGCGTCCTGCTGATCGACCTGTGGGACGAACTCGTCCTGCCACGAGACATTCGGGCCGCTTGGGCGGCGGTGGTTGAGAGCGCCGTGCCGGTGGCCCGCGCCGCCTCGGACACCACATCAACCTCTTGACCAGCGCTTTCGCGTTCACTGTGAGGACCACTCCGGCGAACCCTCAGGTCAACCCTGAAGGATCGAGGTCGGCCAACTCGCCGAGCAGCGATTCGAGCGCTACCTCAAAGATGTGGATGCCCCTCCGCGG
>QHBZ01000112.1:329-484 GCA_003244055.1 Pseudonocardiales bacterium | reverse complement strand
GGAACCTACTCACGTCTCAGAACGCATGCAGGAGGAGGGACAGCCATGAACAGCTTCGTGAACTGGAACGACATCCGCGCCGAGCACGTCGAGCGAGCAGGCGGCGAAGCCGCCGTCGAGACCGGCAAGCGCGAGCTGCTCGCCGAGATGCTCGG
>QHBZ01000112.1:0-274 GCA_003244055.1 Pseudonocardiales bacterium | reverse complement strand
AAGGGCCGCGTCTCCCAGATCGAACAGGACAAGAGCTCCGGACACGACGTCCTCGATGTGCGACTCGTCGTTGCGCGGTGAGGCCGGCGCCGTAACTGTCGGTACCCTCGGGCATCCTGCAACCCGAGCGCGAAGGAGGATCGTGACGTCGACGACCGTGCCACGTTGGCGCCCTTCCCGTGCCGGCATTCTCAACGTCTACCAGTACGAGGACGAGACGCTGCACTTCGCGGGCGGGCGGCTACTGCTGCGCGGCGTGAACGGCTCGGGCAAG
>QHBZ01000111.1 GCA_003244055.1 Pseudonocardiales bacterium | reverse complement strand
GGCCGGCATTGCAGTTGACGATCCCTGGGTTCTCGCGGTGATCGGCATCCAAGACGTCGGCGGGCTGATACCGGAAGGCCCTCAAGGCGGAGTCTGGCGACAGCAACCTGCTAGGTCAGGGTGTCGCCAGCAGTTCCGAACCAGCGCATAGTCATGCAGGGTGACCCGCCGGGTGCAACGTCCTCTTCTGCCGCGGAGCGTGCGTGGGATTGGTATCGCATCTCCCGTGTAGACGCGGTAGCGCCTGGTCGACCTGCGGCTGGCGGACTTGCTTGGTCAGACCCTGGACGCGGTACTGGTGACGCGGAACCCCAACCAGCGGCAATCCCTGCATTAGCGTGACCGGGCGGACCGCGAGCGCCGGGCGCAGACCGCGGTAGCCCCAGGACGGGTTCTCACACGTCAGGTAGTGTGTACTAATCTGGTATTGATCGGGGTTGCTTTAGTTACCCTTGTCGTCCCCGCGGGCTGAGGGTCAAGTTAACGGTGTAACTGGATCTTGTGGGGTGTTGCCTGCGTCCGGATGAGCACCTCGGCCAGGGCCGCGGATTCGCGGCTGGCGACCATCCAGCCGACGACGTAGCGGGAGTAGATGTCGAGGATCACGTAGAGGTGGTAGTAGGTCCACTTCACTGGACCGCGCAACGTGGTGATGTCCCACGAGTAGACCTGGTTCGGTTGGGTGGCGAGCAGTTCGGGTTTCACCGTGGCCGGGTGGGTGGCCTGCCGACGCCGCTCGGCGGTTTCGCCAGCGCGGCGTAGCAGGCGGTAGAACGTGGAGACCGAGCCGAGGTAGCGGCCCTCGTCGAGCAGGATGGCCCACACCTCGGCCGGGGTCATATCGGCGAACCGGTCGCTGTGCGGCACGTCGCGGATCGCCTGCTGCTCGACCTCGCTCAGCGCCCGCGGCTGTGCCCGGTCGCGGTGACCGATCGGCCCGGCCGCGCGGGCGCCGGGCTGTGCCGGTGCCGGCGGTAGTAGCTGGCCTGCGCGACTCCGACCGCGTCGCACGCCCCCCACACACCAACCGTCGGGGCGAGTTCGGCGACGGCGGCGTCGGTCACCTGCTTGACCCGTTCTCGGGCCCCGCGCTCTCGGAGATCGTCTCCAAGAGCGCGTGCCGTTTTGCCTGCACATCCACCACGAAGCGGGCCTTGGCCTGCTCCAGATCATCACGCGCATGCCTACCTAACTAAGTAGAAGTCGAACGACTACAAATACTTACTGGAACCCCAGTAGTGGAGCACACTCCGACTAACTACACCGCAGAGAATAAGGCCGTGCGAGCGCGATAAGCGGTAGCTGAGCCTAATCTTAGCAAAAGGCTGAATGGGTGAGCCATGCAGGGATTCGCGATCAGGTAGGCTCCGAGCTGAATCTCTAGTTTACGTCAGTTCAGCTGACGCCAAGCCTATCAGCAGCCAGTCTGGTGCCGTCGACGCGGGCCTGGATCTTCTGGAACGCGATGTCACGTGCGAAGTCGGGCGAGCCGTAGGCCGGCTTCTTATCGATGGCGAACGGCTGGAATCCGCAGTCATCGGTTGAACCGAGGCGGTTCTTCGGGATGAAGTTGGCGGCCCGGACCAAGGCTTCGCAGACCTCCTGAGGTGTCTCCGGCTGGGGATTCTGGCACCAAATCACGCCGACATAGCACATCTGTGGAATTCCATTGGCATCGTCCCGACTGTACGCACCGATCATCTTGTAGGTCTCGTCCTTGTCCACTTCGCAGGCGGCCTGAATCGTGAAGTAGCCTGCATTGATCGAGAACAGACCCGGCAGCAGGCTGCTATAGGGCACCTCCGCGCTGTGGTTGGAGTCCGCGTCGCTTCCAGCGCAGGTATGGACACCGATGTTCACACGCTCCTCGGCCGTGAACCGGTCGACCACCCGGCAAATGAGCTCGATGAAATGTGGAAGCAGGCTGGCATCGGTCCACGGGTTGCGTGAGTCGGCCTTCAGCGCCAGCCGACCCTCCGTGAAGTCGATCGTGACCCGGGCCGCTCCCACAGCGAACGCCTTACGGATGTCCTTCTCGCACTCATCGACAAGGTCCGACTCGAACTCCTCGCGAGAATAGCCCGGCACCTCGGCGTGCAGCGGTAGCAGCAGCGAGAGCATCGAGGGGGCGATCACCGCCTGCTTCATCGGCTTGGTCGCATACGGAAGCGCCTTCACCAGCGCGTCGGCCGCGTACTCGTTGTAGGTGAACGGGCCCCCCACCAGACGAGGCATGGCCTTGTAGTGCCCGTCCGGGAACAAGGCGAAGGTCTGACCGCCCGGCGCGAGACTGGGGTTGAGGCCCGTCCCGGCCATGGTGGACATAAACGGATAAGTGGCGAAACTCGACCAACGTTGCTCACCGTCGGTGACGATCGGCGAACCCGTGGCCTCGAGGCGCTCGATCGTGTCCTTAACGGCCGCGTCCTGCTCAATTTCCAACGCTTCCTTTGTGATCTCGCCAGCATCATAAGCAGCGAAGGCCTCCTGGAGCTTCTGCGGCCGGGGTAGGGATCCGCACGGCTCGGTCGGGATGCCAGTATCCGCGGCCGGATCGAAACTACTCATTGTCAGCCTCCCTGTCTCATCGCTAGCCGCCCCCGGCGGAGGACCATCGGCCAGACTCTCTACCGCCGCCGTTCCCTCCTCGTCTCGCCGTTGTAAGCTTTGGGTAACAGGCTCTAACAGCGGAACAAGCTACTGAAGGCGCGGGCGGCCGCGCTGCCAACAAGTTGACAGTGCCTCCAGCGTTGCCGGCTGCCCGCGTTGTATCCGGCTGAGGAGGGGAGGGCACGTGGACTATGATCTGGCAGTCGTCGGTGGCGGTGCGGCGGGTATCTCGGCGGCCGGGGGGTCGTGGCGGGAGCGCGCACCGCGTTGGTCAACAATGGTCCTCCTGGTGGGGACTGCACGTTCGTGGGGTGTGTGCCGTCCAAGACGCTGATCGAGTCCGCGGCGCAGGGCACCAGCTTCGCCACGGCGATGGGACGAGTCCGGGACGCGGTCGGCCGGATCGCCGCTACCGAGGACGCGGCCGCGCTGGCCAAAGAGGGCATCGAGGTGGCCTCCGGTCGTGCGGTGTTCACCTCTCCCCGGCAGGTGCTCCTGGACGGCCGACCGGTGAGCGCACGGCGGTTCGTGGTCGCTTCGGGGTCCCGCCCGGCGATCCCACCGATCCCCGGGCTGCAATCGATGGCGTATCTGACCAATGAGACCGTCTTCGACCTGACCGCGCAGCCCGCCCGGCTGGCGGTGCTGGGCGGCGGGGCGATCGGCTGTGAGCTGGCGCAGGCCTTCGCCCGGCTCGGTACCACGGTGACCGTCATCGAGGCGGCGCCGCGGCTGCTGCCCCGCGAGGAGCCGGAGACCTCCAAGGTCCTGGCCCGCGTGTTCTCCGACGAGGGCATCACGGTGCGGACCGGCGCACCGGTCACACAGGTCCGCGACCGCCCGGACGGCCGTGAGCTGGTGCTGGCCGGCGGACCGCCGGTGGTGGCCGATGCTGTGTTGGTGGCGGTGGGCCGCACCCCGACCACCGCCGACCTCGGCCTCGACGCCGCCGGCGTTCAGCTGGACGAGCGCGGCTTCGTGCGCACCGACGCGCACCTCGCCACCACCGCCGGCGGGATCTACGCCGCGGGCGATGTCACCGGTCGGCTGCCCTTCACCCACGCCGCGTACGCCATGGGCCGCCTCGCTGCGCGTAACGCGTTGCGCCGCCGCCGGGCCCGCTTCGACACCTCCGCCGTGCCGTGGGTGACCTTCACCGCACCCGAGGTCGCCCACGTCGGGCGCACCGAAGCCCAAGCCTGCGAGCAAGCTACCGGCGCGCGGGTGGCGTACCTGCCGATGGCCGAGCTGGACCGGGCGATCACCGCCGGGCACGCCGAGGGGTTCGTCAAGCTCATCGCCGGGCCCCGCCGGCTGACCGGCACCACCGGCGGTGGCCGGTTGCTCGGCGCGACCATCGCCGGGGAGATGATCCACGAGGTGGTGCTCGCGATGCGCACCGCCATGTTCACCGGCGGCCTGGCCCAAGCCGTCCACGCTTATCCCACCTGGTCCATGGCCGTGCAGATCGCCGCCGCCCAGTTCTTCGACGAATTCGCCGGCCGATCCGCCCGCCTCGCGGGGCACCACGATGTCTGAACATCCCGAGGCTGACGCCCCCGTGCCCGAGTTCGCCGCGCCTGAGCTCGCGACGCCCGAGGCCCCGGCGCCCGCTCCTGAGACGTGGTCGCGGCTTTCGCAGGCGGTGGCACTGTTCCTGCGCGGACGCACCGCCCGCACCGCCGGCCCCACCGCCGCCCTTGTCGGCACCGTGCTCTCCGCGGTCAACCAGGGCAGCACCATCATCGACGGCCCGATCGGAGCCAGCACCTGGATCCGCGTCGGCGTCAACTACGCCGTGCCCTTCCTCGTGGCTAGCATCGGCTACCTCTCCGCCCGCCGCGCCCCCCGTGGCCGAGGCTGAGCCGACCGCCGATCCGGCTGCGGGACCTGCCGGGGCCTACCCGTCCCGGGCTGCGAGGCACCGGGGAGATGGCCCTGGCCATGCTGGCCGCCGGCGTCGCCACCTGGGCCGCGCTCACCGTGCCGCGGGTGGCGCCCCTGCCGCGGACCCGCCAGACCGTGCTCGACCTGGCCCGCCGCCTGGGCAGCCGCAGGTTCCTGGCCCCCACCACCGGGCTGGCCGCCACCACCCGCCGCGCCCTCGCCACCGGCGTCGGGTTTTTGCCCGTCCTCGGCGCCCAAGCAGCACCGCCAAGCAGCCCAGCACGGGCGGTGTGATCGAATTCTACTGGCGGCCTGGATGCCCGTTCTGTGTGGCGCTGCGTGGCGCCTTGCGTCGCAGCGGACTTCCGGTCCGGGAACTCAACATCTGGACCGATTCGCAGGCGGCGGCTCGGGTTCGCCGGGCCGCGGACGGCGCTGTCAAGTTGTTGAAGTGTGGTGGGATGGGCTCCCGGTAGATCTTCGGGGAGGGGCCGCTTGATGGGTGTCGTGTCGTCGTCGCTGTACAAGGGCCATCGATACCCGGTGGAGATCATCAGCCGCAATCTCCACCATGGGAGTGAGCTGGCGAACCGCCCAGCATCGGCGCACGTCGCAGCAGCCCCAGAACCGTTCCGATGGTTGATGGACGGGTGCCCAGGCCTACGTGCGCTGTGTTCTCCCACTTCAGATAGTGTGTACTAATTCAGTGTTGATCGGGGTGTGAACACGCTGCCTGTCCGGCAACACACAACCCGAACGAAGCGCACATTCATGCCGCTGATTGCGCTCTCATGTCGAGAAGCGTGTCTTCGATCCCTAGCATGAGTCTGCATTGGTGTGCATGGTCATCCGTTCAGGACACCAGGGGTTGCCGAAGTACTCGCCGAAAATCGGGCGGATATGGCTTATCCGGCTGGTGAGCGGGCACAGCGTCACCGTGCCTGGGAGGCCTGGCTGCGCTGGAGGGTGCGGTACATGGTCGGCCGGGACATGAGGTCTCCTGGGCGTTGGTGGAGCAGCGTGCGTAGCCGATCAGAGTGCCGGACATGATCTGTGTGGAATGGATAGCCCTCCTTCACTGAGAATCAATCCGTACCAGCTATGTGAGACTCCGGCCGTGGTCGCCACAGCGTCGCGGCATGGGGTGTCCGGTTGGGGTTCGCCTTGTGGGAGGGGTTG
>QHBZ01000110.1 GCA_003244055.1 Pseudonocardiales bacterium | reverse complement strand
TCACTCGGCAGCCCGATGGTGTCACCCGAGGTTTTGAGCAAGCGCCCGCACACGTCGACCATGTCCTGCTCCAGCAGCGATTTACCGACCGGGTGGCCAAGAGCCGCGAGGAACGTGAAACACATGCCGCCGCCGACGAGCAGGGTGTCCACCTTCGGCAGCAACGCCTCGATCACGGCGAGCTTGTCGGACACCTTCGACCCGCCCAGCACCACAGCGTAGGGACGGTCTGGCGCCTCGGACAGCCGGCGCAGGGTGGTCAGCTCGGTGAGCACCAGGGTGCCGGCATAGCCGGGCAGCCGCTCGGCGATGTCGACAACCGAGGCCTGCACGCGATGCACCACGCCGAACCCGTCGGAGACGAACGCGCCGTCAGACCCCACCAGGGCGGCGAGCTCGTCGGCCAGCGCGCCGCGCTGCACGGCGTCCTTGGACGTCTCCCGCGGATCGAAGCGGACGTTCTCCAGCAGCGCCACCGCTCCGTTGGACAGGCCGGCCACCGCGGCGCGAGCCGAGTCACCGACCACGTCGGTCGCCGCCGCCACCGGGGTGCCCAGCAGCTCACCGAGCCGGGCAGCGACCGGCGCCAATGAGTACGCCGGGTCAGGCGCTCCTTTGGGGCGCCCCAAGTGAGCGGTCACCACCACCCGCGCGCCTGCCCCCGTCAGAGCGTGCAGGGTCGGCAGGGAGGCGCGGATCCGTCCGTCGTCGGTGATCCGCGCACCGTCCAGCGGCACGTTGAGGTCGGTTCGAACCAGCACGGTCCGGCCTGCAACGCCAGTGGCGAGCAGGTCGTCCAGCGTCCTCACAGCTGCGAGCCGACCAGGACAGCCAGGTCAGCCAGCCGGTTGGAATAGCCCCATTCGTTGTCGTACCAGCCGACGATCTTGACCTGGTTGCCGATCACCTTGGTCAGCGGCGAGTCGAAGATGCACGATGCGGGGTCGGTGATGATGTCCGAGGACACGATCGGCGCTTCGCTGTATCGCAGGATGCCCTTCAGCGGACCGTCGGCGGCGGCTCGGAAAGCCTCGTTGACCTCCTCGACGCTGGTGTCCCGGGAGACCGAGGCGGTCAGATCGGTGATCGATCCCGTGGGGATCGGCACCCGCAGCGCGTAGCCGTCAAGCTTTCCGTTGAGCTCGGGCAGCACCAGCCCGATGGCTTTGGCGGCCCCGGTGGAAGTCGGCACGACGTTGATCGCGGCGGCCCGGGACCGGCGCAGGTCCTTGTGCGGGGCGTCCTGCAGGTTCTGATCCTGGGTGTAGGCGTGGATAGTGGTCATTAGGCCCTTGTCGATGCCCAGGGCGTCGTGCAGCACCTTGGCCATCGGCCCCAGGCAGTTCGTGGTGCACGAGGCGTTGGAGATCACCGTCTGGGAAGCGTCCAGCCGGGCGTCGTTGACCCCGAGCACCACGGTGAGGTCCTCGCCGCTGGCCGGCGCGGTGATGATCACCTTTTTCGCACCGCCCGGGTCGACATGCTTCCGGGCGTCGGCGGCCTTGGTGAAGAAACCGGTCGACTCGAGCACCACATCGACACCCAGCGCTCCCCAGGGAAGCTCACCCGGGTCGCGCTCGGCGAGCGCCTTGATGGTCTTGTCGCCCACCGCGATGCCGTCGTCGGTGACGTGCACGTCTTCTTTCAGCCGGCCGAGCACGCTGTCGTACTTCAGTAGGTGCGCCATGGTCGCAACGTCGCCGAGGTCGTTGAACGCCACCACCTCGATGTCGTGGCCGCCCGACTGCACGGCGCGCCAGAAGTTTCGCCCGATGCGGCCGAATCCGTTGATTCCTACTCGAACGGTCACGATGCCATCTCCCTCTCTCCACACCCAATGTCCGTATACGAGCCGGCCACCATGGCCAGCACTCACTATCTGGCGCTCTTGGCCTGTCGGGCGCTCGTTTAGCGCAACCTTAGCGGTCAGCGCTCACCGCGTAGGCCCCCCGGGAGGGGGACCTGCTGGGGCGTTCGCGGGTCAGGCGTCCATCATGTCGGGAGTTACCGCGGATTCGGTGTCCGGCACCCCGAGCTCCTCCGCCTTGCGGTCCGCCATCGCGAGCAGCCGGCGGATCCGCCCCGCCACCGCGTCCTTGGTCAGCGGCGGGTCGGCGAGCTGCCCCAGTTCCTCCAGCGAGGCTTGCCGGTGTTCCAGCCGCAGCCGGCCCGCGGTGGTCAGATGCCCCGGGATGTCCCCGCCGAGCAACTCCAGCGCCCGAGCGACGCGCGCCGCCGAGGCCACCGCGGCGCGCGCGGATCGGCGCAGGTTGGCGTCGTCAAAGTTGGCCAGCCGATTGGCGGTGGCGCGGACCTCGCGGCGCACCCGGCGTTCTTCCCAGGCCAGCACCGAGTCGTGCGCGCCCAGCCGGGTGAGTAGCGCCCCGATCGCGTCCCCGTCCCGGATCACCACCCGATCAGCACCGCGGACTTCGCGTGCCTTGGCCGCGATACCGAGNNACCTCCAGCGCGGCCGAGCGGCCAGGCTCGGTGAGCGACCCGTGCGCGAGGAACGCGCCACGCCAGGACGCCTCGGCATCGCAGAGACCGCCGGAAACCACCTGCGGGGGCAACCCGCGCACCGGGCGGCCACGCACGTCCAGCAATCCGGTCTGCCGAGCCAGCCCTTCCCCGTCGCGGACCACCCGCACCACGTAGCAGGTTCCTTTACGCAGGCCACCTGCCGTGATCAGGTGCACGTCGGAGTTGTGCCCGTACAGCTCGTGGACCTCCCGGCGAAGCCGGCGGGCGGTCGAGCCGGTGTCCAGCTCGGCCTCCACCACGACGCGGCCCGCGATGATGTGCAGCCCCCCGGCGAAGCGCAGCAGCGAGGAGACCTCGGCTCGCCGGCAGCACGTCTTGGTCACCCGCAGCCGGCTCAGCTCGTCCTTAACGGCGGAGGTCATGGCCACTGGCGCTGCTCCTCCCCTTGCAAGTGCGACGGTTGGTCGCCGGGCTCGGCTGGGTCGTCCATCAGTATCCGACGCAGCGCTGCGGCCAGTGCTACCGGATCGTGGCGATCGGCGAATCCGTCGTCGGCGACCCGGTCAAGGTACGCGTGCCCACCCAACGCCGCAGCGCACCGGTGCAACCTGGCGGGCGCCGCGACGGCGTCGACATCGGCGAGGACCGCGTGAACGGTGAATCCGGGCGGTGCATGATCGCACAGGACGGTCAGGTGCTGCTCCGGGGAGAATCCGGCGGTTTCGCCCGGCTGAGGGGCCAAGTTGAGGATCAGCACCCGGCGCGCCTGCGTACTCAACAGCGCGCTGGCCAGACCGGGAACCAGCAGATGCGGTAGCACACTGGTGAACCACGAACCCGGCCCGAGGACCACGAGATCAGCCTCACTGACCGCGCGGACCGCCTCAGCGCAAGCCTGCGGGCGTTGCGGCCGAAGCCACACCCGATGTACCCGACCCGGCGTGGTAGCTACCGCTACCTGTCCCCGGATCCGGCGCAGCCGGCCTGGGTGATCCGTATCACCGTTCAGACCGGCCACATCCGCCTCGATATCGAGAGGTTCGACAGTCATCGGCAGCACCCGGCCGGTCACTCTGAGCAACGCACATACCTCGTCCAACATCGCCACCGGATCGCCGAGCACCTCCAGCAGGCCGGCCATCACCAGGTTACCCACGGCGTGTCCGGCTAGCGCGCCGGTGCCGCCGAAGCGGTGCTGGAACACCTCCCGCCAGCGGCCCGCCGCTCCGTCGTCGGCCGCGAGCGCGGCCAGCGCCATTCGCAGGTCGCCCGGCGGAAGCACCCCCAGCTCCCTGCGCAGCCGCCCGGATGAGCCGCCGTCATCAGCCACCGTGACCACCGCGGTGACGTCTGCGGTGATGGCCCGCAACGCCAGCAGCGTGGCGTACAGGCCATGGCCGCCGCCCAGCGCCACCGCCTTGACCGAACGAGTCACTCGCGTCCCACATCTCGGTGCACGACCTTGACAGTGATCCCGTCGATTCGGCCCTTGTGGTTGAGCCGGCTGGCCAGCGCCTCGGAGACGACCACGCTGCGGTGTTTACCACCGGTGCACCCCACCGCGAGGGTGAGGTAACGCTTGCCCTCCCGCCGGTAACCACCGCTGATCAATCGCAGCAGCTCAAGATAACGGTCCAGGAACTCCTCGGCACCTTCCTGGGATAGCACGTAGTTGCGGACGTCGGCGTCCAGACCGGTGAACTCGCGCAGTTCCGGGATCCAGAATGGGTTGGGCAGAAATCGCACATCGATTACGAGATCGGAGTCCATCGGCAGCCCGTATTTGTAGCCGAAGGACACCACGGTGATCCGGGTACGGGTGCTGGATTCACCACCGAACGCGTGCTCGATCTTGGCCCGGAGCTGGTGTATGGACAGCCCGGTGGTGTCCAGCACCAGGTCGGCCTCATCCCGCAACGGCGCGAGTAGCGCCCGCTCAGCAGCGATCCCGTCAGCTAGCCGGCTATCGCCCTGCAGTGGGTGGCTGCGCCGAACCTGCTCGAAGCGACGGATCAACACCGCGTCGGTGGCTTCCAGGTAGAGCACCTTGGGCCGGTAGCCGCGAGCGTCCAGATCCTTGATCACCGCGGCGAGGTCATCGGTGAATGCCCGACTGCGCACGTCCATGACCACCGCGATCCGCGTTATCACACCTTGCGAGCGAGCGCCGAGCTCGACCATCGTGGCGATCAGTTCCGGCGGCAGGTTGTCTACGACGAACCAACCCAGGTCTTCCAGCACCTTCGCGGCCGTGCTGCGACCTGCACCGGAGAGCCCAGACACCACGGCGACCTCGATACCGCCCTGCACCTCGTTACCGCGATGGGCCTCGGTCACCGCACCACTCCGTTGCTGCCGTTGCTGCCTTCGGCGCCGATGGACTCCCCGGACCCCGGATCGCTCTCTGCGGCGCGCAGATCGCCCTCTGCGAGGCCCAGGTTGTTCTCTGCGAGACCCAGGGCTGCCAGCACCGCCCGCGCGGTGCTCGGACCGACCCCGGGTACCTCGGTGAGCTCGGGAACGCTGGCCTGCCGGATGCGACGCACCGAGCCGAAGTGCTTGAGCAGGGCGGTGCGCCGAGTCTGCCCGAGCCCGGCCACATCGTCCAATGCAGATGCCGTCATCCGCACCGACCGCTTCTGCCGGTGGTAACTGATCGCGAACCGGTGTGCCTCGTCTCGCACCCGCTGTAGCAGGTAGAGGCCTTCGCTGGTGCGCGACAGGATCACCGGATCGGCCTCGCCGGGTAACCAGACCTCCTCCAGCCGCTTGGCCAACCCGGCGATCGCCACATCGGTCACGCCGAGCTCGAACAGCGCCTCGGCCGCCGCGGCAACCTGCGCCGGGCCACCGTCGACGACCAGCAGGTTCGGCGGGTAGGCGAACTTGCGGGGACGCCCGGTGTCGGGATCCAAGCCCGGCTGCTGCTGCTCGTTGTCCCGCAGATAGCGGGCGAAGCGCCGGCGGACCACCTCCGCGATACTCGCCACGTCATCCGAGCGCCCGTCCCCGGCCGCGTCCCGGATCGCGAAGCGTCGGTAGTCGGACTTGCGCGGCAGCCCGTCTTCGAAGACCACCAGCGAAGCCACCACGTCGTTGCCCTGCACGTGGCTGACGTCGATGCACTCGATACGCAGCGGGGCGGTGTCCAGACCGAGCTGCTCCTGGATCTCCTGCAGCGCCGCGGCCCGAGCGGTCAGGTCGCCGGCCCGGCGAAGCTTGTGCTGCGCGAACGCCTCCGCGGCGTTGCGCGCCACGGTGTCGGCCAGCGAGCGCTTGTCCCCGCGCTGCGGTACCCGCAGCGACACCCGGGAACCGCGCAGTCCGGAAAGCCATTCGGTCAGGATGTCGGCGTCGGCGGGTAGTTCGGGCACCAGCACCTCGCGCGGCACCGGCTGCGTCGCGTCATCCGCGGCCTCGGCCAGCGCGGCCTGCTCACCGTAGAACTGGGTCACGAACTGGCTGACCAGGTCTACCTGCTCGACCCGCTCGATGACCCACCCCCGCTGGCCGCGAACCCGGCCGCCCCTGACATGGAACACCTGCACCGCGGCCTCGAGCTCATCACAGGCGAAGGCGATCACGTCCGCGTCGGTGCCGTCGCCGAGCACCACCGCCTGCTTTTCCATCGCCCGGCGCAACGCCCCCAGGTGGTCACGCAGCCGCGCGGCGCGCTCGAACTCCAGTTCGGCAGCGGCCGCTTCCATCTCCCGCTCCAACCGGCGGATCATCTTGTCGGTCCGGCCGGACAGGAAGTCGCAGAAATCATCGACGATGGCGCGATGCTCCTCCGCGCTGACGTTACCCACACAAGGAGCCGAGCATTTATCGATGTAACCCAGCAAGCATGGTCGGCCGATCTGGCCGTGCCGTTTGAATACGCCGGCCGAGCACACCCGGGCCGGGAAAACCCTGGTGAGCAGGTCGAGCGTCTCCCGGATCGCCCAGGCGTGGGCGTATGGTCCAAAGTACCGGACCCCACGCCTGCGGACCCCGCGGTAAACCTGCAGGCGGGGATACTCTTCGTTGAGCGTCACGGCCAGCACCGGATAGGACTTGTCATCGCGATACCGGACATTGAATCGGGGTTCGAACTCCTTGATCCAGTTGTATTCGAGCTGTAGCGCCTCGACCTCGGTGCTGACCACCGTCCACTCCACCGACGCCGCCGTGGTGACCATCTGCCGGGTGCGCGGGTGCAGCCCAGTCAGATCGGCGAAGTAGGAGTTCAGCCGGCTGCGCAGGCTCTTCGCCTTGCCGACGTAAATCACCCGGCGACGCTCGTCCCGGAAGCGGTACACCCCTGGCTCCTCGGGGATCGTCCCCGGCGCCGGGCGGTAGGTAGAGGGATCAGCCATCACTTGGCAGCCTAAACGGGTGGCTTCGCCGCGTGTGAGTGGCGTTGCGAGCTATAGCCGTATTCGCCACTCACACGAGGCCGGTAGGCCTCAATCTTCCTGAGGATCGAGCGGATCTGCCAGCCCCACAGCGGCGCCAGCGCGTAGCCGGGATAGGACGCCAGCCAGCTGGCGCTGCCCAGGCTGACGGCGTCCGCGCCGGCCCAGAAATACTCCCGGCAGTCGTCGAAGGTGCGTATGCCCCCAGTAGCGATCACCGGCAGGGTGATCCCCGCGTCGCGCAGCTCGGCCACCACCCGCAGGCCGATCGGCTTCACCGCCCGGCCGGACAGGCCGCCGTAGCGGTTGGCCAGCCACGGCTGGCCCGTCCGCGGGTCCAGCCGCAGCGCTCGCACCGTATTGATCGCGGTGAGCGCCGAGACTCCAGCAGCGGCGGCGCGGCGGGCGTGGCCGACGTAGTCCCGGTCCGGGGACAGCTTGAGGATCACCGGGTGCCTGCTGGCGGGTACCGCGTCGGCGAGCACCCCAGCCAGGATGGGCTCGAAGTCGTGATCGACATTCGGGCAGGAGACATTGAACTCCACGGCCGCGATCGCGCCCGGGGGTACTGCCGCGTTCACGGTGTCGACCAGGGTGACGAACTCCTCGGCGGCGAACCCGCCCACCGAGATGATGGTGTTCTGGCCGCGGGTGCGCGGGTAGTAGTCGCGCAGGTATGCCTCGATCCCGACGTTGCACCAACCGAAGGCGTTGATCCAACCGCCGTCGACGCTGCGCAGCACCGTGGCATAGCTGCGCAGCAGCGCGGGCAGTGCCCGTAACGGCCAATCGGTGCGGTTGGTGAAGTGCCCGTCGCGGGGCTGCACCGTCAGGGTCCGGGTGGTGACCGCGCCGAACCGCTCCAGCGACACGAACCGGGAGATCGGGCTCATCCCGTACGGCACCAGACCTGGGTCGGAGGCACCATAGCCGAGCAGGCTGGAGGAGGTGACCAGCCGGTTGCGCAGGCGGATGTCGCCTAGCCAGACCTCGCTCACCGGTACTCCTCTCGGTAGGAAAGAAGTCACTACTGGACATCCAGTAGTAGGATAGCTCGCATGGCCATCGCGAAGGTGTCGGTCAGCGTTGATGCCGATCTGCTCGCCGAGGCTCGCGAGCTGGCTGGCCGGCGCGGGCTCTCGGCATTGATCAACGATGCACTGCGGGTCAGACTCCAGCATGCCCGAGTCGGCCGGCTCCTCGATGAGATGGACACCGAGTTCGGCCCGGTGCCCACAGAGATCGAGGAGGAGGTCCGCAGGCAATGGCCGCAAACCGGTCGGCCAGTTCACTTCCCCAGCGCCTGATCCTTGACTCCGGCGCGGTCATCAGCTGGTCGAAAGGCGACGCACGGACGCGGGCCATCCTGCGTGAGGCGATTATCCGCCGCATCGAGCTTCGGGTCCCCGTGGTGGTGCTTGCTGAAACCCTTCGCGGAGGTGCGCGAGACGCACCGGTGAACCGGGTACTCAAGGCCGTTGGCACAGCGGCGACAGCGCCGGACACGGGCCGGGAAGCCGGCCGGCTTCTCGGCCGGACCGGCGGCTGCAATACCGCGGACGCCCTGATTGCTGCTGAAGCCCTCGCGATACCGGGCTCCACAATCTTGACCAGTGATCCGAATGACCTGCGTGCGCTTCTCGGCGATCAGGACGGGACCGGGATACAGGCAGTCTGATGCGTAAGAGCGCCAATCCCACGTGGGAGCGCCGCTCACCCGCTGGCGCAAGGATGGCGCGTCAGGGCGGCCACGAACCCACCGACCGGCTGGGCGCCCGGTCCGCGCCGAAGATCAGCTCCAGCAGCGGGTCATCCCCCACTGTGACCGGACCGGGCTAGCCGGCAATGCGTTCCAGCTGCGCTGACAGGTGCGGCTGCAAGGGTAGCCCGCGCAACGCGCGCTCCTCGGCGTAGGCCAGCTCACCGTTTTCGAGGATGCCGTAGAGCCGGGCGGCCGCGGTCGTGTCTCTGGCGGTGTCGGTCCGGGTGATGGCGTCGCACACGAGCTCCCACGACGTCTCGCTGGTACGCCCGCCGTAGTAGATCTCGCAGATGCCGAACATGTGCGCGAGCACCAGTTCGATGGTCTCCTCCTCGTCCATCCGCCACCACCCGACCTCACGGGCC
Source organism: Pseudonocardiales bacterium (assembly GCA_003244055.1). GTDB lineage: Bacteria > Actinomycetota > Actinomycetes > Mycobacteriales > Pseudonocardiaceae. Next base: position 10,657 of record QHBZ01000110.1, on the reverse strand, counting down.
GCAGGGCGCAACACCTCCCCGGAGGAGTTCAGCAGCCACGCTCGTGCCTCGTAGACCAGAAACGGCCTGCCGTCGTGGGAAAAGGTGATCTGCTGGCCGTAGCGGAACTGGCCGAGCAGCGATGGGTACTGCGCCAGACCCTCACCGCGCCACACTCCCAGCAGTGGCGCCAGCGGCTCGCATTGCTCGTGCAGTTCGATGTCCTGCCCTAGCGTGACGGCGTCCATGCCGATCGGCAGGTCGTCAAACCAGGGCAGGTGGCCCTTCGTGGCACCGTGGCGCGCGTCGGCATCTGAGCTGGTGTGGGACACATCTCTGTTCACCCCTGAATCGGATCACGAACTGGCGTTCTGCGCTAGACAACCGATCGGCCCCATCCGCGTCTAACGGGCGTTCTTTCGGGGGATTCACCCCGGAGGCACCGCCCGCGGCTGAAGCTGACGGGTGGGCGCGTCGGGCCCGGCCGGAACCGGACACCCTCCCCCCGCTCGGGGCCGGCCGGGTCCCGCGTAATTGGTGAATAACGCACTACGCCGGACTGCCGCGGAGCTGTAGGCTTATGCCCAGTTGCCGAGGGGGTCTCTTGATGCGTTTCTTTCGTCATGCCGTGATATCACTCACCATTGCCGCCGGCTGCGCGGTGTTCATTCCCGCGGTGGCCGCCGCCGCCCAGTCGGCCGGCGCACCGTGCGGGGCGACCGCGGCTGCCTGTATCAGCCTCAGCAGCCATCAGGCTTGGCTGATGAGCGGTGGTCAGGTCACCTATGGACCGACCCCGATCACCTCCGGCAAGCCGGGTCAACGCACGCCACCTGGCGTGTTCCGGGTGTTGTGGAAGGACAAGAACCACCGTAGTTCGGAATTCCACAATGCTCCTATGCCCTACTCGGTGTTTTTCATCAACACCGGCATCGCGTTTCATGAAGGCAGCCTCCACAGCCCATCAGCTGGGTGCATCCATCTAAGCCACGCCGCTGCTACCACGTTCTTCAGCAAGCTGTCGGTGGGCCAGGTCGTGCAGGTCGTGGGCTGAGGTCACGACCGCGTGGAGACCGAGGAAAGCAGTCCGCGCAGCGCGGGCAGCAGGGCACGCAGCGCCTGGCCACGGTGGGACACGGCATCTTTCTCGGCCGGTTCCAGCTCGGCGGAGGTGCGCCGGTCGCCGTCCGGCACGAAGATCGGGTCGTAGCCGAAGCCGTTACCGCCGCGAGCTGCCCTGGTCAAGGTGCCGCGCCAGTGTCCTCGGACCACAGTCTGGGCCGCTGAAACTGCGAGCCCGGGGGGCACGACAAGCGCTGCCGCGCAGACGAACGCCGCACCACGACGATCTTCCGGCACATCGGCCAGCTGATCGAGAACCAGTTGCAGGTTTGCGGCATCGTCGCCGTGCCGGCCGGCCCACCTGGCCGACAGCACCCCGGGCATGCCGTTGAGCGCATCCACCTCCAGCCCCGAGTCGTCGGCGACCGTGGCCAGGCCGGTAGCTACCGCCGCATCGCGGGCCTTGGCCAGCGCGTTGCCCTCGAAGGTGGCAGCGGTCTCCGGGAGCTCCGGCAACGATGGCACGTCGTCGAGACCCAGTACCCGCACGCCGCTGATCTCAGCCGAGGCGAGGATCCGCCGCAGCTCGACCAACTTCTGCGCGTTGCGCGTCGCCAGCAGTACCCGAACTGGGCTCACGACCCGGGCAACTCACCGGGATAGGGCAGGGCCAGCGCGGCCGTTTGCAGCGCGGTCAGCTCTTGGCATCCCTTGAGCGCCAAGTCCAACATCTGGTCCAGAGTGGACCGACCGAAGGTGGCGCCCTCCCCGGTGCCCTGCAACTCCACCAGCGTGCCGGTATCGGTGGCCACGACGTTCATGTCGACCTCGGCGCGACTGTCCTCCTCGTAGGGCAGGTCCAACCGAACCCCCCCGTCGACGACACCGACGCTCACCGCGGCGATCGAGCAGGACAGCGGTTGCGGGCGGCGCAGCCGGCCGGCGGCGCGCAACCAGGTCACCGCGTCGGCCAGCGCCACATAGCTCCCGGTGATCGCTGCGGTGCGGGTGCCGCCGTCGGCCTGGATGACGTCGCAGTCCAGGGAGATGGTGTTCTCCCCGAGCGCCGCGAGATCGATGCACGCTCGCAGTGCGCGACCGATCATCCGGCTGATTTCATGGGTCCGGCCGCCGAGACGGCCCTTGACCGACTCGCGGTCGCTGCGGGTATGGGTCGACGACGGCAGCATCGCGTACTCCGCGGTGAGCCAGCCCTGCCCAGAACCCTTGCGCCAGCGCGGTACGCCTTCGACCACGCTCGCCGCGCAGAGCACCCGGGTGCGGCCGCACTCGATCAACACCGACCCCGCGGGCCACTGCTGGTAACCGCGGGTGATGCGCACCTCCCGGAGCGCCTCGTCGGTCCTACCGTCCGCTCGAGTCACCCCGCCAGCCTACCCACCCGCCGTCGCACGGTCAGACTTCATAGTGAGTGCCGGGGCGGACCAACTCGGTAGGCCCATCGAAGGCGGCCTTGGCCTCGGTGAGCACCTGCTCGGCATCGGTCCACGGTGGAACGTGGGTGATTAGCAGCCGGCCGACCCCCGCCGCCGCCGCGGCCTCCCCGGCATCCCTGCCGGACATGTGGACTCCGGGTGGGTTGCTCGGCCGGTCCGGCCAGGACGCCTCAGCGAGCAGGACGTCCGCGCCGGAGGCCAGCTCGACGAGCTGCGGGCACGGCCCGGTATCTCCGGAGTAGACCAGCGCACGCCCCGCGTGGCTTACCCGCACGGCGTAGGCGTCGCAGGAATGTTCGACGCGTGCTGCGAGCACGCCGAGCGGGCCGATCTTGGCCGCCCCGCCGCCATAGGACCGGAAGGCGAAGAGGTCGGACAGGTCGGTGCGGTTGCGTTCGTCGGCGTTGGGCGCGTAGGCAGCGATCAGACGCTCGGCGGCGTCCGGCGGCCCGTAGACGGGCAACACGTCGCACGGCGGTGGGTGCGGGTGGTAGCGGCGGTACACGGTCAGCGCCGAGAAGTCTAGGCAGTGATCCGGGTGCAGGTGGGACAGGATGAGCCCGTCCAGTGCGAACGGGTCGAGGTAGCGTTGTAGCGCGCCGAACGTTCCGTTGCCCAGATCGAGCACCACGCTGGTGTCTCCGGCTCGAACCAGATACCCGGACGCGGGCGACTCCGGCCCGGGCACGCTGCCGGAGCAGCCCAGCACAGTCAGCAGCATCGCCCTAGCATCTCAGCTTCTCGTCAACCGGCGGCGGCCGCTGTCGCCGCCAACGAGGGCCCCAGGAAACGGCGGGCCAGCCGGGCGAAGGACACCGGATCCCCGGTAGCGCTGAACACATGCTCAGGCTCCTGCGCGTCGACGCGCAGCAACTCGGCCTCGCTGAGCACCCGCAGCACATCTTTGGCGGTTTCCTCCGCGCTGGAGACCAAGGTCACCCCGTCCCCCATGACGATTTGCAGGACCCCGGTGAGTAGGGGGTAGTGCGTGCAGGCCAGCACGAGGGTGTCCACACCGGCCTGCTGCAGTGGCTCGAGATACGACTGCGCCAATCCGAGCATCTGGCGGCCCGAGGTCATCCCACGCTCGACGAAGTCCACGAACCGCGGGCAGGCTACCCCGGTGACCTCCACGTGCGGCGCCGCGGCGAAGGCGTCGTCGTAGGCCCGGGACCGGATCGTGGCCTTGGTCCCGATCACCCCGACCCGACCGGAGCGGGTAGCGGCGACGGCCCGCCGCACCGCCGGGCGCACCACCTCCACCACCGGGATGCAGTAGCGCTCCCGGGCGTCGGCCAAGCATGCCGCCGACGCCGTGTTGCAGGCGATGACCAGCAGCTTCACTCCACTTGCCACCAGGTCGTCGGCCACCGCCAGGGCGTGCGAGCGGATCTGCGCGATGGGCAGCGGGCCGTACGGACCGTGCGCGGTATCGCCGACGTAGTGCATCCGTTCGTGCGGTAGCTGATCGGCGATGGCGCGAGCGACGGTGAGGCCGCCGACGCCGGAGTCGAAGACGCCGATGGGGGCATCCATGCCGGTCACGATCTGTTGACCCTCGTTCGATCGGCTGTACCTGGTCGATCAGCGTGGGCGACTAGCTGGGCGCCAATCAGGCCGCCGAGCGCTCCGAACAAGTGTCCTTGCCAGGAAACCCCGGGAATGCCCGGCAGCACACCCCACAGCACACCGCCCCAGACCGCGAACAGCGCCAACGCCAACAGGATGTGCGCCGCGCTGCGGGCGAAGAAACCACGGGTAAGCAGGAAAACCAACCAGCCGAAGATCAGGATCGAGGCACCGACGTGCACGCCGGGGCTACCCGTCAACCACGTCCCGAAACCGCCGACCAGCCAGATCGTGGCGGTCACCGCAACGAATTGGCCGACCCCACCGGCTAGCGCGAGGAACCCGAATACCAGCACCGGAACGGTGTTGGCTGCCAGATGCTGCCAGCCGTGGTGCAGCAACGGGGCCCACAGGATCCCCTCAAGCCCGTCGAGTTGTCGCGGCCGGATCCCGCCATCGACCTCCAAGGCGCCACGGAACAGGGTGTCCGCCGCCTCGGTGAGATACAGCACGCCGGTGAACGCGGTAATGATCATCGCGGCCTGCCCGGGTCGGGCTGGCAGCACCCGCGAACGGGCCACAGAACGCTCACCCACCACGCCCGCCGACCCTACCCCCGATCCCTGAGAGCACCCTGTGGTTGTGGACAACCCGTGAGCGGCATTACGAGCCCCAACTGTTATTGCCACTCACAGGGGCCGCTAGGCCCAAAGCTGCCCGTCGAGGCGGGTGGCGGCTTCCTCGAGGTCTCCGCTGTAAGCGCCGGTGGACAGGTACTTCCAGCCGGCATCGCAGACCACGATGACGATGTCGGCCGGCTCACCGGTGCCGGCCGCCTTCTCGGCGACGGCGAGCGCAGCGTGCAGAATCCCGCCAGTGGAGATGCCGGCGAAGATGCCCTCGAACTCCAGCAGCTCACGGGTCCGGCGAAGGGCGTCGAAGGAGCCGACAGAGAACCGGCCGGTGAGTACCTCCGGATCGTAGAGCTCGGGTACGAACCCCTCGTCGAGATTGCGCAGGCCGTAGACCAGTTCCCCGTAACGGGGTTCCGCGGCGATGATCTGCACGTCAGGCTTGTGCTCCCGCAGGTAGCGGCCGACCCCGACGAGCGTGCCGGTGGTGCCGAGTCCCGCGACGAAATGAGTCACCGTGGGCAGGTCGCGCAGGATCTCCGGGCCGGTGGTGCGGTAGTGCGCCGCCGGGTTCGCCGGATTGCCGTACTGGTAGAGCATGACCCAGTCGGGATGCGCCGCAGCCACCTCTTTGGCCCGCGCCACCGCCTGGTTGGAGCCACCCGCCGCCGGCGAGAAGATGATCTCCGCGCCGTAGGCCTCAAGAAGCTGCCGCCGCTCGATCGAGGTGTTCTCCGGCATCACGCAGACCAGCCGGTAGCCCTTGAGCTTCGCCGCCATCGCCAGCGAGATCCCGGTATTGCCCGAGGTGGGCTCAAGGATGGTGCAGCCCTTGGTCAGCCGGCCGGAGCGCTCGGCGTCCTCGACCATCGCCAACGCCGGGCGGTCCTTCACCGAGCCGGTGGGGTTGCGGTCCTCCAGCTTGGCCCACAGCCGCACGTCGGACGAGGGTGAAAGATGCGGCAGGCCCACGAGCGGCGTGTCACCCACCGCGTCGAGTAGCGAGTCATATCGGGCCATGACGCTCCCTCCGGTCCGCTCGTGCGTGGGAATGAATGCTCTGTTCGCCACTCACCAGCCGGCGCAGCCGCCAGCCACGGCTGGCAGGATCGTCACGTTGTCCCCATCGTGCACCGCAGCCGCCAGACCCCCGGCGAACCGGACGTCCTCGTCATTGACGTAGACGTTGATGAAACGGTGCAGGGATCCGTCTTTCACCAGCCGGCCCTTGATCCCCGAGTGCCGGCTATCCAGGTCCTCGATCACCTCAGCAACGGTGGAGCCGGACGCGTCGACTGACTTCTCACCCCCGGTGTGAGTGCGCAGGATGGTAGGGACGGACACAGTGACGGCCATGGTCGGATTCTCCTCTGGGTGCGGTCTGCTCACCACTACCAGTACGCACAACCGGCCCCGGGCATTCCGAGGGAGCCGCGCGGATCAGGGCGCGTCGGGAACGTCGTCGGCGCCGGTATGGGAGAACATGTACGACTCGACGACCTCCACCGGCTCCTCGGTGACCGCCCCGTCGATGATGCGATAGGACCGCAGCTCGTGAGTGTCGGGGTCACGGGTGGAGACCAGCACATAATGAGCGTCGGGCTGCGACGCGTAGGAGGTGTCAGTACGCGACGGGTAGGCCTCGGTGGCGGTATGCGAGTGGTAGATCACCACTGGCTCCTCGTCCGCGGCATCCATCGCCCGCCATACCCGCAGCTGTTCGGCCGCGTCGAACCGGTAGAAGGTCGGCGAACGCTCGGCGTTGATCATCTCGATGAGCCGTTCCGGACGGTCAGAACCCACCGGCCCGGCCACTACACCGCACGCCTCGTCCGGGTGGTCCCGCCGGGCGTGCCCGACCATCGCGTCGACGAGGTCGCGCCGGATCATCAGCACGCCCCCCATCCTACGTGCCAGCCAGCGCTTGGATGAGGGATTCCTGCACCCAGGTCAGCCAGTGGTACACCACCAGGTGGGGCGCGCGGGGGTCATCGGCGGGAAGCTCGTCGGGCATGTCCTCCGTCACCTCGAGCACAGTGCCCAGGGCCAATCGGACGTCGTTGAGGGCAGACAGCCACGCTTGCGCCTGTTCGTCGGTCAGGCGAAGGCGCCCGCCGCGCGCGGGGCAGGTGTCCAGTACGACACCGGCCACGCCGTCCTTGACGGCCAGCAACTCGGGCTCGTGCAGCGCGCGCAGGCCACCGGACAGCGTGGCGTCCTCACGATGGAAATCGGGGAGCAGCCGGGCCAGCACCCGGTCGTCGGGCGGGGTAGTCGGTCCGGCGGTGATTCCGGTGAGCTCGGCGAGCTCGTCATGCGGGATCGCCGCAACCCGCGCGCCGAGCATGTCGCGGACCTGGCCGACCATTCCCCTTAGTAGCCCGGCCTCCCGCTCGGACAGCTGCGCCACCAGCAGCCCGCCGCGACGCCGCCAGCCGTTCACACGTCCCGCTGCATGGTCGCCCAGAGCCCGGCGCCGTGCAGCTTCGCGACGTCGATCTCCACTTTGTCCCGAGAGCCCTGGGTCACCACCGCCCGGCCCTTGTGGTGCACGTCGAGCATCAGCTTGGTGGCTTCGTCGCGGCTGTATCCGAAGAGCTTCTGGAACACGTAGGTGACGTAGGACATCAGGTTCACCGGGTCGTTCCAGACGATCGACAGCCAAGGCCGGTCCGCTGACTCGACCTCGTTCACCGCTGGGTCGACCTGGGTCTGTTCCAGTTCGACGGGTGTGGTCATAGCGCCAATCTTCCCACCAGGGCCGGCCATAAGCTCTCCAGATGCCCCTGTGTACCCCGAACAGCACCGCACTGCTCACCGACCAGTACGAGTTGACGATGCTGGCCAGTGCGCTCGCCGACGGTTCAGCGTCGCGGCGCTGCACGTTCGAGGTCTTCACGCGGGGACTGCGGGGCCGCCGATACGGGATCGTCGCCGGTGTCCCCCGGCTGCTCGACGCGGTGGCTCGGTTCCAGTTCGGCGACGAGCAACTGGCGTTCCTGCACCGGATGCTCGACGCCCGCACCCTGGACTGGCTGGCCGGCTACCGGTTCCGCGGCGACATCGACGGCTACCCCGAGGGCGAGCTGTATTTCCCCGGCTCCCCCGTCCTGACGGTGACCGGCAGCTTCGCCGAGGCGGTGATGCTGGAGACGCTGGTGCTCTCGGTGCTCAATCACGACAGCGCGGTGGCCTCCGCGGCGGCTAGGATGGCCAGCGCCGCAGGGCAGCGCCCGCTGGTGGAGATGGGTAGCCGGCGCACCCACGAGGAAGCTGCGGTGGCCGCCGCCCGGGCGGCCTACCTGGGAGGTTTCAGCGCGACGTCCAACCTGGCCGCTGGGCAGCGCTACGCGATACCTACCACCGGCACCGCGGCGCACGCGTTCAGCCTGCTGCACGACAGCGAGGCGGACGCCTTCACCGCGCAGGTCGGGGCGCTGGGCGCGGACACCACCTTGCTGGTCGACACCTACGACATCACCCAGGGCATCGCCACCGCGATCGAGGTCGCCGGTGCGGGGCTGCAATCGATCCGGATCGACTCCGGGGATCTCGGGGAGCTGGCCCGGCAGGCTCGCGAGCAACTCGACCGGCTGGGCGCGCCGGACGTCCAGATCGTGGTATCGGGCGATCTGGACGAGTACTCGATCGCGGCGCTGCGCGCCGAACCGGTGGATTCCTACGGGGTCGGCACGTCGGTCGTGACCGGTTCGGGTCTGCCGACCGCGGGGATGGTTTACAAGCTGGTCGAGGTGGACGGGCAACCGGTGGCCAAGCGCAGCACGGCCAAAGTCTCCCGGGGCGGAGCCAAGAGCGCACTGCGCCGGTACAAGCCCAGCGGTACCGCGGTCGAGGAGGTGGTATTCCTACGGGGAAAGCAACCAGAGCTCGAAGCACACGACCGGGTGCTGCCGGTGCCGTTGCTGCGCGACGGGCAACCAGTGGGCTCGCCGCCCACCCTGCAGGATGGACGCGAACGCGTCACCGCGGCCCTGACCAGCCTTCCGTGGGACGGCCTGCGCCTGTCCCCCGGTGAGCCTGCCGTCCCGACCGTCTTCCTCTGACCGAGCCATCATCTGGAGCCATGTCGGGACACTCCACCCGGCTCTGCAAGAACGTCGCCGAGCGACTGCGGGCCAACGCGCACACTGAGCCCTTCGTCGAGCCCTTAGTACTGCAACGGCACATCCTTCGGTGCTTGGCCGCCGGATCTCCCTCAGCAAGGATTGATCACGGTTTGGGTGCCTACGGTGACACCCACTGTCGTCGTAGGCACCCAAACCGTGATCATCTTGCCCAGGCGGCGGCGCGTTGAGCGCAAGTGGCCGCAAGTGCCGGTTAGCGAGCCACTGAATCGCCATCGCCTGCGCCGCCGGTCCCGGATCCAGGGGAATCCAGTGGCCTGGTGGCGCGACCGAAGATCCCCAGTTGATCATTGAGGCCTCTGCAAAACGTATGTGAACACCGAGCGGCCACGGCGCCACGCTCGCCAGGATGCGGCATTCTGGTAGCGGCTCGTCGCCGGTCGCTCGTCAGCTCAGGATCTCCCGAGCTCAACAACAGAGCTGTTCCAGGCCGCCGAGCGATGCCCGACTCGCCGATCGATTGGCTCGGGATGGCCGGCCCGGACAGTTACTCGGCACTGTGCCCCAAGGCGGCCGACGCGATACAGCAGGCGGGCGCGTTCAGCGACCCGGAGCAGTGGCGATTCGGCTGGGACCGGCCCTACACCCGCGACGAGTGGCTGGACCAGCTGCCCACCTTCGGCGGCCACAGCCAGGTCCCACCGGATCTGCACCGAATTCCGGACGCCATCAGACAACATGGCTCCATGACGGAGAACACCAGGCTGTAGCGTGGGCCGCCGTGCCGGCCCCCACCACAACTGCTCCTGTCACCGTGCCTGAGGTTGGGGCGCTGCTTTCCGCGGCGGTGCATGCCTTGGGGGGCAGCGAGCGGGCTGGGCAGCTCCTCATGGCCGAGGCGGTGGACCGGGCGATCCGCACCGGCGAGCACCTGGCGGTGCAGGCCGGCACCGGTACCGGTAAGTCGCTGGCCTACCTGGTTCCGGCGATCCGGCACGCTGTCGCTAAGGGCACCACCGTGGTGGTTTCCACCGCGACCATCGCGCTGCAGCGTCAGCTCGTCGAGCGTGACCTGCCCCGGCTGGCCGCAGCGCTGGCGCCGCTGCTGGGCAGTGCGCCGACCTTCGCCATCCTCAAGGGTCGGCGCAACTACCTGTGCCTGCACCGGGTGCATGCCGGGCCGCTCGACGAGGGCGACGACCTGTTCGACGCGGCAGCGGCGGCGTCGCCGACGTCGATGCTGGGCCGCCAGATCGTCCGGCTGCACGAATGGTCCTCGACCACCAAAACCGGGGACCGCGATGAGCTGGTGCCCGGCGTGATCGACCGGGCCTGGCGGCAGGTCTCGGTCAGCGCCCGGGAGTGCCTGGGGCTGTCCCGCTGCCCCGTCGGCATGGACTGTTTCGCCGAGCAGGCCAAGGCCCAGGCCGGACGGGCCGAGGTGGTGGTCACCAACCATGCGCTGCTGGCGATCGACGCGATGGGTGATCACCAGATCCTGCCCGATCACGACGTGGTGGTCATCGACGAGGCGCACGATCTGGTCGACCGGGTCACCAACGCGGCCTCCGAGGAGCTCACCGCGTCGGTGGTCGAGACCGCGGCCCGCCGGTGCGGCCGGCTGATCGACCAGCAGATCGCCGATGAGCTGGCCGCTGCCGGTGACGGGCTGGCGCTGCTACTCGGCGACGCTGCTGCGCAGCGTTGGGACACCCTCGGCGCCGGTGTGGCCGGCAGCCTCGCCGCTGTGCGCGACGCGGCGCACCACTGCACAACCGCACTGGGCAGCGAGCGGCGGGAGGATCCCGATGCCGCCGCACGTCGCCGGCTCGCGCTGACCGCGCTGGAGCAGGTGCACTCGGCCGCCGCTCGG
>QHBZ01000109.1 GCA_003244055.1 Pseudonocardiales bacterium | reverse complement strand
GCCACCGTGCAACGCCAGCTCGGTGAGGTCATCGAGCACGTACGGCCGCCGGAGCGGCAGCTGCTTCCGGCACTGCGGGAGCATCTCGCCAGTCCCAACCGGCCGAGTACCTTGCGGCCGAGCCGCTGCTGACAGTGGCGGTCGAGGCGCTCACCAACGTCGCCCGGCACGCCCGGGCCGGCCAGGTCGCCGTCACGCTCAGCAGGCAGGACGACCAGGCGGTGCTCGAGATCACCGACGACGGGCGCGGGTTCGACGTGCAGCGGACCCCAATCGGCCAGGGGTTGCGAGGGATGCGCGAACGCCTGGCCGAGCGCGGCAGCACCCTGGAAGTGCGCTCCGACCCCGGCGGCACCACCGTCGTCGCTCGTTATCCGGCGCCCCAGCTGTGATCACCGTATTGGTCGCCGAGGACCACCCGCTGGCGCGTCGGGGCATCGTCGGGTTCCTGAGCACCCAACCCGACATGGCCGTGGTCGCGGAGGCCGGGGACGGCGCCGAGGCCGTCCGGCTCGCCGTCGAGCACCACCCCGACGTCGCAATCATCGACTTACAGCTGCCCCGCCTTGACGGGATTGAGACCATCCGGCGGCTCACCCGGGGCTGCCCCGACACCCGGGTGATGGTGTTGACCTCGCATGCCGCCGACGCCGACATCTTCCCCGCCATTCACGCCGGGGCGTTGAGCTACCTGCTCAAGGAGGCCACGCCCGACGAGCTGGCGCAGGCCGTCCGAGCGGCCGCGGCTGGCGAAGCGGTGCTGCACCCGCGCGTGGCGGCCCGGGTTGTCGCCGAGCTGAGAGGCGGCCGGCCGGATGCCCCCAACGCCCTACGCGACCTGACCGAGCGCGAGCTGGAGGTATTGCGGCTGCTCGGTGAGGGGCTAACCAACGCCGAGATCGCCAGGCGTCTGGTGATCGGGGAGAAGACGGTGAAGACCCACGTCAGCGCGATCCTGACGAAGCTGCAGGTCGCTGACCGCACCCAGGCCGCGGTGCACGCGTGGCGCCACGGCGTGCTCCGCCGGGAGACCGATCCCTGACCCGTCGCGGGACCGATCCGCCAATCCGGGACCGCGCGCAGGATGGTGGGATGACTCGAACGACTCGCGTCACGCAGGTGCTGAGCCTGCTGCTGGTGACGCTGACCATGGGGCAGTTGTACGCGCATGTCCTGGAGCTCGGCCCGAAGATGCATTACCCGCCGGAGCTCTACCTTCGGCTGAACACCTCGCTCTACGCCTGGTACGGCCCACCGCTGGGCGCCGCGATCAACACCGGTGCGGTCATCGCGACTGGTGCGCTGGCCTGGATGGTGCACCGGCAGCGGTCTGCGCTGCTGCTCACCGGCACCGCATTCGCACTGCAGGTCGCGGAGCTGGCGAACTATTTCGCGCGCGTCGAACCGGTGAACGCCCGCTTCCGCGCGCTGTCGCCCGGTCAGGTGCCCAGCGACTTCATCGCATTGCGCGCGCAGTGGGAGTACGGCCATGCGCTGGGTTTCGCGCTGTACGCGGTGGCATTCCTGCTGCTGGTGCTCTCATTGGTGCGTCTGGCCGCGCAATCCCGTGCCACCGAGCCGTCAGCGCGGCTGCCGTCGCGTTCTGGATGCAGACTGCGTCAAAAGGACCCTGGTTTGCAGCAGTCTGCATCCAGAACGCGGTAGGTACCGGCGGTGAGCGTTATCGCCCGTAAGCGGCGCATGCCGGCGGGTAGAGTCAGGCGAGTGCTCTCGCGCATTGCGGACCTGCCACACGCGCTACGCGATAGCGCCCGGTTCGCGCAGCGCCTGGATGGTCGCCGGCCAGCGGTATTCCTCGACTACGACGGCACGCTCACGCCGATAGTGGACCGGCCGCAGGACGCCGTCATCTCCGACAGCATGCGAGACGCGGTACGCCGGCTCGCCGAGTGCGCCACCGTCTGCGTGGTCAGCGGTCGGGATCGGCCCATCATCGAACAGTGGATGGGTATCGACGGCCTGGTGGTGGCCGGCAGCCATGGCTTCGACATCGGCGGGCACCCCAACGGTGCGGTCACCGGTTTCGAGGATCTGCTGTCCACCGTCACCCACCGGCTGCGCACCGAAGTCGGACAAGTCGAGGGGGCGGCGATCGAGCCGAAGCGGTTCTCGGTCGCGGTGCACTACCGGGTGGTGGCCCCGGAGCAGCGGTCCCTGGTCAGGGCGGTCGTGGACACGCTGCTGGCCGAATATCCCGACCAGCTCAAGGTCACTCCCGGCAAGATGGTCTACGAGATCCAGCCGAAGGTCGACTGGGACAAGGGCAAGGCCGTCCAGTACCTGCGCCGCGCGCTGGGCGTCGAGGGCGACGAGTTCGTGCCGCTGTACCTTGGCGACGACATCACCGACGAGGACGCCTTCAGTGCCCTGAAGGGACCCGACAATGGTCAGGGCATCGGCGTCGTGGTGGCCGACCTCAGCGACCCGGAACAGGCCGGTCGGGCAACGGCTGCTGACTTCGTTCTGGAGTCGACCGGGGAGGTACAGCGGTTCCTGAACGCACTGGCGAACGCTCGACCGTGACGATGGGAACCCTGACGACGGGAACCCTGACCATCGGGGTGGATATCGGGGGCACGAAGGTCGCCGCCGGCGTCGTCGACGAGCAGGGCACGATCGTCGCCACCGCGCACCGCGACACACCCGCCGAGGACGTGTCGCTCATCGAGGGTGCCATCGCCGCCGCGGTGGGCGAACTCACCAGCAAGTACGACGTTGCGGCGGTCGGCATCGGCGCTGCCGGTTTCATCGACGCGCAGCGCGCCACGGTGATGTTCGCCCCGAATCTCGCCTGGCGCGACGAGCCGCTGCAGGCGTCGCTGCAGAGCCGGTTGGAATTGCCCGTGGTGGTCGAGAACGACGCGAACGCTGCCGCCTGGGCGGAAGTCCGGTTCGGCGCCGGCCGCGGTGCCGACCACGTGGTGGCCATCACCGTGGGAACCGGCATCGGGGGCGGCATCGTGCTCAACGGCCGGCTGCTGCGGGGGCAGTTCGGCGCCGCCGCGGAGTTCGGCCACGTCACCGTCGTCCCGGACGGGCGCCCCTGCGGATGCGGCTTGCGGGGATGCTGGGAGCAGTACGTCAGCGGTCACGCGCTCGTTGGGGAGGCCCACGAGCTGGCCCGCGGCCGCCCCGACCGGGCCGCGGAGCTGTTAGGCCTGGCCGGCGGCCGGCCGGAGAACATCACCGGTGCGATGATCACCCAGGCCGCTCACGCTGGTGACGCGGTGGCGTTGCAGTGCTTCGACGTGATCGGGACGTGGTTGGGCCGCGGGTTGGCGGGCCTGGCCGCGGTCCTGGACCCCGGGCTGTTCGTCATCGGTGGTGGCGTTTCCGCGGCCGGTGAGATGCTCCGAGCTCCCGCGGTGGCCGCCTTCGCCGCATCGTTGGCCGGCGGTGGGTACCGGCCGCTCGCCGAGCTACGGATCGCCCAACTGGGTCCCGAAGCCGGTCTCGTCGGTGCCGCTGATCTGGCCCGCATCTCCTCATAGTCGACGCATTTTCGCGTTCGGCGGGCCATACTGGGTCGGTAGAGACGCGCTCCCCCGCGTTCGACTGATCATCTCAGGACCTGAGCGTTTTAGAACCTCAGGACGGGTCGACCGGGGAGCTGCGCGTGACGCTCGGATGGATCGGCGCCCATGGCGGCGAGGGCATCACCGGCGGCCAGTCGGTGCGTGCCAGGGCGATATGGATCGACCTCGACGTGGCTTTCCCCCTGACGCCCGATCACCGCCGGCGGGTCATCGCCGACGGTCTCGTCCTCACTGGCCGGGTTCCCGGCATGTTGAAGCGCTGGGTCCGTGGCTCCCGGGGCGAGTGGTACGGCGTGGTCTGGGCCCCGATCAGCGACGGCGCTGGAGATGTCCGGCTGACCCTCGACGATCAGTTGATCCCAGCGGCCGCGCTGCGCCCACGTTTGCCGCCCGCAACGCTCGGGTAGTCCATTGCGAGGGCATACAAGTCGACCCGACGCGTTGGGGTGGCGAGGTCGATCGGTGGCTTCGAAGTTCGCCAATGTCGTCGACGGAAAGGGAGCAGTCATGACTGAGCCACGTGAGGGACAGGTGTCCAACACGGGGGAACCCCCCATCCACTCGGGAGGCAAGCAGGAGCCCGGCGCTGGCATAGAGAAGCCCCCGTACGACGCTCGCCAGACGAGCAGCGAAGGCACGGACGAGTTCGCGGCGCAACGTGGTGGCCCGGGTACCTCAGAAGCCGGGCCCCGGGAGGTCTCGGAAGCCGAGCGAGAGGGTGTCTCCCCCACTGACACCACCGCGGCGAGCCCCCTGGGTGTCGGAGAATCAATTAACAAGCAGGGCAACGAGCGGATGGTCAACAAGTCGGAAGCGGCGCAGCGGGCGGATCAGACGGACGCCGGAGTCGGTGGCCGCACCCCGAATCTAGAGCCGGAGATGCCAGAGGCGCTGTCGGGCGACCAGGGCGGCTGATTGTCACGTCACAACGGCGCCCCGCCCTCGAGGGCGGGGCGCCGTTGCGCTGTACCGGCTCAGCGTTTGAAATCGTGACCGGTGAACTGCCGGTAGCCTTGCGCGGTTACCCGGCTCAAAGCGGCTTTGACCAGCCCGAATACCGCTCCTTGCAGCGCGCCGACGACCAACACGTCACGGATGCGGCGATCTAGTTCGGTGGGCTCGGGTACCTCGTCCGCGCCGGACACGGCGCGCCAGAGACGGGTGAACACGGCGCCGGCCAGCGCGCCGCCCACGACGCCACTGGCCAGGCTCAACAATTCGTAAGTCATCTCACTGCGCGATCTCATGAGCGGCGCACCCGTCGCACGATGATCATCAGGGTGATCAGGGCGACGCCGGCGGCTGCCAGCTTGGCCCACAGATCCGCCGGCGTCTGGCTGACCGCTTCGCGAGTCCGCTCAGCGGCGGCGATGGCTCGGTCCCGCAGCTCGCTGCCGCGCTCAGCGACCTGAGTCTTCAACTCGTTGCCGCGTTCTATCGCCCGCCCGCCCAGCTCCACGCTCCGGTCGATCACCTGCTCCTGCAGCTCCATGCCGCGTTCGATGGCTTCGGCTTTCAATTCGTTCCCGCGCTCCTTGGCTCGGGCGGGCACATCAGCCTTATGAACCAAGGCCTCCACGGTCTCACCCAAGTCACTCCGCAGCTCCACGATCTCGGCCTGGAGCCGCTCTTCCTCGAATCGTTGCTGCTCGCCGCTGGTCATCGGTGCATGCTCTCCTTCACCGTCTCGATGTCACGCTTGGTGCTCTGCACGGCCTGTTCGGGCACCGGAGGCGCTGACTTGCGCACCTGGATGATCCCGAACGCCGATATCATCCCGGCGAGCACAAGCAGTACTACTCCGATGATCAGCGCAGCCAACCACGCGGCCAGTACGGTCGCCAGTCCCAGGACCGCCGCGGCCACCAGCGCGCCGAGCCCCAGCAATGCCACCACCGCGCCGGCGCCCCCAATTCCGATTCCGACCCCGGCTTGGGCTCCCTTGCGTTTCATCTCGGCGGTAGCCAGCGCCAGCTCGTCCCGTACCAGCGCGGAGACTTGGGCGGATAGCCGCTCCACCAGTTGCCCGACGGAGGCATCAGCCCCGTTGGCTTGCCCCTGCTCGTGAATCGTCATTCCCTCGCTCCTTCGCCCTTCGCCTATCAGCCTGTAGCCTGTCAAAGCGCCTGTAAGTCTCAACGAGACATACCCGGCGCTCGCACTGTTTATCCGTGCTCTTCGTCACCGGTTCTGCAGTGGCGCAGCTCTGCGGTCCCGCGCGGTGGTCTCCTCGCCCGGCGTCGCACAAAATGGACCTTCCTGTGGAACACCGTTGGTAGCGCCCGCGGTGCCACAGGCGGGCTG
The DNA here is from genome assembly GCA_003244055.1 of Pseudonocardiales bacterium. Taxonomy (GTDB): domain Bacteria; phylum Actinomycetota; class Actinomycetes; order Mycobacteriales; family Pseudonocardiaceae. The sequence goes on along the minus strand of QHBZ01000109.1, from coordinate 8,632 downwards.
CAACGACGGCTCGACCCAGCAAGCAGGCCTCGCGAGGTGGCATCTGTCCGGTTCCCAGGAGGACGACCCGCAGCGGTTGGCACGGAATATCAACGATCTGTTACAGGAGCTGCGGGTCGCGCTGGATCCCGAAGGACGGCAGCGTCGTGGTGCTCGGCCTCGGGCCGATCGGTGACATGTCCGCCCGGATCGCCCGGCATCGGGGTGCCGAGGGTGATCGGCGTCGACCGGCTCAACGCCCTCTACCTGGCGATCGACATCGTGCGCCGGGGCGGCACAATCTCGGTGATCGGCGTCTACGGCGGCATGACCGACCCGCTGCCGCTGTTGACGATCTTTGACAAGCAGATCCAGCTGCGGATGGGGCAGGCGAACGGCAAGCGGTGGGTTGACGACATCCTGCCGCTGCTCACCGACGGCGACCCGCTTGGCGTGGAGGGCTTCGCCACCCACACGCTGCCGTTGGACCAGGCCCCGCAGGCATACGAGATGTTCCAGAAGAAGACCGACGGCGCCGTCAAGATCCTCTTGCAACCCTGATCAACCGCATGCACCGAACGGGGGCCCTTTCGGTGCATGAAGTCCGCAGACTTGGGGAAGATCTGTGCGGTGACTCGTAGCGAGCTGGGCACCCAGGCGGATTCACCGACGCAGATTCCGGCCGGCGGTTGGCGGCAGGTGCTGAAACGCGCGATGGGTGCGAGCAAGGAACACAACACCTCGCTGCTGGCTGCGGGGGTGGCGTTCTTCGGGTTTCTCGCGTTGTTCCCGGCGCTGATTGCTCTGGTGACCTTGGTGGGTGTGGTGGCTGATCCCGGGCGGATCACCCAGCAGGTGCAGAGCTTCACCGCGGGGCTACCGCCAGCCTCCCGCCAGCTGATCTCCGATCAGCTGGCCGCCATCACCCGGAGCAGCAGTGGAGCGCTGACCATCGGGCTGGCGGTCTCGCTGCTGGTAGCGCTGTGGAGCGCGTCGAGCGGGACGTCGAACGTCATGACAGCGGTGAACATCGCCTACCGGGAGAAGGAGACTCGGGGTTTTCTGAAACTCCGCGGCACCGCGCTGCTGCTCACCCTGGGTACTGTGGTGTTCCTGGTACTGACCCTGGCGCTGATCGCGGTTGTGCCGGTGGTGTTGCAGGCAGTCCCGCTGGGTCCCGTCGGGACGGCACTGGCCCAAGTACTGCGCTGGGTGTTGCTCGTCGCTCTGATCCTGGTCGGGCTGGCGGTGCTGTACCGGGTAGCTCCGGATCGCAACGCACCGAAGTTCCGCTGGGTGGGCGTGGGCAGCGCGGTGGCAGCCGTGCTGTGGTTGCTCGGCAGCGTCGGGTTCAGCCTCTACGTCAACTACTTCGGCAACTACAACAAGACCTACGGCGCACTGGCCGGCGTGATCGTGCTCCTGCTGTGGATTTTTCTGACCAGCTATATCGTCCTGCTCGGAGCCGAGATCAACGCCCAGGCCGAGTACCAGACTGAGCGCGACACCACCATCGGCGAGCCGCGGCCGATGGGACAACGCGATGCGGTGGTCGCCGACAGCACGCCGGGGCATCCCGGTGGGTAGCAACGGCCATGATCGCGGGCCCGGTGGTTGAGCACGAAGGCAGCCAGCACGTCGTCGACACCGCCATCGCGCAGCGGTACCCGGGTGACGTCCCGCGTACCTGTCGACGGCGGGGTGTGCGGTCATCGGGTCACCGCCGCTATCCCGGTGCGGCCTCGTCTAGCCCTCTGGCCGCGGCCAGCGCCCGCTGCTGCCACCAGTCCAGCTCCGCGTCACCGGCGGCGTCACCCGCGCCCAGTGCCCTTTCCCAACCGAAAGCGCTGATCATCGCGAGCTGGCACAACGCGAGCTGCTGGTCGAACCAGCCATCGGTGTCCCAGCCGCGCCGGTCCAGCGCGGCTCGGAACTGGGCGATCACTTCGGCCTTCTCGACCGGCAGCCGGGCCCGGTTGAGCGCCAGGTACCACACTAGATCCCAGCACGGCGGCCCGGAGCCGGGATAGGCGCAGTCCACCAGGATGGTCCGCCCGTCCGGGTGCTCGCCGTGGTCAGGGCCCCGGGACGCTGCTGTACGGCGGCGGTGAGCGAGCCACTCGCCGACGTCGCGCATCAGGATGCCCAACTCGGCGTCCAGGCCGTCGCCGTCCCGGGCCATCGCCACCACGGTGTGGTCGATCTCGGCCGGGAACCGGTGCAGCAGCCCGGCCTGCCAGATCCGGAACGTGCGTTGGTCGCGATCCCCAGTCACCCGCATGATCCAGTCGGTGCGGTAGCCGAGCACCTTGAGGAAGTGCGGCTGCCCGTCGATGAGCACCCGCTCAAAATGCGAGCCGGATCGGGCGTCGATCGGCTGCACCGGCTCGCGCCCCAGCCTGCAGGATCGCTGCAGCGCGGTAGCAGGCCGGCTGCAAGCCGCGACCGCCACTCTCATCGCCATGACTAGCGCAGAGCTCACCACCACCTCGACCACCAAACCCAGCTCGACGGGCGACGCCGGCGTCGTCGACCGGCTGCTCACCGCGATCCGCACCGGAGGCCCGGTCGCCGAGCTGTACCGCGGCGACGCCCACCTCGATGCCACCGTGCCGAACTGGCGGTTCTCCGTCGACGGGGCGGCGGCGATCTCCAACGAGTACGGGCGCTGGTTCGCCCACCCCGGCCGGTTCAGCGAGCTGCGCCGGACTCCGACCGCCGACGGCGAGGTCGTCGAGTACACGCTGCGCTGGACCGAGGACGGGACACCCCACGCCGCGCATCACGTGCACGTGTTGACGGTCGACGCCGCTCGCGACCGGATCGCCACGGACCGGGTGTGGTGCGGTGGCCGCTGGGACTCCGCACTGCTCGCGCAGATGGGGCAGGCCGACGGCTGAGTGACCGGTTAACGCCACTTGACTTCGCCATGGGCGAGTAATACCAGATGTACTCTTACCTCGTGCGGATCACCAGCAAGGGCCAGATCACCATCCCTCAGCAGGTCCGGCGAGAGCTCGGCCTAGAAGCCGGTGACGAGGTCAACGTCGTCGTGCAAGACGGCGTCGCGCGCATCGTGCCGGCCGGAGAACCACGAACGCGAGGGCAACGCGTGGTAGAAGCACTGCTGGGCAAGGGCGACGTAGAACTCACCACCGACGAGATCATGGCGATGACCCGTGGCGACTGAGCACCGACCGGCGACGTTGGTCGATTCGAATGTGCTGCTCGACCTGTTCACCCAGGATCCGGAATGGTCCACCTGGTCGCGGACCAAGCTCGCCGACGCGCTCGACCGGGGTCCTGTACTGATCAACCAGATTGTCTATGGCGAGGTGGCTTACCGCTTCTCACGGATCGAAGCGCTTGACGAGGCGCTGACTCCGGACCGGTTCGTCCGCGGCAACCTGCCGTGGGCCGCGGCCTTCCTCGCCGCCACCTGCTATCGCGACTACCGCAGCCGCGGAGGCCGACGCGGCTCGATCCTTCCTGACTTCTTCATCGGCGCACATGCCGCAGTACTCGGGTTGCAGCTGCTCACCCGGGACGCGGCCCGCTACCGCACCTACTTCCCCACCGTCGACGTCATCGCCCCTGCCTGAAGTGCCGGCATCGGCCGTTCACCGCGGGGCGTCCAGCCAGCGCCGGGCGAACCCCCGCAAGGTCGCCGCGTGTTCGCCGGATCGCCCGGCCAGCACGTCGACCTGCCGCTCGGCCAGGCTCCACCACCGGTCCACACCGCGGCAAGCAGCCGGGCCACCAGTTCGTGCCGGATGCTGCCGCGCCCGGCGGCCGAGACGCACACCTCGGTGGCCGCCCCCGCGGCGCCGGCTCGGTCTCCGGCGGCCAGCGCGATCCGGGCGGTCCGCAGCCCGTGCCGCTCGCGCTGATGCCAGACCATCGTGCCGCCGTCCAGCGGCTGGAGCTCTACCTGGGACAGCAGCCGGGAGCATCCAGGCCTGCATGTTCAGCGCGAACGGGCGGAATCGGGCGGCGGTGTGGTCGGGGTGTTGCCGGGCCAGGTAGGCCTCGATCGCGGCGAGCCCGGTGGCTGGGCAGCCGAGCATGCCGAACGCGAACCAGCGAGCGAAGCGGCCGTGGCCGACCGCGAACGGGTGCCGGATCGATGATGGATCGACCAGCGCCGCCTCGGCAGCGGCCAGCGCGTCGTCCGGGCGACCCTGATGAGCTCGCAGGCTGGCCAGCCAGACGCGCGGCATCCCGTCCGCCCCCGGCGAGGCCAACCGCACCGACTCGACCAGCGCCATCTCCGCGGCGGTCAGCTCCCCGAGGGAGTGCCGGACCCGGCCGGCTAGCGCGGTGCACCGGGCGCGGGTGTCGGCGTCGGTCGCGATAGCCGCCCCCCGCTCGGCGAACCGCAGCGCTGCGGCCGGCCGGCGCTGGTAGTAAGCGGTCCACCCGGCCAGCTCGTGACCGTCCGCTCCAGCACCGGCGACGCCAACTGGACTTCCACGGTCGGGTCGAGCTCCAGCGCCTCGACGAGCAGCACGTCGGCGGTGTCGAGGTCGCTACGACGCACCGCCAGCCGGGCCGCGGCGACCAGCTCCGTCGATGCCAGCTCCGGAGCGTCGCCGCGGCGGGCGTGCCAGGCGATGGTCAACGGGTCCCGGCGTGGCCGGGCGGCGAGCACGGTCGCTGCCTCCCGGTGAAGCAGCCGGCGCCGGATCGGCGAGACTGAGGCGGCGGCCGCCTCGCGGAACAACTCGTGGCCGAATTCCAGCCCGGACTCGCGCTCGACCAGAAGCCGCGCCCGGACCCCGGTATCGAGATCGTCCAGCACCGCCGAAGCACCGCGCCCCAGCACGCCGGCCACCAGGTCGAGGTCCAGCCGCGAGGCCGAGCACAGCGGCCGCCCGCAGCGTCGCGGCGGTGCCGCCGAAGGATTCCAGCAATCCGTCGACCACCTCCCGCACGCCGGCCGGGACGGTGGCGTCGGCAGGTGCCGTGGCCAGCGCGTGCAGCAATAGCGGGTTGCCTCCGGAGCGGGCCCAGAGGGCCTCGAGCCGAGCCGCATCCACCGGTGCGCCGGTACGTACCGCCACTAGCTGGCCAGCCGCGGCCAGGTCCAGCGGCCCCAGGTCGATGCGCCCCGCGCCGTCTGGCGCCGGCACCGGCGAGGGCCGGCTGGCGAGAACCAGGCGCAATCGCTCGCTGCGCCTGGCGGCGAAACGCAGCCACGCGACGGTGCTCGGACCAGCCAGATGCAGGTCGTCGATCACAATGCGCGCCGCAGCGCCATCAGCAGCCGCTCCAGCCCGCTCCACGACCCGCAACAACACCTCCAGCCCGTCCAGCAGCGGCTGGAGCGGCAGATCACGGCCCAACGGGTCGCAACGCCCGGCCAGGACGACGGCGCGCCCGCGCGCGCCGTCGAGCAACGCCGCCAGCAGCGCGCTCTTCCCGATGCCCGGCTCACCGACGATGATCACCGTGCGCTCGGGCGCGTCGGTGTTCAACATCCGGTTCAGCCGGCTGAGCTCGTCATCCAGACCGGCGGCGATCAGGCCTGCGGCGTAACCCTTGATTTCACCCGCGGCGGGGGGCCTCAGTAATGCCATGGTAACGGTCCACGACCGGTCCGTTGTCCAGTGATCGCAGTCCGGACCACGGAATAGATAGTGGGTACTGATCACGATTTGGGTGTCTTTACGACATGTTTTGTTGCCCTAGACACATACTTGGTGATCATGGTGACCTTGCCCCGTGGCGCTGGGCTGATTCCCCGACAACGGTGACGGCCATCACGCCCACCACGGCGGCGCATCCGCTACAACGGCGCCGCACCAGTCGCCTCCGAAGCCGATTTAAACCTTTTGCGCGCGCCCGATCGGGTGATTCGGCTTCTTGCCCGACGGCTCACAAACCCGGCATATCGCGTTCGCAAAGGCCCTTCTTCATCCTCCGTTTCACCTGCGGAAACAGCCTAGAATGTTGCACTAAGTAACATTTTTGTGACCGCACCCCGACCTGACTGGCTCTACCGTCACCCCCTTGCATCACGCACGGCGATCCGTACGGTCAATCTTGTCCCGCTCGAAGGAGCCACCTTGGCGCGGGAATCCGGACCCGGTGCGCAAAGCCCTGTCCTTCGGTCCCGGATACCGCACGCTCACCCCGGAACCGGGACAGGGGCGCAGCCTGGCAATCGGTCGATGCGGGATCCGAACCCGCGCCATTTCCGATGTCAGCAGTCGTATGCGCGTTTCACGGAGAACAACATGACGAGGACCTCCCGATTGCTCGCACGTATTGGTATCGCCGCGGCCGCGCTGGCGGCTCCACTGGCATTGACGGCACCTGCGCAGGCGGCCCCCATCCGCCAGGATCCGTGGGACGTCGTGGCACAGTGCGAGAGCGGCGGTAACTGGAGCACCAACACCGGCAATGGGTATTTCGGCGGGCTGCAGTTCGCCCCCAGCACGTGGGCTTCCTACGGCGGGGGAAGCTACGCAAGTACCGCCAACGGCGCCTCTCGGGCGCAGCAGATCGCCATCGCTCAAAAGGTGCTCCACGCGCAGGGTTGGAAGGCCTGGCCAACCTGTTCGAAAAGGGCCGGGGTTCGCTGACACCCAACACCAGGGGGTGGTCCGGCGAAAACCGGGCACCACTGCGGGGTTTCTCTGACACCGACTGCACCACACTCGGCTCCCGCCCCCCGGCGGGGGCCGAGCCCACGTGCAGGGAGGTGCCGCACACGGCAAACTCGCACAACGCTGCCGTTTCGCGCCCGCTGCTTGTCCGAGTCTAGTCGTGCTCGCGAGGATATCTTCGCCTGCTCGGCCACGGCCGGACTTGTTCTGGGCGACGGCTCGTAGCACGCGACCTCATCGAAGTTCATCGGCCCGACGGCCCAGGTAAAGTCCTGATGGTCCGAGGAGGTGATCTTCATATCGCCCACGCCCGAGCAGCCCGAGCGCTGGCCCGCCGACGACTTCGTCTCCACCGAAGAGTTGGTCCGTCGGCTGGGAATCACTCCGATCGCCTCGGTAGACCAGCTTGCGCAGGACAACCCGTTCGATTCCGACGAGGAGTACCAAGAACTCCTTGCCGACGTTTACGTTTCCCGGCGGTCCTGCATCTCGTGAGCGTCGTCGCCTTATGCATCGCGGTACGCTCCCGAGTATGAACCAGCGTGAGCGCTTAACGATCTCCCTGGACCAGCCCGTGGCCGCCAGGGTTCGCCAGTGCGGCGCTCGTACGCAAGGGGGCGCGTCCGGCTACGTCGAGCGCCTCGTTCGAGCTGATGCGCTGCGCGAAGCAGCCAACAGTCTGGCGCGCTGGTATGCGGCCAATCCCACGTATGTCGAAGACTCGCTGGCTGGGACTGCCGCTGCCCTTGACGAGGCCGGCTGAGTGTCCCTTCGTCGGGGGGCCGTCTACCCCTACAAGCCAGTCCTCCAGCGGCCCGGCCAATCGCTACATCGCTTGATCGTCTCCGCAGACCCGCTCAACGAGTCACCCTTACCTGTGGTGCTCGGGCTGCAGGTCGTCGATCGCGACCCTGACTCCCTCCTGTCCGTGAGACTTGAAGGTCACGGCTGGGCGATCATCACCACCATCGAGCAAGTGATCAAATCCCGTCCCGACGAACCAGCTGGCATCATCAGCTCAGACGAACAACAGGCCGTCGACAACGCGCTCCGCGCGGCTCTTGATCTGTAGAGCCAACGTCACCTGCACAACACACCCTTAAATACTGACCGTGTATCATTTACTTGGATTAATGCTGTATCGGTGAATGCACTGATCTCGCGGACCTGGACCTATCCACTGGAAGGTTGGAGGGTGACTGATCGCGGTTGGCTCGCCGCAGGGCGGGGCCGGTAAGATTACAACCGCTGTGCTCGGGTCGGCGCCTTCGACGCGATCCCGACCGGGCTGCTTGTCCGGGGATAGCCGTGCTTGATGAGCAGCCGCTTGATCGACACCCGCAACTTGGCTCGCACGTCGTCGCGTACCGTCCAGTCGGTGCGCACGTCGCGGCGCATGACGGAGACCAGTTCACGAGCGATCTTTGCGAGGATGTCTTCGCCCTGCTCAGCCACGGCCGACTCGTTCTGGGCGACGGCGTCGTAGAACGCGAGCTCGTCTGAGTTCAGCGGCGGTGCGAAGCGCCCACCGCGATTCGCCTCAGCCACCACCTCCTTGGCCAGTTCGATCAGCTCGGCGATGACTTCGGCGGAGGTCAGCTGCTGGTTGGTGTACTTGTTCATGAATTCCGTGATGCGTGCGGAGAACGCGCGCTGGCGCACCACGCCGCCCGACGCGCGACAGCGCCTTCGTCCTGTCGGGCTCGACGCACTTCCTGACGGTACCCACGTTGTCGGAGTCACTCGCGGGCCGCGCAGCGTTCTCGACCGGATCTTCAACGATCCTGACGCGATGTTGCGTGCGTCGCCGGCAGTGCTGACTCTCGGCATGAGTACCTGCGGCTCGCCTGTGTCGGGGGATTCCCTGAGGTTGTGGCTCGCCGTTCAGCGCGGTCACGTGCGATCTGGTTTCGCAGCTATCTCACGACCGTGACTCAGCGAGAGGTCCTCGACATCGCGCGGGTCCGCCACATCGAGCTGTTCCCGCGGCTGTTGCGACTGCTCGCCGTACTCACCGCCCAAGAGCTGAACGCGACGGCACT
>QHBZ01000108.1 GCA_003244055.1 Pseudonocardiales bacterium | reverse complement strand
GGCCCCCACCCAGGGGCCCCTTCAGCTCTGTCAGAGCAACGAGAGGATCGCGACCGTGTCAGCCGGACCGAATCCGACCGGAGATGCGGACCGCAACGGTAACCAGCACCGGAGCGGGGTGGTGAGCGGTCGCCCTGCAGGGCAACGGAGTGCGAAGCGCGGCGAGGATGGCAAGTGGTCGGCGGGTCGGGGCGGGCGACCGCAGAGCAGCCGGCGCGAAGACAGCCGAGCTCACAGCGGTGGCCGTCCGCCACCGCAACGCACTGGCGACACCTCGCCGGACAGGGATCCAGCGCGCCCGGAGATTCCAGCGGATGTGGATGGCAGCGAGTTGGACCGGGATGTCCGCCAGGAGCTGCTCACCCTGCCGAAGGGGCTTGCGGAGCTTGTCGGGAGTCATCTGGTGATGGCAGCGCGGCTCTTGGACGAGGACCCGCAGCTGGCTCTTGCGCATGCCCGTTTCGCACGCACTAAGGCAGGTCGGGTCGCCGCAGTTCGGGAAGTCGCGGGTCTATCCGCGTACCACGCAGGAGAATGGTCCGAGGCGTTGGCGGAGCTGCGCGCGGCGCGACGGCTGGGTGGTGATACCGGGCGGCTGGCGGTACTGGCTGACTGCGAACGGGCGTTGGGACGGCCGGAGCGCGCCCTGGAGATCGCACGGAGTCCGGAGGCTCGGCAGCTCGGCACGGAGGAGTCTGTCGAGCTGCGGATAGTTGCTGCCGGGGCACGGAGAGACCTCGGACAGTTCGACGCTGCGGTGGTCGCCCTGCAAGGGCCAGACCTGGAGACGGCGGGAGACGAGCCGTGGCGGGCCAGACTGCGCTACGCATACGCGGACAACCTCCTCGCCGCTGGCCGAGAGCAAGACGCGATCAGGTGGTTCTTGGCCGCTGCGGAGGTTGACATCGACGAGGCCACAGACGCTGCAGAGCGGGCTGTCGAGCTCAGTGAGCGGCCGGCACCAGAGTGAGCGGTCTGCTGGACGGCTACGACGCGTTGTTGCTCGACCTCGACGGCACCGTGCTCCGGGGATCCGAGACGGTGCCGCAGGCGCCGGACGTAGTCAACGAGTTGCGCCAGGCAGGATGCGCCGTGCAGTTCGTCACCAACAACGCATCCCGGTCGCCAGATGACATCGCCGAGCACCTCACCGGGCTCGGCCTGCCCACCGCTGGGGCGCAGGTCGTCACCAGCGCTCAGGCAGCGGTGGCCTTACTGGCATCTCAGCTTGCAGCGGACGCTGCCGTTCTTGTCGTCGGCGCCGACGCGCTGGCCGCCGAGGTGCGGTCAGCCGGGCTCAGGCCGGTGACCGCCGCGTCGGACGATCCGGTCGCGGTCGTACAGGGCCACTCGCCGGACACCGAGTGGGCCCGGCTGGCTGAAGCCTGCCTGGTGATCCGCGGTGGCGCGATGTGGGTCGCGTGCAACGTCGACCGAACGTTGCCCACCGAGCGGGGCCTGCTGCCTGGGAACGGCGCGATGGTGGCGGCCTTGCAGGTCGCGACCGACCGGGAGCCCACCGTCGCCGGCAAGCCCGAGCGGGCGCTGCTCGATACCGCCATGGAGCGCGTAGGCGCACGGCGACCTCTGGTGGTCGGCGACCGCCTCGACACCGACATCGCTGGGGCTCGGGCCGCCGAGCTGGATTCGCTGCTGGTGCTCTCCGGGGTCGCCGACGCAGCCGCACTGCTCGCTGCGCCGCCTGAGCACCGACCCAGTCATCTCGGCGCCGACCTTCGAGTGTTGCGCGAGTCCGTAGGTAACGCGCGGATCCAGACACGGCCGGGTTGGCGCGTCGAGGTGGCCGACGGCCGTCTGCTCCTACATAGCGAGGGGACGCCCGGCGATCCTCTTGACGCATTGCGGACGTTGTGCGCAGTCTGGTGGATCGAGCACCGCGGGACGGTAAACGTCTGCGCCTGCGACGACACTGCCGCCGCCGCGTTGGATCGCGTCGGCCTTGGTGAGGCCAGGAGGCCAGCTAGATGACGTCACAACCACTGTCAGTCGCGGTCCAGACTCCTGCTGGCATTGTCGAATCTCTTACCGGCCTACAAGATCTCGATGACCTTCCGACCGCGGAACACGTGGCGCGATTCACCGCCATCCACAACTCCCTGACCGCGGCGCTGTCCAGTATCGATGACGTTTAGGCCGCTCGGAGGTTAGATGCAGCGGAGGTTTGGACGGGGCGGAGGCTAGATGGCGCGCAGGGCCCGGTTGGACGCGGAGCTGGTGCGGCGCGGTCTGGCCCGGTCTCGCGTTCACGCCGCCGAGCTCGTCGCGCAGCACCGCGTCAAGGTCGGTGGGTTGACGGCGACCAAGCCTGCCACCGGAGTCGACGCGGACACCCCGCTGCAGGTTGCGCCGACGGACAATGAACCCCACTGGGTGTCGCGGGGCGCGCGGAAGCTCCTTGGCGCACTGGACGGCCTCACCGCCGGAGGGCCACCCGTGGCGGGTCGGCGCTGCCTGGACGCCGGAGCCTCCACCGGGGGTTTCACCGACGTACTGCTACATCGCGGGGCCCGGGAGGTGGTTGCGGTCGATGTGGGCTACGGGCAGCTAGCCTGGTCCTTACGCACCGACGGCCGGGTCCGAGTGCATGACCGGACGAACGTGCGCACGCTGCAACCCGAAGGCATCGGGGGTGCCGTGGATCTAGCTGTGGCCGATCTGGCGTTCATTTCGCTGCGCCTGGCGCTACCGGCGTTGGTGGGCTGCACCAAACCGGAAGGCGACCTGCTACCGATGGTCAAACCCCAGTTCGAGGTCGGCCGCGAACGCCTGGGCGCCGGCGGCGTGGTCCGGGATCCGCTGCTGCGTGAGCAGGCCATGCTCGACGTCCTGTCGGTCGCGGTCGGCCTCGGGCTCTATCTGGTCGACGCCGCCGCGAGCCCATTGCCCGGACCGTCCGGAAACGTCGAATACTTCCTGTGGCTGCGCCGTGGAGCTGCCGATCCGCTGCGCCCGGCTGAGGAGCTGGTGCGCGACGCCGTGCGGAGGGGGCCGCAGTGAGGTTCGGGAGTGAGGTCCTGCTGGTGTTGCACACCGGGCACCGGGAGAACCTGCGCACCGCGGAGAAGGTCGCGCACCGGCTGGCCAACGCGGGGATCGGGCTGCGGGTGCTTATCGAGGAGACCAAGCATCTCGATCCCGCGCTGCGCGAGCACCAGGTGCCTACCGGGCCGGAGGCTGCGGCAGGCGCGGATCTCGTGGTGGTTCTCGGCGGTGACGGCACCTTGCTGCGGGCCGCCGAACTGGCCCGGCCATGCGGTGTTCCGCTGCTTGGGGTAAACCTCGGCCGGGTTGGTTTTCTCGCTGAGGCCGATCTCGACTCCCTCGACCAGACGGTGGGCGCCATCGTCGATGGCGACTACCTCGTCGACGAGCGGATGACCGTCGACGTCACCGCCAGCCTCAACGGCTCCACACTCGCCCACACCTGGGCGCTCAACGAGGCCAGCGTCGAGAAGAGCAGGCGGGAACGGATCCTCGACGTGGTACTCGAGGTGGACCGCAGGCCCGTTTCCGGCTTCGGATGCGACGGCGTGCTCTGCGCCACCCCCACCGGCTCCACCGCCTATGCCTTCTCGGCCGCTGGACCTGTGGTGTGGCCGGACGTCGACGCGCTCGTGGTGGTCCCCAACAACGCGCATGCGCTCTTCGCTCGTCCGCTGGTGGTGTCGCCGGACTCGGTTGTCGCGGTGGAGACCGATCCGCGGGGGCACGCAGCGGTGCTGTGCTGCGATGGGCGCCGGACCTTCGCGGTGCCGGCCGGCACCCGTATCGAGGTGGTCCGTGGCGCCATCCCGATACGGCTGGTGCGCCTGAACGATTGCCCGTTCACGGATCGGCTGGTGCGCAAGTTCGAGTTGCCGGTACAGGGTTGGCGAGGCCCCCGACCGGGCTGACAGCTTCAACTTCACCAAGGACGGGGTCCGGGTCGCTGGATGAGAGGTCAGATCTTGTCGCAGCCATGGACGTCGGTGACCTCGGCACCATGGCCGTCGTCAGCGATCCAGGCGGTGCCGGAATAGGTGTTTGGCAGGCCGGTCTCCACCAAGGCTTCGGGCTCCTCGGCGAGCCTGGCACACCGAGCTGGTTCGAGCTGCACACCCGGGACTACCAGGCCGCTGTCACCTTCTACCACGAGGTGTTCGGTTGCGAGACTCATGTTGTCAGCGATACCCCAGAGTTCCGCTACACAACCGTGCGGCAAGGCGAGGACTGGCTGGCCGGGATCATGGACGCGTCGGCTTTCCTTCCCGATGCTGTCCCCGCCCACTGGTCGGTGTACTTCGGGGTTGAGGACACTGACGCCGCGCTGGCGAAGATCGTCGACCTCGGCCGGTCGCTCCTGATGGGTGCCGAGGACACGCCATACGGCCGCCTCGCCGCAGCCACAGATCCAACCGGTGCGCGGTTCAAGCTTGTCGCTCCGAACGAGGCCATGCCGGGGAGCGTTTCGTCGCCCTGAGGTGAGAAGCCCAGCAACCTTGGTAAGCAAGCGGTAGAGAGGATGAGGAATATGCAGAAGTTCACGCCATGCTTGTGGTTCGACACTCAGGGCGAAGAGGCGGCAAACTTCTACACCACCGTCTTTGACAATTCCAGGATCCTGGACATCGCTCGTTACGGTGCGGCCGGTCCCGGACCTGAAGGTACGGTCATGACTGTCACCTTCGAGTTGGCCGGGCAGAAATTCGTGGCGTTGAATGGTGGGCCGCAGTTCACGTTCAACGAGGCCATCTCGATTCAGGTGAGCTGCAACACGCAGGACGAGGTCGACTATCTCTGGAGCAATCTTTCGGAGGGTGGCGAAGAAGGCCCGTGTGGCTGGTTGAAGGATAAGTACGGGGTATCCTGGCAGATCATCCCCACAGCGCTGGGTGAGCTGATGAGTGATCCCGACACGGTGAAGTCGCAAGAGGCCATCAAAGCCATGCTCGGCATGGGAAAGATTGACGTTGAAGCCCTGCAGCGCGCGGTCAGCCAGCCGGAGGAGTAGCGAAGTGGGCGGTGACTCTCACACCCGTCCAGCGGGGGTGAAAGCCACCGCCCACAGTTCAGCGGCGCATTACTGGATTCTCCGCTCAGCAATCCCGGTGGTCCCGGTCGCTCCAGCGGCCGCGGTCCCGGTCCCGGTTGTCCCGGTGTCGGCTGTACTCCCAGTCGTCCTGGCGCCAGCGGTGATCCCCGCCCCAGTTGTCGTCGTGACCGAGGCTGAAGATTTCTGTGATCTTCATCTGCCACCTCCTATAGAACACCAACCGTACCCTATCGTAGGCAACGAGCCGTACTCTATTTCGGGGAAGTTTTTGTGGGACACCGATCGATCCCTGGGAGGTAACTGGGCGGCGGGCCGGCCGCGGATGGGGCGAGGCGCGCTAGGGTGCGGCCGTGCTCACCGAGATGCGCATCGAGGGCCTCGGTGTGATCGACGAGGCCACGCTGGACCTGCACCCCGGCCTGACTGTGGTGACCGGTGAGACCGGAGCAGGCAAGACCATGGTGGTGACCGGCCTGCAGCTGCTCGCCGGCGGTCGGGCCGACGCCTCCCGGGTCCGGCGCGGCGCCGACCGCGCCACTGTGGAGGGCCGCTTCCGGCCCGCTCACGGCAGCCCGGCCGCGGACCTGGCCAGCGAGGTGGGTGCCCGGACCGACGAGGACGGCAGCCTGATCGCCAGCCGCACCCTCACTGTGGACGGCCGGTCCCGGGCCCATCTGGGTGGTCGCTCGGTCCCGGCGGGGGTGCTGGCCGAACTGGCCGACGGCATGCTGGCGGTCCACGGGCAGAACGACCAGCTCCGGCTGCTGCGCACTGGCGAGCAGCGAGCGGTACTGGACCGCTTCGCCGGCGATGTGGTGTCTGGAGCGCTGAGCGCGTACCGGGGGATCCGGAAGCAGTGGCTGGACTGCAGCGCCGAACTGGCGACCCGAAGGGAGAACTCCCGGGAACTGGCCAGGGAAGCTGATCTGCTCGGCCACAGTCTCGCTGAGATCACCGCCATCGACCCACAGCCGGGGGAGGACGCCGCGCTGCTGGCCGAGGCCCGGCGGTTGGCGGACGTCGACCAGCTCCGGGAGACCGCGGCCCTGGCTCAAACCGCGGTGTCCGGCGCTCCGGACTGCGATCACGACCAGCCCAGTGCGATCGACCTGGTGGGGCAGGCGCGCCGTCGGCTAGAAGCGGAGAGTGACCCGCAGTTGCAGGCGCTCGGACAACGCCTGGCAGAGGCCGCTGCTGTGCTCGGTGACGTCGCTGCCGAGCTCAGCGGGTACCTCGAGACGCTCAACGCCGACCCGGCCCGGTTGGAGCAGGTGCTGGGCCGCCAAGCCGACCTCAAGCGCCTCACCCGCAAGTACGGTGCCGACGTCGACGGCGTCCTCGCCTGGGCCCAGCAGGCCCACCAGCGCCTGGCCGGCCTGGACACCTCCGAAGAAGCCATTGCCGCGATGACGGCCCGGCGAGACCAACTGGCCACCGAGCTGACCCGGCACGCCACCGCGCTCACCGCGGCCAGGACCGCGGCCGGCCGGGAGCTCGGGGATGCCGTCACCGCCGAGCTCGCCGGGTTGGCGATGGGCCAGGCGCAGCTGTCCGTAGCGGTCTACCCGACCTTGGCCGCCGACGGTGACGATGCCGCGCTCACCATTGCCGGGACGCGGCTTCGGGCCGGCCCGGAGGGTGTCGACGAGGTGGAGCTGCGCCTGGCGCCGCACCCCGATTCCGGGTCGATGCCGGTGCACAAGGGCGCCTCTGGCGGCGAGCTGTCCCGGGTGATGCTGGCGCTGGAGGTCGTGCTGGCCGATGCCGACCCGGTACCGACGATGGTCTTCGATGAGGTCGACGCCGGCGTGGGAGGGCGCGCCGCGGTAGAGATCGGGCGGCGGCTGGCCCGGCTTGCGCGCAGCCACCAGGTCGTTGTGGTGACCCACCTGGCTCAGGTCGCCGCCTACGCCGATCGACACCTGGTGGTGGACAAGGCGACCCACGCCACCGGGTTGACCCGCAGCGGGGTCCGGGAGCTCGACGAGACGGCCCGGGTTGGTGAGCTGGCTCGGATGCTGGCCGGACTGGACGACACCGACACCGGCCGCGCACACGCGGAGGAGTTGCTTTTGTCCGCTAAAGCGGACAAATCTCGTGAGTGGGAAACAGGGTTCCGGCATCGGGCAACAAGCAGAGCCACTCACAAGCTTTAGCCCCGGCGCGCCTCCCCGCCCTAGGACGCGGCTTTTGCCACCATCATGAGCATGAAAATCGCCGGCCTGCTCAGCCGATCCGGCCGTGAGCTGCCCGGGGTGATCGGGCCGGCCAGGGTGGATCGCCGTGCCGATGTGCTGGCCCGGCGGGTCGGTCGCGGCGACATCGCGGTGTTCGACCAGGTCGATCTTGATCGCCGAACCGCCGACGTGCTGGTGGCTGCGGGCATCACCGCGGTCATCAACGCCGCACCGTCGATTTCCGGTCGGTTTCCGAATCTGGGTCCTGAGATCCTCATCTCTGCGGGCATCGTGCTGATTGACGGTGTCGGATCAGAGGTGTTGCGGATCAAAGAGGGCAGCCGGTTGCGCCTGCATGACGGTCGCGTATATGTCGGCGACACCGAGGTCGCTTGCGGCATCGAACAAACCGCCAACTCGATCGCCGATCTGATGATCGAGGCCAAGTCCGGGCTGTCCGCTCAACTTGAGGCGTTCTCGGCGAACACCATCGAGTTTCTTCGCCACGAGCGAGCCCTGATCATCGACCGGGTCGGCGTGCCCGATATCGAGGTTCCGATCCGCGGCCGGCAGGTGCTGGTAGTGGCCGCCGGCTACAACCACGTCGCCGACCTGGCCGCGCTGAAGCACTTCATCCGGGAGTACCACCCGGTGCTGATCGGCGTCGAGGCGGGAGCTGACGCACTGCGCGCCGCGGGGCATCGACCGCACCTCATCGTCGGCGACCCGTACCAGGTGCAGACCGAGACCCTCAAATCAGCCCGGGAGGTTGTGGTGCCCGCCCAACCTGACGGCTTCGCTCCGGGGCTGGAGCGGATCCAGGATCTGGGAATCGGCGCGGTGACCTTCCCCGCGGTGAGCAACCCAGAGGATCTCGCCCTGCTGCTGGCCGAGGCGCACGGCGCCGAATTGGTGGTCGCCGTCGGGTTCCAGGCCACCTTGCACGAGTTCCTCGACCGGGGGCGGTCTGGGTCCAACCCGTCGACCTTCCTCACCCGCCTGAGGTTGGGTAGCAAACTCATCGACGGCCATGCCGCCGCCGCGCTGTATCGCAGCCGGGTCTCGGCAGGCGCCGTGCTGCTCATCGTTGCCGCGGCGCTCGCCGCGGTGGTCGCGGCGCTGCTGGTCTCCAACATCGGTGGCGCCTACGGCGTCCTGGTCGGCGGTACGTGGGACGACCTCGTCTCCTGGGTCAAGGGATTGGTATAGACCGTGATCTCACTGCGGTATCACGTGGTCTCCATCGCCGCCGTCTTCCTGGCGCTTGCCCTCGGGGTGGTGCTCGGGTCCACCGCCATCAGCGATCGGTTGCTGTCCGGGCTCAGCTCCAACCGGGATGACCTGGGTCGCCAGGTGAGTGATCTCCAGGCCCAGCGCAACGCGTTGAATGCCCAGTTGGCCAACGCGGATACCTTCGGTGCGGCGGTCGGTCCGCGCATCGTCAGCGGCGCCCTGCGTGGCCGCTCCGTGGTGCTGGTCACCACGGCAGATGCCGCTCCGGCCGACCGCGATGCGCTGACCGGGCTGTTGAGCAGCGCTGGCGCCACCGTCACCGGTGAGCTGCAGCTCACCGACGCATTCACCGATCCCTCCCGCTCCGACCAGCTCAGCGAGCTTTCCACCCGTTTGCTACCGGCCGGGCTGCGGCTGCCTACCGCGTCGGACGCCGGGACGCTGGCCGGCGGCCTGCTCGGCTCGCTGCTGCTGATCAACCCGAACAACGGCAAGGCGCAGGCCACCCCGGCGGAGACCACTGCGGTGCTCGCCGGGCTCGGCGACGGTGGCTTCGTCCACGCCGGCCCGCGGGTGCTGCCGTCTCAGCTTGTTGTCGTACTCACCGGCGGCGCGAATCGCGGCAACGGTAGCGGGGATCGGGCTGGCATCCTGGCCCGGTTCGCCACCCAACTCGATCACGCCGGTGCCGGCGCGGTGCTCGCCGGTAGGCCGGGGTCAGCCGACGGTAATGGTCCGATCGGCGTGGTGCGGGCAGACACCGCGGCAGCCTCCGTGCTGTCCACCGTCGATGACGTGAGCACCGCGGCGGGGCGGGTGGTGACCGTTTTGGCACTGGCCGAGCAGGCGCAAGGACATGCCGGGCGCTACGGTACCGGCGGCAACGCACAGGCCATGGTTCCCGCGATCCAGGGCTGATCGGCGAGGCGGTGCTTCGTGACCACCGCCGGTAGTGTTACCGTGAGGTTCCGTGGTCGGCGGCATGCCGCCAGCTGCATCGCAACCGGTCGAATCGAATGGCCGGTCCGGACCACGGGAGAAGGTCTTGGTCAAGCCCGCCAGCCCAACCAGGTACCTGTTCGTCACCGGGGGCGTCGCCTCCTCACTGGGTAAGGGACTCACTGCGTCGAGCCTGGGCCAGCTGTTGACCGCCCGCCGGCTGCGGGTGACCATGCAAAAGCTGGATCCCTACCTCAACGTCGACCCTGGGACAATGAACCCGTTCCAGCACGGTGAAGTGTTCGTCACCGATGACGGCGCCGAGACCGATCTGGACATCGGGCACTACGAGCGGTTCCTGGACCGCAACCTCGGTCGTAAAGCCAATGTCACCACCGGCCAGGTTTACTCGGCGGTGATCGCCAAGGAGCGGCGAGGGGAGTACCTCGGCGATACCGTGCAGGTGATCCCGCACATCACCGACGAGATCAAGTCCCGGATCCTGGCGATGTCCGAGCCCGGCGACGATGATCGTCCACCGGATGTGGTGATCACCGAGATCGGCGGCACCGTCGGGGACATCGAGTCGCTGCCGTTTCTGGAGGCGGCTCGCCAGGTGCGCCACGACGTCGGCCGGGACAACTGCTTTTTCCTGCACGTCTCTCTGGTGCCCTACCTTGCCCCTTCCGGTGAGCTGAAGACCAAGCCGACCCAGCACTCCGTGGCCACCTTGCGCAACATCGGTATCCAGCCCGACGCCCTGGTCTGCCGCGCTGACCGGGAGATCCCGGACGCGCTCAAGCGCAAGATCGCGCTGATGTCGGACGTGGATATCGACGGGGTGGTCGCGGCGCCGGACGCGCTGTCCATTTATGACATCCCCAAGGTGTTGCACTCCGAGGGCCTGGATGCCTACGTGGTGCGGCGGCTCGGGCTGCCCTTCCGCGACGTGGACTGGACGGAGTGGGGGGATCTGCTCGACCGGGTGCACGCACCGACGGAGGTGGTGCGGATCGCCCTGGTAGGCAAGTACGTCGACTTGCCGGATGCCTACCTGTCGGTGACCGAGGCGCTGCGCGCCGGAGGTTTCGCGCACCGAGCCAGGGTCGAGATCCGCTGGGTGCCCTCGGACACCTGCGAGACCCTCGCGGGCGCGGAGGCCGCGCTGGCCGGGGTGGATGGGGTGCTGGTGCCCGGCGGATTCGGAGTGCGCGGGATCGAGGGCAAGATCGGGGCGATTCACCATGCCCGCATCCACGGGATCCCGGCGCTGGGTCTGTGCCTGGGCCTGCAGTGCATGGTGATCGAGGCCGCTCGCAACCTGGCCGGGCTCGACGGTGCCGGTTCGACGGAGTTCGACCCGACCTCGGCGCATGCGGTGATCTCCACCATGGCCGATCAGGCGGATATCGTCGCCGGTCAAGGTGACATGGGTGGGACGATGCGGCTGGGTGGTTACCCAGCATCGCTGGAGCCGGGCTCGGTGGTGGCCCGGGCGTACGGCACGACCGAGGTTCGCGAGCGGCACCGGCACCGCTATGAGGTGAACAACGCCTACCGGGACAAGCTCGCCGGTGCCGGCCTGGCGATCAGCGGGACGTCGCCGGACGGCCATCTGGTCGAGTTCGTCGAGCTGCCGCAGCGCACGCATCCGTTCTTCGTCGGCACCCAGGCCCATCCCGAGCTCGCCAGCCGGCCGACCCGTCCACACCCATTGTTCGTCGCCTTCGTCGCGGCCGCGCTGAACTACCGGGCTGCGGACTGGTTGCCGGTTGAGATGCCGGCGAGGCTTCGGTGAGCTCACCGCACGATTTCGAGGTATCCGGCAGCGACACACTGCACGTCGGCCGGGTCCTCGCGCTGCGGCTGGACCAGGTGCGGATGCCCGGTGGCCGGACCGTCGGGCGCGAGGTCGTCGAGCATCCCGGGTCGGTGGCAGTCCTGCCGCTAGACGATGACACCTCGGTGGTGATGATCG
The DNA here is from genome assembly GCA_003244055.1 of Pseudonocardiales bacterium. Classification (GTDB taxonomy): domain Bacteria; phylum Actinomycetota; class Actinomycetes; order Mycobacteriales; family Pseudonocardiaceae. The sequence goes on along the minus strand of QHBZ01000108.1, from coordinate 13,867 downwards.
ACCAGTACCGGCACCCGGTGGGCCGCCGGATGCGGGAGCTGCCTGCCGGGTTACTCGACGCGCCGGGGGAGGAGCCGGTGGCGGCGGCCCAGCGGGAGCTGCTGGAGGAGACCGGCTTCACCGCCCGGGAGTGGTCGGTGCTCGTCGACATCGCGCCGTCGCCCGGATTCAGCGACGAGGTGGTGCGAATCTATCTGGCGCGCGGGTTGGCCGAGGGTGGCCGACCCACCGGTCCCGACGACGAGGAGGCAGACCTGGACGTCGTCCGGCTGCCACTGGTCGAGGCGGTGCGCCAGGTGCTGGCCGGTGAGATCATCAGCGCGCCGGCAGTCGCCGGGCTGCTCGCCGCGCGGGCTGTACTGGTGGGGACTGCCCAGCCGCGGCCGGTCGACGCGTCGTGGCCAGACCGCCCGACCCGCTTCGCCGATCGTCGCGGCTGAGATTTTGGCTCGAGAGGCGATCGGAGCCGTCAGCCGGTCGGTGCTGGCTTGATGTTCGCGTTCAGGTGGAACACGTTGTCCGGGTCGTAGTCGGCTTTGATCCGCGCCAGCCGGTCGTACTTGGCTGGGCCGTAGGTGGACCGAATCCGGTCCTCCTCATATTCCGACATGAGGTTGACATAGCCGGCTGACTCGTTGGCGTGCGGGCGTAGGGCGTCCCACAGGGCCCGCGCCCAGGCCCGGTCGGCCGCGAGCAGCTCCGCGTTCGGCGCAATTGCCGCTATATCAAAGTTGAAGCGAGCCGTGCGGCTACCGCCGAAGGCCGTGGCGCTGTCTTCGACGTCTCGGTAGGCGCCACCCATCGGGAAGATCGGCATGAACGACATGGGCGAGTTCTTGTGCGGGAGGTGCTTGGCGACCACGTCGATCGCCTCGTTGGACAAGTCGTCGAGGTAGAGCGACTTGTCATAGGCATGGATGCCCCAGGGGGCGGAGTCGTCGAGCATCTGCTGCAGCGCTGTGTAGGGCATCGGCGTGACGAACTCGAACAGCGGCGGCAGCGCGGCTCTGATCGGATCGATCAGCCGCTTGTGCTGCTCGGCCGAGGAGAACCCGGCCACGATCAACGCGTTTCCTGGTGCCAAGTGGTACTGCTCAGGCACGAACGGCGCCGGCGGCGCGCTGAGCCCGCCAGCGATGATGCTGGAGGCGCCCCTCGGTAAGTCCACGCTCGCGTCGCGGCAGAGCCGCAGCGCCTCAACGCTGCGGTCGAGCGACCAGAAGAACAGAGCGACGTGCACCTCGGGGCCGATCGGCTGCAGCCGGTACTCGAACTTCGTCACAACGCCGAAGTTGCCGCCGCCACCGCGCAGTGCCCAGAACAGGTCCGGGTGGTCCTCCTCAGACGCCCGGACGCAGCGACCGTCGGCAAGCACGACCTCCGCCGCGGCCAGGTTGTCGATGCTCAGGCCCATGGTTCTGCTCAGCCAACCGAACCCACCTCCCAGGGTGAGACCGGCCACACCGGTGTGGCTGACCGTGCCTGAAGTGACCGCCAAGCCGTGCTCCTGGCAGGCCGCGTCGAGGTCTGCCCCGGTGGCCCCGCCTCCGCAACTCGCCCGCCGGGCGACCGGATCGACGATGACCTCGCGCAGCTGGCTCAAGTCGATCATCAGGCTGCCATCCGCGGCGGAGACGCCGGAAAAGCTGTGCCCGCCGCCGCGCACCGAGATCTCGAGGCCTTGCTGCCGGGCGAACGCGATGGCGGCGGCGACGTCGGCAGGCCCGAAGCAGCGGGCGATCACTGCGGGGTAGTGGTCGAAGCAACCGTTCCACAGCGACCGTGCCGAGTTGTAGGCGGCGCCTTCCGGCGCCGTGATCACATGTCCCGGAAATGATGCCCGGAACGCATCTAGATCAGATTCGAGTACCTGTGTCATGGGAACTCCCGTGTGGCACTGCCTCTGTACGCAGCGTAATCTGGACTGTGCGAAGGTGTTTGAAAAAACCACTGATCGGGTTAAGCAAATCACATTAGACGCACATTTTGTGTCGAATGGATCCGCCGCACAGGTATTTCTGTGCTTTCACCCCGCCCTCGGCTGCGGATACAGGCGGAGGCACCGTCCTCTGCTGGGCTGGGATGAGTCCGGCGGGACACGATCCGTGGCCGCCACCTTTGTGGCGTGGCGAAGAGCCTCCGGGCCGCGTCAACGGCCGTAGTCTTCGACCACCGACTAGGGCAGAGCAGGGAGGCACGCGCAGGTGAAGATCGGTGTTCCACGGGAGCTGAAGGTCCACGAGTACCGGGTGGCGCTCACGCCTGCTGGGGTGCACGAGTTGACCCGCCGTGGGCATGACGTGTTGATCGAACGCGACACCGGGGTCGGCTGCGCTTTTCCCGACGAAGCTTACCTGGCCGCGGGTGGCCGCATCGTGGCACAGGCCGACGATGTGTGGGCCGCGGCCGAGCTGGTGCTCAAGGTGAAGGAGCCGGTGGCGCCGGAATACCACCGGATGCGCAAGGGGCAGATTCTCTTCACCTACCTGCATCTGGCCGCATCGATGGAGTGCACGGCCGCGTTGATCGACGCCGGGATCGACGCCATCGCCTACGAGACCGTGCAGTTGGCTGATGGATCGCTGCCGCTGCTGGCCCCGATGAGCGAGGTCGCCGGGCGGATGGCCCCGCAGGTGGGAGCGCACTGCCTGGAACGCATGCAGGGTGGCCGTGGGGTGCTGCTCGGCGGCGTCTCCGGGGTGCCCGCCGGGAAGGTTGCGGTGCTCGGTGCCGGGGTGGCGGGGATGAACTCCGCCACCATCGCGCTGGGCTTGCAGGCCGAGGTGGTGGTGCTCGATACGAACATCAACCGGTTGCGGGAGATTGACTTCGGGTACCGGGGCCACCTGCAGACCATCGCCTCGAACGCTTATGAGGTGGATAAGGCGTGCCTGTGGGCGGACCTGGTGATCGGGGCCGTGCTACGACCCGGCGCGAAGGCCCCGACCCTGGTCAGCCATGACCTGGTCGGCCGGATGCGCCCAGGATCGGTGCTGGTGGACATCGCCATCGACCAGGGTGGCTGCTTCGCTGACTCGCGGCCCACAACGCATGCAGACCCCACCTTCACCGTGGGCAACTCGGTGTTCTACTGCGTGGCCAACATGCCGGGTGCGGTACCGCACACCTCCACCTATGCGCTGACCAATGTCACGCTGCCCTACATCTGCGCGCTTGCCGACAAGGGCCTGCGGCAAGCGGTGCAAGACGACCCGGCGCTGGCCCGGGGGGTCAATGTGGCGCGGGGCGCGGTGGTATCCGCTGAAGTCGCCAGGGCGCACGGCCTTGAGTACCTGCCGCTGGCCGGGGAACTCGGGTGAGTACCGGCCTGGTCCCTTCGACCGTCGACTCCCCTTCGGTCGCTCACCACGATGGCGTGCTGCCGCCCGCGCTGGCTGCCGTGATCGCTGATTATCTGGATCACCTTGCGGTGGAACGCGGCACGTCACCCAACACGCTGGATTCCTATGCCCGCGACCTGCGCCGCTACGCCGCCCACCTGGCGTCGACCGGGGTCACGGGGCTCGCCGGGGTGCGCGAGGACCAGGTCACCGGCTTCCTCGCCGCGTTGCGGGAGGGAGCCGGTGGATACCGGCCGCTGGCGGCGTCCTCCGCGGCCCGGGCGCTGGTCGCGGCCCGCGGTCTGCACCGGTTCGCCCTCCGGGAGGGGGTGGTGCCGGCTGACGTCTCGGCCGAAGTCCACCCCCCGAGCCCGCCGAAACGGCTGCCCAAGGCCCTCGGTGTGCACGACGTGCTGCGGTTGCTCGAGGTGTTCCCCGCAGACGGGGGCCCTCGCTGCCTGCGCGACCGGGCGTTGCTGGAATTTCTGTACTCCACCGGTGCACGGATCTCCGAGGCAGTCGGGCTGGACCTCGACGACGTCGACGGCCCGGCTCGCACCGTGCTGCTGCGCGGCAAGGGCGGCAAGCAGCGGCTGGTCCCGGTGGGCCGGCCGGCGCTGGCCGCGGTGGACGCCTACCTGGTCCGTGGGCGTCCCACCTTCGCTGCCCGCGGGCGGGGTCTGCCCGCGGTGTTCCTCAACGCCCGCGGTGCCCGCTTGTCCCGGCAGAGCGCCTGGGCGGTGCTGCGCGACGCCGCGGCGCGCACCGAGATCGCAGCCGTGGTATCACCGCACACCCTGCGGCACTCCTTTGCGACCCACCTGCTGGAGGGTGGCGCCGACGTGCGGGTGGTGCAGGAACTGCTCGGCCACGCCTCGGTGACCACGACGCAGGTCTACACGCTGGTGACGGTGGACAACCTGCGTGAGGTCTACGTCACTGCCCATCCGCGGGCGAGAGGCTGACGCCTTGTGAGTGGGGATGCGAGCTATCACTGACATCCCCACTCACGGGGGCAGCTACGCTGCCCAAACCATTCGCTCGGAAGGGGGATCGGTTTCATGTCGACCTGGGCATCCGCGCAACAGCCGCTGGTCGAGCCTGCCGCGCTGATCTCCCCCGCCACCGGAGCAACCGACGATGGCGCACCTGGCGACGGGGTCGATCCCGTCGGGCGCCGGCACCGCGTGGTGCCGCAGCCACCTCCACTGGATCGGCACGGCCCGGCCCGGGTTCTGGCGATCTGCAACCAGAAAGGCGGCGTCGGCAAGACCACATCGACGATCAACCTCGGCGCCGCGCTCGCCGAGTACGGTCGCCGGGTACTGCTGGTCGACTTCGATCCGCAGGGCGCCCTGTCGGTCGGGCTCGGGATGTCCTCGCATGACCTGGACCGCACCGTCTACAACCTGATCATGGACCAGGGCGTCTCGATGGGCGAGGTCGTCCGGCCGACGTCGGTTCCGGGCATGGACCTGCTACCCAGCAACATCGACCTGTCCGCCGCGGAGGTGCAACTGGTGACCGAGGTGGGCCGCGAGCAGGCGCTCGGGCGAGCTCTGCGCCCGCTGGTACCGAACTATGATTTCATCCTGGTCGACTGCCAGCCGTCGTTGGGTCTGCTCACCATTAATGCGCTGGCCTGCGCGGATGGTGTGCTGATCCCGCTGGAGTGCGAGTTCTTCAGCCTGCGCGGAGTCGCTTTGCTGATGGATACCATCGACAAGGTGCGCGAGCGCCTCAACCCCGATCTGACGATCGTCGGCATCCTCGCCACGATGTACGACCCGCGCACCCTGCACGCCCGCGAGGTGATGGCCCGAGTCGTAGAGGCTTTCGGCGATACCGTGTTCGATGCCGTGATCAGCCGGACAGTCCGGTTCCCGGAGACCACCGTTGCGGGAGAGCCGATCACCCGGTGGGCACCGAAATCCGCCGGTGCGAACTCCTACCGCACCCTGGCCCGCGAAGTGATCGCGCGATGAGACCTGCCTGCAGGGTCGAATCATCGGAACTGATGGTGTCCGCCCCTGTTTCATCCGGTCGTTTCACGGTGCGGCTGCACAACTTCGAAGGCCCGTTCGATCTGCTGTTGCAGCTCATCTCGCAGCATCAGCTGGACGTGACCGAGGTCTCTCTGCACCAGGTGACCGACGAGTTCATCGCCCACCTGCGGGTTCTGGGCGAGTCTTTCGACTTGGACGAGACCACCGAGTTCCTTGTGGTCGCGGCCACGTTGCTGGACCTCAAGGCGGCCCGCTTGTTGCCGTCGGCCGAGGTCGAGGACGAGGCGGACCTCGCGCTACTGGAGGCGCGGGACCTGCTGTTCGCCCGGCTGCTGCAGTATCGTGCCTATAAGCAGGTCGCGGCGCTGTTCGCTGAGCTCGAATCGGCGGCGATGCGCCGTTATCCCAGGTCAGTGGCGCTCGAAGAGCGGTTTGCCGGTTTGCTGCCAGAGGTGCTGCTCGGGGTCGACGCTGCTCGGTTCGCCGAGATCGCGGCCTCGGTGTTCGGGCCGAAACCACCGCCACCGACGGTGTCGCTGGAGCACCTACACACTCCCCAGGTGTCGGTGCGCGAGCACGCAGCCCTGCTACTTAGCAGGCTGGAGCGCGAAGGTCAGGCGAGCTTTCGCAGTTTGGTCGCCGACTGCGGACACACCAGAGAGGTGGTCGCTCGTTTCCTGGCGTTGCTGGATCTGTACCGTGCCGCAGTGGTGGTCTTCGACCAGGTCGATCCGCTGGGTGAGCTGTGCGTTCGGTGGACGGGCGGTGCGCAGCATTCCGCTGCGGTCACCGACTCGGACGAGAAACCGAATAACGATGGGCAAGATGACGAGGATTACCGGTGAACGAAACCGCGCTGATGGAACCATCCGCCGCGACCGACACGCTGCCGGCGCTGCTCGGCGACGGTGAGCTCGACGCCGCACTGGAAGCGCTGCTGCTGGTGGTGGACTGCCCGGCGGGCGAGGACGTGCTGGCCAGCGCGCTGGGTCAACCGGTGACTCGCGTGGTAGTGGCGCTGAAACGGCTGCGGGACGGCTACGCTGGCGGCGGTCGCGGAATCGACCTGCGGCAGGTCGCGCAGGGATGGCGGTTGCACACCCGCGATGTTTATGCGCCGTTCGTGGAGCGGTTGTTGCTGGATGGGCAGCGTGCGAAGCTCACCCGCGCGGCCCTGGAAACCCTGGCGGTCGTGGCCTACCGGCAGCCGGTCACCCGCTCGAGAGTCGCTGCGGTACGCGGGGTGAACGTTGACGGGGTGATGCGAACGCTGCTGGTCCGGGGTTTGATCGAGGAAGTCGGGACTGACCCGGAGACCCACGGTGTGCTTTACCGCACGACGGAGCTTTTCCTGGAGCGGCTCGGGCTGTCCTCATTGGAGGACCTACCCCCGATCGCCCCCCTGTTACCCGATATCGACACTATTGAAGATGTCCCCTGCTAAGACGATGTCCCAATCTAAGGCGATGGCTCAGGTGATGTGCCAGTCGAAGGCTGACTCTCAATCAACCCCTGGGTTGCCACGGCTGCACAAGGTGCTCGCTCAGGCTGGGGTCGCCTCCCGACGTGCCGCCGAGGAGATGATCGCCCGCGGCCGGGTCCAGGTCGACGGGGTCGTGGTGCGCGAGATGGGCGTGCGAGTCGACCCCGCCAGCGCGGTCATCCACGTCGACGGAATGCGGTTGGAACTGCGTTCCGACGTGGAGCACCTGGCGTTGAACAAGCCGCGCGGTGTGCACTCCACGATGTCCGACGATCGCGGCCGGCCTTGTGTCGGCGACTATGTGGCCGACCGGGCGCAGCGCCTGTTCCACGTCGGCCGCCTTGACGCGGACACTGAGGGCCTGCTGCTGTTGACCAACGACGGGGACCTGGCGCACCGGCTGATGCACCCTTCTTACCGAGTGCTCAAGACCTACCTTGCCGAGGTGCCCGGTCCGGTACCCCGGTCGCTGGGCCGGACTTTGCGCGCCGGAGTGCATTTCGACGACGGTCCGGTGGTGGTCGACGGATTCCGGGTCGTGCAGGCCATGCCTGGCAAGGCGCTGGTCGAGGTGGTGCTGCACGAGGGCCGCAAGCACATCGTGCGCCGGCTGCTCACCGAGGTCGGGCACCCGGTGCTGCGGTTGGTGCGTACCGCCATCGCCGATGTCCGCCTCGGTGAGCAGCGTCCCGGCACGGTCCGGGTGTTGTCGCGCCCTGAGGTCGGAGCCCTCAACCGCGCGGTCGGCCGGTAGCCGCCGGGCCCGGCTACCGTCGGGCCACCCTGCGGTAGCGCACGACGGTCAGTGGTGCGAACACCGCAATGATGGCGACTGAGGACAGCACCGCATAGAGCACCGAATGTTCGCCGGGCCAGCCCCCCGGCGGGGGAAACGTGGCCGGCACCGTGTTGGCGAACAGTTCGCGGCTGGCATCGGCGACCGCGGTGACCGGATTCCATTCGGCCGCTACTTTCAGAACCCCGGGCATGTTCCCGGTGGGCACGAAGGCCGAGGAGATGAACGTGAGTGGGAAAAGCCAGATCAAGCCCGCGCTTTGGGCCACCTCCACGGTGCGGCACAACAGCCCGACCAGCGCCCCCACCCACGACATCGCGAAGGCGAACAGCAACAGCATCAGGTAACCGGCCGCGGCGGATGCGAACCCGCTGTGGATCCGCCAACCGACCAGCAAACCGGTCAGGCTCATGACCACCAGAGTGATCGCGTTGACGGCGAGGTCTGAGGTGGTTCGTCCCAGGATCACGGCGAGCCGCGATATCGGCAGCGAGCGGAACCTGTCGATGATGCCCTTGTGCAAGTCGTTGGCCAGCCCCATCGTGGTGAACGCGGCATTGAATGCCACCGTCTGGGCGAAGATCCCGCCGATGAGAAACTCCCGGTAAGCGGCGCCCCCCAGACTGCCCGCAAAGACGTAGGCGAAGAGCAATACGAACATGATCGGCTGCACGGTGGCGCCCAGCAGCAGATCCGGGATCCGGCGAATGTTCAGCAGGTTGCGCCAGGTGATGATGCTGCTGTCGCGCAGCACCGAGGTGGCCACGGCTGTCATGGGGTGGCTCCGCTCTCCGCGGCGTGCCCGGTCAGCTTCAGGAACACGTCGTCCAGGGTTGGTCTGTGCAGACCGACGTCCTGCACGGGAATGCTCTGCAGATCCAGCCGTCGCAGTGCCTCGATCAGTGACTTCGCACCGCCGTCCACGACGATGCTGATCCGGCGACTCTGGGCGTCGAGTGTGGGTTGCCCGCTGCCGATCTCGGCGAGCACCACAGCCACCTCGGGCAGGTCCGCGGCGTGGTCGAGGACCATCTCCAAGCGCTCCCCGCCGACCTGTGCCTTGAGCTGGTCGGAGGTTCCACGGGCGATCACCCGTCCGCGGTCGATCACCGCGATGGTATCTGCCAACTGGTCGGCTTCCTCCAGGTATTGCGTGGTGAGCAGCACGCCGGCGCCGTCGGCGACCAGTTCCGAGATCACCTCCCAGGTGTCGAGCCGACCGCGCGGGTCCAACCCGGTGGTGGGTTCATCGAGCATGACCACCTGGGGGTTGGCGACCAGCGCACCGGCTAGGTCAAGCCGCCTGCGCATGCCTCCGGAGTAGGTCTTCGCGGTCCGCTCGGCGGCTTCGTCGAGGCGGAACCGGGTGATCAGGGCCCGGGCGCGGGCCCGGGCCCGGCTCCGGGGCATCCCGTACAGCCGGCTGATCATGTACAGATTCTCGAATCCGGTGAGGTTCGCATCGACTGCCGCGTACTGCCCGGACAGCCCGATCTTGCCGCGCACCCCGTGCGGATCCGTGAGCACGTCCATACCCGCCACCCGTGCCCATCCGGCATCCGGTCGCAGCAATGTGCTGAGAATGCGGACGGCAGTCGTCTTACCGGCGCCGTTGGGCCCCAACAGGCCCAACACGGTGCCCTGGGGAATCTGCAGGTCGATGCCGTCGAGAGCCTGGGTCGACCCGAAGGTCTTCACCAGGCCCTCGGCCTCAACCGCCAGTGCGGACATACCGCCTCCTCGATGGGGATCCTCGCTGGGTGCGACGGTATCCCGCGGCACCGACAGACTGCGCGGGCTTTTCGCCCGGCCGGCCCCACGGCTCGGTCTCGGAGGCTGGGGCGGGCAGAATGGGCTGGGTAACGAGTCTGGAGGTCAGCCGGGTGCAGCGAGGCGACGGATTGCGCGGCGTGGTGGCGGTGGATGGGCCAGCCGGTACCGGGAAGTCCACCGTGGCTCGCCGGCTGGCGGCGTGGCTAGGTGCCAGGTATCTCGATACCGGGGCGATGTATCGAGCCGCCGCGCTCGGCGTCTTGCGAGCAGGCGTCGACACCTCCGACGCCACTGCGGTGTCGGAGGTGGTGGCCCGGAGCCGCATCGAGGTGGGCACTGACCCGGACAGCTCCAGCGTGCTGTTGGAAGGCGAGGACGTCTCCCGGGAGATCCGTGGCTCGGCGGTGACGACTGCGGTGAGCCCGGTCTCCGCGGTGTCCCAGGTGCGTGGACTGCTCGTGGCTCAGCAGCGCCGGATCATCTCCGACGCCACGGCCGGCGGCGGCGGAATCGTCGTGGAGGGACGCGACGTCGGGACGGTGGTGGTACCCGACGCGCCGCTGAAGGTCTTTCTCACCGCGACCGCGGCGCAGCGAGCGGCGCGTCGAGCCGCCCAGGATGGTGTCGAGGACCTGGCCGAGGTCCGTCGCGCCGTCGAGCGTCGCGACCGGTTCGACTCCACCCGGGCTACCTCGCCGATGTGCGCCGCCGAGGATGCCGTTGAGCTGGATACCACCGCATTGGACATCGAAGCCGTGCTGGGTAGGCTGCACGAGCTGGCCGTCGCGCGTGGACTGGTCGTCCTGGCAGTTCGGGGCCGGACGTGACATCTGGGCTGATCCCCGAGTACCCGGCTCAGGAGGAGTTGCCGCCGGGCACCTGGCGATGGTTACAGGGCTTCACCCGCTGGATCGGTATTTGGTGCTTCTACGTCGGTTACCGGCTGCGAGTGCGGCATCGGGAGCGGATTCCAGCGACCGGACCCGTTGTGGTGGTGGCCAACCACAGCGCCATGGTCGACGGCCCGCTGTTGTACGGGCTGTTGGGGCGGCGCAGTTCGTTCCTGATCAAGCAGGAGATGTTCCGTGGACCGCTCGGCTGGGTACTACCCCGGATCGGGCAGTTGGCGGTGCGCCGCGGCGAGGTCGACCGTGCACCGCTGCTCACCGCGGTCCGGCTGCTGCGTCATGGCGGTGTGGTGGTGGTGTTCCCGGAGGGCACCCGCGGGACGGGCGATGTGGCCAGCGCGCAGCACGGCGCCGCGTGGTTGGCCCGGGCTGGGGGGGCGAGGATGCTGCCGGTGGCGATCCGCGGCACCCGCCGACCTGCGGGTAGCGACCGCCGGTTCCGGCCGGCTGTCGATGTCCTGATCGGGCAACCGTTCGCGGTGCCTCCGGGCAAGGGACGAACCGCATTGACGACCGCCACCACCGAGATACGTAACCGGCTGGCCGCGCTGGTCCTCGAGCTGGATGCGATCCGCTGCCTGGGCCGGCCAGGTGCGGCCCGAACGGAGAGAGCGTGATGAGCAGTGTGGCGCCCGGCGACGGGATCTGGTCCGACGAGGCTGAATGGGCGGCGCTGGACGAGGACGAGGGTCTCGACGCCGACGCGGATGTGACGCTTGAGCAGCCGGTGCTCGCCGTGGTCGGTCGCCCCAACGTGGGCAAGTCGACGCTGGTCAACCGGATCCTGGGGCGCCGCGAGGCGGTGGTGCAGGACGTACCGGGGGTGACCCGGGACCGGGTGGCCTATGACGCGCTGTGGAATGGGCGCCGGTTCACCCTGGTGGACACCGGGGGATGGCAGGCCGACGCGCGTGGTCTGCAGGCGGCGGTGGCCGCGCAGGCGGAGCTCGCGATGCGCACCGCGGACGCGGTTCTGCTGGTGGTCGACGCCATGGTGGGGGCGACGGCGGCGGAGGAGGCGGTGGCGCGGGTGCTGCGCCGATCGGCCACTCCGGTGGTGCTGGCTGCGACCAAGGTGGATGACGAGCGGGCGGTCGCCGACACCGCGGCGCTGTGGTCGTTAGGTTTGGGCGAGCCACACCCGGTGAGTGGATTGCACGGTCGCGGCACCGGCGATCTGCTCGACGCCGTGCTGGAGGTGTTGCCCTCCGCACCGCGGGATCTCGCCGCTCGCCCTGGGGGACCGCGTCGGGTCGCGCTGGTCGGCAGACCCAACGTGGGCAAGTCGAGCCTGCTCAACCGGTTGGTGGGTGAGCAGCGGTCGGTGGTGCACGAGGTCGCCGGCACCACGGTGGATCCGGTGGACTCGCTGGTGGACCTCGATGGCGAGACGTGGCGGTTCGTGGACACCGCCGGCCTGCGCAAGCGGGTGCGGACCGCCAGTGGCACCGAGTACTTCGCCTCGCTGCGCACCCGCGCGGCGATCGAGGCGGCCGAGGTGGTGGTGGTCCTCATCGACGCCGGTGAGCCGATCACCGAGCAGGATCAGCGGGTGATCACCTCGGTGATGGAGTCCGGTCGGGCGCTGGTGGTGGCGTTCAACAAGTGGGACCTGGTCGACGAGGACCGACGCCGTGAGCTGACCCGGGAGCTGGATCGCGATCTGGCCAGGGTGCAATGGGCACAGCGGGTGAACATCTCGGCGCTCACCGGCCGATCAGTCAGCAAGATCGCCCCATTCCTGCGTACCGCCCTGGAATCCTGGGACCGGCGGGTGCCCACCGGGCAGCTCAACGCGTGGCTGTCCGAGGTGATCGCCGCGACACCGCCGCCGGTACGCGGAGGGCGGCCGCCCAAGGTGCTTTTCGCCACCCAGGCCGGCACCCGGCCGCCTACCTTCGTGCTGTTCACCACAGGCTTCCTCGAGGCCGGTTACCGCCGATTCCTGGAACGGCGGCTCCGGGAGACGTTCGGTTTCACCGGCAGCCCCGTGCGCATCTCGGTCCGAGTCCGGGAGCGGCGGTCCCGATAACAGAGATGTCGGTCACGACCTTTGGACCGTTGCTCGCGGCGGGGGCAAGCTGGAAGCACGGCCACGACTCGACCGAAAGGTGTGGTGTGCGTACCACGATTGAGGTGTTCTCTGATTTCGTCTGCCCCTTCTGTTATCTCGCTGAGCAGCCGCTCGCGGACGCGGTCGAGGGCGGTGACGTGCAGATCGCCTGGCGACCCTTCGAGCTGCGACCAGAACCCACGCCGACGCTGCGGCCCGAAGGCGACTACCTGCAGTCGACCTGGCAGCAGGTCGTTTACCCGATGGCCGAGCGCATGGGCGTCCCGATAGTGCTGCCCCGGGTGTCCCCGCAGCCCTACAGTCGCCTCGCCTTCGAGGGCTTCGCCTATGCCGCGCAACGCAGCCTTGGACGGCGTTACACGGAGCGGATCTTCCGGGCCTTCTTCGTCAAGCAGCGCGACATCGGGCGAATAGAGGTCCTGGCAGACGTCGCCGCGGAGTTAGGCCTAGACGCCAACGATTTCCGCGCGGCGCTGGAGTCCGGCCGCTACGCCGAGGCGCACCAGGAGTCGCTGCGCCGGGCGCGGGAGCTGGAGATCACCACCGTGCCCACGCTCCTCGTCGACGGGCGGCGGCTAGAGGGAGTGCCCTCCGCTGAGGCACTGCACCGACTGCTCAATGAAGCGGTGGCCCTGAGCTAGCCGTCTTGACTGCGCTAGGCTGTGTAGGCGCCCGAGAGGGCGTGGCCGGGACGTGGCGCAGCTTGGTAGCGCACTTGACTGGGGGTCAAGGGGTCGCAGGTTCGAATCCTGTCGTCCCGACGGTTTTGAAGGGTCTTCGCAGGTCAGCGCCTGCGAAGACCCTTCTTTTATGATCTAGGTTCGGCTTTCGAGTCAAGCACGCCGCTCAGCGACACCTTGTCTCGAGGTAGATCGCACATGCCGCTACTCGACTTGGACAAGCTCACTGCGGGTCTGTCGATGACCTGGGCCGGGTTCTGCCGCGATTGGGACCTGTCGCTGCGCTCGGGGAGCTACCCGGAGACGACCCGCTACAACTACCTCCGCGAGCGCCAAACACGCTGAATGATCAGCGTAGAAACGCAAACCTGCTGGTTCGCAGTTCTCTTGTGTGCCCCGGCAGATTCGAACCTGCGCTCCTGTCTTCGGAAGCCGGAACAGGAACGCGCCTCGTGCCCTAACGTCTCTGGTGTCGTACCAGCCGGGTTGCGATATCTCCTGTGCCCTCGGTGATCTGCACGTTGATGTAGTTCGGGCCGTGATCCGTGCCACAACCGGCACGGGTACCCGCCTCACCCGGTGGGACCGCCGTAGGGGATTCGGTGGGATTGAACCGTCATCCGCGAATTTGGTTGAGGGCGAGCTACTGTCGATCGCGCGCCGAGCCGCCGATTCCGCTCTCGGGCCGGATTGGCAACTCCGAATGCGCAGGCGTGATCCCTCCACTGTGATGACGGATCCACTGATGGGTTGCTCTGCAACGAGTTCCAGCACTGTGAGGACGGTCTGCGCTCGCTCGGGTGCGC